>JAITKA010000049.1 GCA_031278635.1 Deltaproteobacteria bacterium | reverse complement strand
GGGGCTAGCCGGTAACGGGGCAGGGCCGGCGTAAACTTTCGGGCGTGTTGGAGGAAGCGCCTGAGGAGCGCCCGGGAGGGGTTATCGCCGATGGGCTCGGTCCCAAGGGCAATGCCGGGCGGGAGGCCGGGAGGGGCGACGTAGGCTTTGCGGTCCTCGAGGAGGTCATCCATGAAGGGGGTGGAAAACTCCGGGTGGAACTGGCAGGTCAGGACGTTGTCGCCGTGAGCCATGATCTGGTGGGGGTCGTGTTTGGAGGCGGCCAGGACCTCGAAGCCCGCGGGCGGTCGGGCCACGGCCTGGCTGTGGGACTCGTAGGCCGGGAAGGCGGGGGGTAGATCGGCGAGGAGGGGATGGGACTTGGCCTTGGGCGCAAGGACGATTTCGTGGCTGCCCAGTTCCATGCCCTTTGGGTGGTAGTGGACCGAGCCGCCGAGTATCTCGGCGAGCAGTTGGTGGCCATAGCAGACGCCCAGGATGGGCATGCCCATGTCGAAGGCCGTTTTCATGAAGGCCATGACCTTGGTGGCCCAGGGCTCGGGGTCGGTGACCATGGAGAGGGAGCCGCTGACGATGACGCCCTGGTATCGGAGCCCGTGGAGGTCGATGGCCAGGGGGGCGTTGACGGCATCGACCACGATGGCCTCGTCGGGTGAGTAGGGGGCGGCCTCAAGGAACATGGGCCCGAAGCCGTGGTGGCGGTTGTCCTTGGCGAAGGTTATGCCACCGCATTCGAGGATCAGGAGCGGCCTGGGGCGGTTTTTTTCGGGCGGGCTTTGGGCGGGGTTTGGCATGGTTTTATCCGGCTTGGGGTTGGTTGAGGGGCCATTGGGATTATGGGCTTAGGGCAAACGGACCGGGAGGCCCTTGGAGCTTAAAAATTCTTTTAGGTCTTTGATGGGGTATTGGTTGTAGTGGACGATGGAGGCGACCAGGGCGGCCGAGGCCTGGCCCTCGCTCAGGGCCTCGTAGAGGTGGCCGGGGTTACCGGCGCCGCCGGAGGCGATGACGGGTATGCGGACGTTTTGGGAGATCATTTTGGTCACGGTCAGCTCGTAGCCGTCCTGGGTGCCGTCGGCGTCGATGGAGTTGAGGCAGATCTCGCCGGCGCCGAGTCTCTCGGCCTTGAGGGCCCAGGCGAGGGCGTCGAGGCCGGTGGGGACGCGGCCGCCGTTTATGACGACCTCGTAGCCGGAGGGGATGGATTCGGAGGGGCCGACGCGTTTGGCGTCCAGGCCGAGGACGATGGCCTGGGAGCCGAAGGCCTCGGCGCCCTTGGTGATGAGGGAGGGGTCGCGGACGGCGGCGGAGTTCACCGAGACCTTCTCGGCCCCGGCCAGCAGGACGTCGCGCATGTGGGCCACGGAGGAGAGGCCGCCGCCTACGCTGAAGGGGATGAAGATGGCCGCGGCCACGCGCTCGACCACGTCGAGGAATATGCCCCGGCCCTCGGCGGAGGCGGTGATGTCGTAGAAGACTATCTCGTCGGCCCCCTCCTCGTAGTAGCGCCTGGCCGCGGCCACGGGGTCGCCCAGGTCCATGTTCTCCTTGAACTTTATGCCTTTTGTCAATAGGCCGTCCCGGACGTCGAGACAGGGTATGATTCGCTTGCTGAGCAACTTGACCTCCCGGGCAGGGCAGCCGATGGGCTTAGCGTGAGCGGGCGGCCCGCTCGCGGCAGTGCCGGTAATAGTTTTCCAGGATGGTAAGGCCTGGCGCGCCGCTTTTCTCGGGGTGGAACTGGAGGGCCCACAGGCCTTCCCGCCCGTAGACGGAGCAAAAGTCCTGGCCGTGCCAGGTCAGGCCCAGGGCCAGGCCCGGGGCGGGGTTGGGATAAAAGCTATGGACGAAATAGAACTGGTCGGTGGGTTTGAGGTTTTCCCAGAGGGGGCTGCGTTTTATGAACCTGACCGTGTTCCAGCCCATGTGGGGGACACGGATGGGGCGGCCGTCGAAGTCGTTCAGGTTTGGGGGGAAGGCCACGGTCTCGCCGGGGAGGAGGCCCAGGGTTTGGGCGTCGTTCTCCTCGCTTCGCTCGAGCATTATCTGGCAGCCGAGGCAGATGCCCAGCATGGGCTTGCCGGCGCCGGTTAGGGCGCGCATGGAGTCCGAGAGCCCCGAGGAGTCAAGGACGCCCATGGCCTGGCCGGCCGCCCCGACACCCGGGAAGATGAGGCCGATGGAGTTTTCGAGGACCCGGCGGTCCGAGGTGATCGCGGAGGGGATGCCCAGGTGATCGAGGGCCCTTTTGACGCTGGTCTGGTTCCCGGCCTTATAATCGATAATGGCAAGCACCTTTGGACCTCACTGGCTCAAAAATGGAATTTTAATGGGCTTAAGTATAGCACAAACGGGCCGTGGGGGGCAGTCACCCTGGGGGGGCGGGCGGCGCCCCGCGGCGCCGGAGCAGCCTGGTCAGGTACAGCCAGCCCCAGAGGCCGAAAACGGCCAGCATGATCACCGCCGTCAGGCGGTTCAGGCCCTGGGCCGAGAGGGCCTGGGCCGGGGTGAAGTCCATGACCTGGCCCGCGTAGACGCTGAAGGCCTCGACCACGCCCAGGCCGGCCGGGGTCAGGTTGATGATGGTGGCGTGGATCTGGCCGCCGCAGAAAAAGAAGATCTCGAAGGGGTTTAGGTAGACCCCGAAGGCGGCCAGGGTCAGCCAGTTGAAAAAAGCCCAGCCGAGGAAATAGGCGGCCTGGAGGGCGGTAAGGAGGAGAAAGAGCCTGCCGTTGGAGCGGGGCAGGTCCCAGCCCTCGGCTATGGCCTGGAGCCTCCGGGGGAGCTTGAAGGGCAGGCGGCCCAGGAAGAGGACCGTGCCGAGGCCCAGGAGGGCGGCGCCCCCGAAGTAGAGGGGAAGGAGCGGGCTGGGCCGGTGGCCCTGGGCCCACAGGTACGAGAGGCCCATGAAGGCGAAGATCGAGGCCGTGGTCAGGGTCATGGCCGTGATGGAGCCGAAAACGGCCAGGAGGTTGGCGAGGCGCATGCCCTTGCCGGAGGCGAGGTAGAGGCCCCGGAGGCCCGAGCCGCTCTTGACCGGGATCACGTAATTTATGGCCGTGGCGGCCATGGTCAGGGCGAGGCCCTCCAGGAAGGTCAGCCTCAGGCCGTAGGCGGTCAGGGGCCAGCGGAGGAGCTCGCTGTTCAGGACGACCATGAGGAGCCAGGACACGGGCAGCAGGGCCAAAACGGGCGCGGGTATGGGGTTTCGCCAGAGTTCCCTGAATTCCTGGATGTGGCCCCGGACGAAGGTCGCGATGCCCCAGATGAGTATGGCCGTGAGGATTAGGCTCAGGGCCATGAAGACGCGGCGTTTTATGGCCTCGCGCCGCCGCCTGGCCGGGGTCGTCCCCGGCGGCCCGGCCGGGCCGGGCGGGCCGGGGGGGAGCCCCTGGCCGTCAGGCGAGGGGGGTGGAGTGGGGGCTCGCATGGTCGTGGATGTCGGCGTCCATCAGTTTAAGGAGCTCCCTGGTTATGGGGCCCGCCTTGCCGGTCCCGACCGGCTGCCCGTCCCACGAGCCGACCCCCAGGACGTCGAAGGAGGTGGTGGTCAGGAAGACCTCGGCGGCCTCGCTTTTGGCCTCCTGGATGGTATAGTCATGGTTCCCGACGCCCTTGAGCAGGCCTTTCCCGACCAGGGTTTGGGCCAGCTCCATGACCCGCAGGAGGGTCACGCCCTTCAGGATGCGCGAGAAGGAGGGGACGTGGAGGTGGCCGGATTTGGTGATTAGGGCCACGTTCTCGGTGGCGCCCTCGGTCAGGAAACCCTCCCGGTCGAAACTGACCACGTAATCGGCCCCGGCGTCTATGGCGGACTTCTTGGCCAAGACGTTTTGGAGGTAGTCGCAGGATTTTATGATGGCGTTCTCGCTCTTGGCCGGGAAGGGGGAGGTGGCCAGCTTGACGCCGCTCTCGTAGACCCCCGGGGCGGGCCTTTTGAGCTTGAGGGTGATCAGGTAAAGCTGGCTCCCGCCGACGGAGTCGTAGGGGTTGATCGAAAAGCTGCCGGGGCCCCTGGAGACGGTCAGCCTGACCACGAAATCCTCGCGCCCGCCCAGCCGGTAAGCCTGCCTGAGGACGTCCAGTATCTCGTCCGGGCCGAGGGGCACGGTCAGCCCCAGGGCCTCGGCCGACACGGCCAGGCGCTCGAGGTGCCGGCGAAAGCCGTAGGCCCTGCCGTTAACGCACTTGAAGGCCTCGAAGACCGCGTCGGCCCTGTGGGTCATGTGGTCGTCCGGGGGCACGGACCAGACGGCGGGATCGGTGGAGAAGCCACCCCAAACCGTGGAGAACATTACGTAATAATTTTCATGCCAGGGCTGGTTTTTTTTCAGTTGGGCCTCGAGAAGCTGGCCCGGGGTGAATGAAGGCCAAGTTTTAACCATTGGAACGGGACTCCTTGGGGAGGGGCTTTTGGTGAATACGGAAGGGCTCGCGTCAAGCCATGGGCGCCGGCCCCGGCGCATGGGCGCTTTCGGCGGCCAGGCGAAGGTTTTTCACGGCGGCGGCGTAGTCGGGGCTCCCGTAGAGGTGGGAGCCGCTGACGAGGACGGTGGCCCCGGCCTTGACCAGGGCGGCGGCGTTTTGGTCGGTGACCCCGCCGTCTATCTCGATGGGGATGGCGAGGCCTTTTGATTTGAGGGCCTCCGAGAGCCTTTGGGTCTTGGGGAGCGTGCCGGGGATGAAGGGCTGGCCGCTGAAGCCGGGGTTGACGCCCATCAGGACGATCAGGGCGACGCGGTCGAGGAGCTCGTCCAGGGCGGAAAGGGAGGTGCCGGGGTTAAGGGCCAGGCCCGGCTTGGCCCCGGCGTCCAGGATGGAGCTCACGATCTTTTCCGAGTGGGTGGCCGCCTCAAGGTGGAAGCTCACGTAGTCGGCCCCGGCCCGGGCGAAGATGGGGGCGTAGGTCAGCGGGTCCGTTACCATCAGGTGGGCGTCCAGGGGCAGATCGGTAACCTTCCGGGCCACCTCGACCACCCAGGGCCCGAAGGTCAGGTTGGGGGCGAAATTGCCGTCGATTATGTCGATGTGTATCCAGTCCGCCCCGGCGTCCGCCATGGCCTTGATCTCCTCGGCCAGGCGCCCGCGGTCGGAGGACAGTATTGAGGGGGCAAGTATAGTCATCAGGGCTATAATTTTCTAGTCAAGGCTTGACCTTGGTAGGGAAAGTGGGGTAATTATAGGTAAAATCCATGGCCCGGCCACCGGGCCCCAGGGGATCGCCCTTTCGGCAAATATTATAGAAACGCGCCTTGAAATACAAGCCGGTATATTCGAAAAATGCCCGCGGGCCCCGCTCGCCGGGCGAAACGGGGGCCAGGGGCGAACGAAGCCAGGCCCCGGGGCAAGGCCCTTGCCATGGGGCCTGGAGGGGGGTAAAATTGCGGCATGAAAGTGCCCATTCTGAAAATACCCTTCGACGGGGAGGACGCGGCCATGATCGGCCGCGAGCTGACGGGGATGCTTTTGGATGGCCGCCTGGCCATGGGGCCCCAGGTGGAACGGTTTGAGGGCCTGTTCAGGGATTTCGTCGGGAGCCCCTACGCCTTGGGGGTCAGCAGCGGGACGGCGGCCCTGGAGGTGGTCTTCCGGGCCCTAAGGGAGAGGGGACTGGGGGGGAGCGTGATCGTCCCGGCCAACACCTTCATGGCCAGCGCCCTGGCCCCCATCGCCGCGGGCTTTAAGGTCATCCTGGCCGACTGCGATCCCGTTTACTTCCAACTGTGCCCTAGGGATTTGGCGGGGAAGATCGGCCCGGGGGTCGCGGCCGTGGTTTTGGTCCACGTCGGGGGCTTCGTCTCGCCGGACTGGGCCGGGATAAGGGATCTGGCCGGGAGGCACGGGGCCGTTCTGATCGAGGACGCGGCCCACGCCCACGGGGCCGAGGCCGACGGCCGGAGGGCCGGGACGCTGGGCCTCGCCGGGACCTTCTCCTTCTACCCGACCAAGGTCCTGACCACCGCCGAGGGCGGCATGGTCGTGACCGGGGACCGGGACCTCCATGCGAGCATGCTGGCCATACGCCAGCACGGCCAGGCGCGGCCGGGCTCGAACGTCCACGAAACCTTTGGCCTCAATTACCGCCCCTCGGAGATACACGCCCTCCTGGGCCTGGCCATGATGGCCAAGGCCGGGTGGATACTGGCCGAGCGCCGCCGGGCCGCGGCCGTTTACGACCGGCTCATGGCCGCAAGCCCGGTCCGGGCCGTGATGGCCCCGGCCACGGGGAGGCCCAGTTATTACAAGTACATGGCCCTCCTGCCGGAGGGGGTCGAGAGGGCGGCGGTCAAGCGAAGGCTCAGGGAGGGATTCGGCATCGCCCTGGCCGGGGAGGTCTACTCCACGCCGGCCCACTTGCAGCCCCTCTGGGCGAGGGAGCCCGGTTTTTTGGGCCGGGGGATTGGCCCCCTGCCCAACGCCGAGCGCGTGGCCAAATACCAGATCTGCCTACCCATCTATCCGGGGTTAACGGTGGAGGCCCAGGAATACGTGGTGGATTCGCTCAACAGGGTCCTTTGAGAACTATAATTATAGCCGGAAGCCATAATGTTGCCCTCAAGAAGGGAAACGAAGGTGGGAGAACGTCATGAAAGTCACCGTCGTCCTGGGGAGCCCCAGACCGTGGTCGAATTCCGAGAGGCTGGCCATGGCCGCCGCCGCGGCCCTGACCGCGGCGGGCGGGCCGCCGGAGGTCTTCAGGCTAAACGATCTGCGCTATAGGGGCTGCCAGGGCTGCATGGCCTGCAAGACCGGGACGGAATATTGCGTGGTCAAGGACGACATGGCCAGGGTCCTGTCGTCGGCCGCGGGATCCGATTTCCTGATCCTTGCGACCCCCATCTACATAGGGGACATAAGCTCGCAGCTAAAGGCTTTCGTGGACCGCACCTTTAGCTGGTACAAGCCTGGTTTCAAGGACCTGGGCTACCGGAGCCGCCTCGCGCCGGGGAAAAAGATCCTTCTCGTGGTCACCCAGGGCAACGAGGACATCACGCTCTACAAAGAGGTCGCGACCTTTTACCTGGGGCATTTCGAGACGAACGGCTTCGAGGGCGCGTCCTATAGGGCCGCCGTGGGCGTGGAGGACATAGGCGCGCTGGCCCCCCAGCTTTTGGAATCCATAGCCGAGCTGGCCCTGTCGCTCTAAAAAGCACCCTTGCGCGAAAAAAAAAGCGGCCCGGGCGGCCGCTTTTTTTTTTCGCGCAAGGGAAAGTTTATTTTTTGGCCAGCCGCGACTTGGGGTAGCGCTTGTAGTTCAGGATCCTCGCGTAGAAGCTTTTGGAGAGGTAGAAGGCCTGGACCGGGTTGTGGCCCAGGACGCGGTCCTTGACCACCAGTGTGGTCACGGGGGCCTCGCTGTTTTTGTTGAAGAGGCAGTCGTGGCCCACGCACAGGCCCATGACCACGTTCAGCTCCGAGCCCCACTCGTTCAGGGCCCTGGCCTGGAGGACCGGGTTGCAGGTGGCCTCCTTGTGGCCGGGCATGAGCTTCATCCCGTCGGGGACGCCCAGGTCGCATTTGTCTATCGAGCCGATCTTGCAGATGACCGCCTTGGGATCGAGGTCCGCCGAGCGCAGGCACTCGGCCAGGATGGCCGTCTCGTCCATGAGGGCGAAGCAGGAGGCGATGCCGACCTTGGTGAAGCCCATTTTCTTGGCCAGGGTCACGGTTTCCTCGACCCTGGTCATGCGGCCGTAAAACTCGGCCTCGACCTCGGCGGCGGCCTTAAGGAGCTTGCCCTCGAAAGAGTCGGAATTGTACAGGGCCTTGGTCTCGTCGGCGCCCTTCTTGTTGGTCAGGGTCAGGCAAAACGACGGGTATTTCTTATCGTTCCTGTAGCAGCTCCTGTCGCCGCAGTTGGAGCAGCTGGCGGTGGCTTTCTCGCCGCCGGGGGGGCTTGGGTCCTTTTCTTTCAGGCTGGTCGGCATGTCGGTTCTCCCACGGAAAGGGGACGCGCCGGGCGCGCCCCATGGAATCAAATTTTTGATGAATTGGGGTGGCGGGAGCGCACGGGCCCGGTGGGGGCCAGGGGCCTCTCGCTTTAGGGTCAATAGTAACGCCATTCGGCGCGAAAAGAAAGGGGGTGGCCTTACGGGCCGGGGGGGATAGGGGGATTGGCCGGGGTTAGCCGCGTTCGCGGCGGCGGCGGATCTCCTCGCGTTGCTTGGTGAAGATCCACTGGACGATCTCGTTTTGGTCGCTACTGAGGACGTCGGTGAACTCGAAGCCGTAGACGTAGGGATCGCCGGTCAGGTTTTCCTCCTGGTCGAGGGTCCGGACGACGCGGCCCATGATGTCCATGAGGCGCCCGTCGGTGTAGGGGAGGCAGAGGCCGATCTCCAGGTACATGCCGATGGGGAACTCGGTGTTGTGGCCGAAGGAGAGGCCGAACTCGGAGATGTCCTGGACCATGGCCTGGTTGGTGTAATTCTTGCGCGAGGTCGTCTCGGCCAGGATGGACAGTATGAGCGACAGTTTGCGGTCGATGCGGTTCAGGAGTATCTGGGAGGCGCTGGTCAGCTGCGGCAAGGGCTCGGAGTCCATGTTGGCCAAGCGCTTCACGGTCGAGTCCTGGCCCCTTATGTACTCGTTGGGCTTGTCGAGGACGTTAAATAGCATTTGGGTGGGCAAATGGGCCCTCAGGCCTTTTCGCCGCTCTTCACTGGAAGACATACTGGACATCCTGATAATTAGTGTTTCCCGATAGTTCCGTAACCAGGCGAACCGTGTCACGACCTTGTCGCTTTGCCAAGTACATCGCTTGGTCTGACCAGTATATCAAATCCTGGGGCGAATTGACTAGGAAATGCTCCAAACTGGCTAAACCTTGGCTGACGGTTGGCCGTATCCGCTCCGGGCAGCATTCGGGGAGGGGGGACTCGGCCAGGGCGTCCCTAAGCCTTTGGGCTATGATGGCCCCCTGCTCGAGGTTGGTCCGGGGCAAAAGGATCGAGAACTCCTCCCCGCCCGTCCGGGCCGGCAAGTCGCCCAGCCGGACCACCCCGGAGATGGCCGCCGAGACCCATTTGAGGACCTCGTCCCCGGTCTGGTGGCCGTAGGTGTCGTTCACGTTCTTGAAAAGGTCCAGGTCCAGGGTCAGGAGGCTCAGGGGCGAGTCGTGGCGCTTGGCCTGGAAAAATTCGCGGTTCAGGGAGTCAAGGAAGACCCGGCGGTTGGCGAGGCCCGTCAGGGGATCCTTGGAGGCCAGCATCAGGGCCTCCTCGAGCTTGACCGCGTGGCTTAAGAACATCGAGCCCGCGTAGACCAGCTCGCCCAGGGAGGCCTCGGTGAAGGTGGCCTCGGAGAGGCGGTTCGGGAAAACCAGCTTCAGGGTGGCCAGCTGGCGGCCCATCCACTGGAAATCGACCTTGGTCTCGAACTCGCCGATGAGCTTCAGGTCGCCCTTGGCCACGTTCACGGCCGTGTTCTGGTCGAGATCGACCCCGGTCCAGGCGTGGGCCCTCCCGGCCCCGGTCAGGCTCATGGCCGTGTCGCAGATGGTCTCCAGAAGGGGCTTGACCTCGGCGTGGCCGGCCAGGCTTTTGTAAATGAACAGATCCGAGGGCACGTCCCTTTTGGCCTCGCAGAGGACCAGCGACCGGTAGAGGCCCAGGTTGTCCAAAATCCTTTGGGTCAGGCGCCTCAGGCGCTCGATGGATATCGGGGAGCGTATCACCGAGAACACCCCGTCGGCCACCCAGTCCATGGACTTCTCGAAGTTGGGCTCCGGGCTCATGACCACCAGCTGGGTGGGGAGCCTTTTGGCCTGGATGACGCTCAGGAGATCCGTGGGATCCTTGAGCCCCTCGAGGTTTTGGCCCACCAGGACCATGACCGGCTTGGCCTGGGCCAGGAGGTTCAGGCCATCGTTCAAAGACTCGGTCCACATTATGGCTAGCCCGAAGGGCCGCAGGGCCTTGGCGATACGGGTGAAGTCGGAACCGTAATTGTCCATTATCAAAACTTTTAGCGGTGGCATTTTTCCTTCCTCGGGGCCAAACGTGACCCGGTTTATAAGGTTTGCAGAAATCATGCCAAAATTTTGACTTTGGGCAAAACGCAAGCCCTGAATAGACTTTTTTATCGCCCGTTGGCGCAAATGGCCTTGCCCGTCGCCGGGTGGCTATGGGCGCCTCCCACGCCCTTTGAATATCTTATCGGCCGGTTTGACATTATTATAAAGCCTGTATAAAATTTGGGTGCAATCTTGCCCGCCGATCGGCCCGCCAGCGCCGCCGTCCGACCCAAAAATCGCCTGTCGGTTGGCCCCTTTGGCGACGAATGGGCCTAAAGGTTTGGTCGTTTGGGCCCGAAAAAAAATTTTTTGGCAGCCCCCTTGGCGACCGATTGGGCCCTTCGTTGGTCGCTTGGCCAGTTCGGTGGCGAACTGGACCATAAGTTTGGTCGTTTGGCCGGCTCGCCACCGAACCGGCCAGGAAGTTTGGTCCTTTGGGCTCTAAAAGCATGCGTGGAGAATAATTAATGAACATAACGGAAATAAGGGATCTGCCGATAGCCGGGGCCAAGCTCATTTTCTTTAGCCGCTACCAGGACAATAGGGGCTATTTTACGGAAACGTATAGAAAAACCGACTTTTTGGCCCTGGCCAGGGCCCTGGGCCTGGACGGTTTCGATTTCCAGCAGGCCAACGAGAGCCGATCGGTGGCCGGGGTCATCAGGGGCCTCCACTTCCAGCACGACCCGCCGATGGGAAAATTGATCCGCCTGCTGTATGGCAGCGGGGTGGACATGGCCCTGGACGTGCGGCCCTCCTCGGCCACGAGGGGCAAGGCCATCATGGTCGACATGGCCGTAGACCCAAGCTCCCCCGAGGGCCACTGGATCTGGCTCCCGCCTGGCCTCGCCCACGGGAATTTTTACCTGGCCCCCTCGGCCATCGAGTACTTCTGCAACGCCCCCTACAACCCGGCCGGGGAGGTGGGCATAAGCCCCCTGGACCCCGACCTTGACCTGAGCCTCTGCCCGGAGGGCCTCAGGCGCGCCTACCGCGACCTCCTGGCCGAGGGCCCCATCCTTTCCGATAAGGACAAAAAGGGCCTCTCGCTCCGGGACTGGTGGGCCGACCCCCGGGCCGGCCGGCTGGCCGGCTAGCCGGCCGGCCAAGGGGACGCCAAAGGTGAGGGTATTGCTCCAAAGGGTCACCGAGGCCCGCGTGACCGTGGACGGGGGGGAGGTCGGGAGGATCGGGCCGGGGCTCCTGGCCCTGGTCGGGGCGGCCAGGGGCGACGACGAGGCCGCCGCCGATTGGCTGGCCGAGAAGATCCTGGGCCTACGGATCTTCGGCGACGCCGAGGGCAAGATGAACCTCTCGGTCAGGGAGATCGGGGGCTCCATCCTCCTGGTCAGCCAGTTCACCCTTCTGGCCGACTGCCGCAGGGGGAGGCGCCCCAGCTTCGTGGGGGCGGCCGAGCCGGCCCTGGCCAACGATCTGTACCTATACCTGGGCCGGTACCTGGAAAACCACGTCCCGGTCGCCTACGGCGTTTTCGGGGCCCACATGGCCGTCTCGCTGGTGAACGACGGGCCGGTCACCATCATGCTGGAAAAAGCCCCGCCAGGCGGGGAGCCCTGACATGGCGCTTCCCTTGGGTCCCGGGGACCCAAGGGAACGGGCCGTTACCTTTGGACCCGGCCGGAGGCGTCGCCCCCGGCCAGTTTTTTTATCTCGTCCAGGGAAACGAGGTTGAAATCGCCCTCCACGCTGTGCTTCAGGCAGCTCGCGGCCACGGCGAAGCCCAGGCGCTCCTGGGGGGCCAGGCCCTCGAGGGTGGCGTATATCAGGCCGGCCCCGAAGCTGTCGCCCCCGCCCACCCGGTCGACTATCCGCACCGGGTATTTTTGCGAGAAAAAGCAACCGCTGCCGTCGTAAAGCATGGCCGCCCAGTTGTTGTCGTTGGCCGAGAGGGACTCCCTGAGGGTTATGGCCACCTGCTTCAGGCCGAAGCGGCTCGCGAGGCTCTCGGCCACCTTGCGGTAGCCCTCGGGGCTGATCTTGCCGCCGATGACGTCGCTCCCCCCGGCCTTGATGCCGAAGGTGTCGGCGGCGTCCTCCTCGTTGCCTATGCACAGATCGACGTATTCCAAAAGCGCCCCCATGGTCTGGCCGGCCTTCTCCCGGCTCCACAGGTTTTTGCGGTAGTTAAGATCGCAGGAGACGAAAACGCCCAGTTTTTTGGCCGCCTTGCAGGCCTCCATGCATATGGCCGCGACGTTGTCCGAGAGGGCCGGGGTGATGCCCGTGAAATGGAACCAGGCGGCCCCGCCGAGGATGGCCGGCCAGTCGAAGTCCCCGGGGTCCGCCTCGGCGATGGACGAGTGGGCCCGGTCGTAGATGACCTTGGAGGGGCGCTGGGAGGCGCCCTTTTCCAGGAAATAAATGCCCACCCGCTTGCCGCCCCGGACGATCCGGGAGGTGTCGACCCCCAGGGCCCTGAGGGCGTTCACGGCGCTTTGCCCGATCTCGTGGGCGGGGAGCTTGGTCACGAAGGCCGCGTCAAGCCCCAGCAGGGCCAGGGACACGGCCACGTTGGCTTCCCCGCCCCCGTACGTGGCCCCGAAGCTCTGGGCCTGGAGGAAGCGGTAGTAGCCCGGGGGGGCCAGCCTTAGCATAATCTCCCCGAAGGTTATCACTCTTTTCATCTTATCGCTCCTTGATTGTAATATTTTGCGCTAAAAACCATCCCCTTTATCGTTACCTGGAGCCAAAGCCCCCCCGGGGGGGACTTTGGTTATCTCCGGACCAGGTGGACGGCCAGGCCGCCGATTTCACCGGCCAGGTAAATGACCTTGAGCCGCCCCTTCTCGTCGGTCTTGGCGGTCTCGGGGTTCAGGGCGACGCCCAGCCTCTCCAGGTAGGCCTTGGCCCTGCCCACGTCGTTGGTGGCTATGGCCAGGTGGCCGTTGCTGCCCAGGAAGGGCCGTTTCATGACCTCGATCCCCGGCCCGGCCATGAAGGAGCCCGAGAGCTCCCGGCAGGGGAAGCCGAAAAGGCTCTCGAAAGTGGCCGCGGTCTTGCGCCCCTCGGCCTCGTCGGCCTGGTTCAGGCCCACGTGGGTGGCCTCGAAGCCCTGGACGGCCAGGATGGCCTCGCGGGTCAGGGCCGTTATGCCGGCGAAGTTCCCGGCGGCCAGCATGTCCCCGGGCACCATCCAGGAGCCGCCGCAGGCCAGGACCTTCTCGAAGGACAAATACGAGCCCAGGTTCTTGGGGTTGATGCCCCCGGTGGGCATGAATTTAAGGCCAGGGTAGGGCCCGGCCACCGCCCTCAGGTAGGGAAGGCCGCCCGCGGCCTCGGCCGGGAAGAACTTGACCGCCTCGAGGCCGGCCTCGATGGCCAATTCCATGTCCGAGGGGGTGGCGCAGCCGGGGACGATGAGGATGCCCCTCGACCGGCAGTGGGCCACGACCTTGGGGTTGTAGCCTGGGGAGACGATGAACTGGGCCCCGGCCTCGATGGCCTGGTCGGCCTGGGCGGGCGTCAGGACCGTCCCGGCGCCCACCAGGATGTCCGGGAGGGCCTTGCGCACGTTTTTTATGGCCTCGGCCGCCTGGGCGGTGCGGAAGGTGATCTCGGCGCAGGGGGCCCCCCCGTCGGCCAGGGCCTTGGCCAGGGGCGCCGCCTGGGCGGGGTTATCGATCTTTATCACGGGCACGAGGCCAATGAGCCCTATCGTCTCTAGAATCTTGTCCATGTTTGACACCTCACGGATGATATATCCAGCCTTTTTTTATTTTTTTCGCGTAAAGCCCTGGCCGTTGGCCAAGCCGACGGCCAGGGCTTTTTGCGCTAAACGAAAATGCTCAGGATGAAGGCGCAAACGCCCGCCGTGCAGCCGACTATGGTTTCCATCATCGTCCACGTCTTTAGGGCGGTTTTCTCGTCTATCTCGACCAGCGACTTGACCAGCCAGAAGCCCGAGTCGTTAACGTGGCTCATGATGGTGGCGCCGCCGGCTATGGCCGCCGTCATGGCGGCGAGGTGCAGCGGGGCCAGGCTCGCCACCTCCGGCATGGCGGCCATGATCCCCGAGGCCATGGTCATGGCCACGGTGGCGCTGCCCACGCTCACCCGGACCATGCCGGCCACCACGAAGGCCACCATCACCAGCGGCAGCGGGGTCTTGGCCACGGCCGAGCCGATGATCTCGCCCATGCCGGAATCCTGGAGCATGTAGCGCAGGACGCCGCCGCAAGCCGTGACCAGTATGATCATGCCGGTGGGGGCGAGGGAGGCGGTCATGACCTTTTCCAGCTCGGTGAGCGAGTAGCCCATCCTGAGGCCCAGCATGAGCATGGCCACCAGGGTGGTGATCAAAAGGGCCACGAAGGGCGTCCCAAGGAAATCGAAGAAGGGCTTGACGGCGGAGAGGGCCGGCATCAGGCCGCAGAGGGTCCTTAGGAGGATCAGGATGAGGGGGCAGAGGATGATGGTCACGACCAGCCCGAAGGAGGGCATCTTGGATTCGTCGAATTCCGGGGCCTGGGCGTAGAGCTTGGGGACCGGGATGTTGAATTTCCGGCCGCAGTAGCCGCCGAAGATGATGCCCGCGACCGTGACCGAGATGAAGCCGAACACGAGGCCCACGGCTATGACCAGGCCCAGGTCCACGCCCAGGATGCCGGCCACCAGGACCGGCCCGGGGGTCGGGGGGATCAGGGCGTGGCCCGCGGCCAGTCCCGAGAGAAGCGGTATCACGTAATGCATGACCGACTTCCCGGTTTTTTTGGCTATGTTGAAGGCCAGGGGGATGAGGATGATGAGCCCGGCGTCGAAGAAAACCGGTATGCTGATGACCAGGCCCGTCAAGGCCATGGCCCACGGGGCCTTGTTTTCCCCGAATTTTTTCAGTAACGTCACGGCCACCCGCTGGGCCCCGCCGGAGATCTCGAGCATGGCCCCGAACATCGAGCCTATGCCCACCAAAAGGGCGATGCCCTCAAGGGTCCTGCCGATGCCTTTGTTGACTGTCTCGACGATCATCGGGAAGGGCATGCCGGCCCCGACCCCGATGAAAATGGCGCTGACCAGGATGGCCAGGACCGCCTCGAGCTTGAACTTGATGATCAGTATAAGCAGCAGGGCGATTCCGGCCGCCGCGAAAAAAACCAACCTTTGGGGGTCGGCCACGAATTGAGGGCTCATATCGTATCTCCTAGGGTATTGTATTAGTCGGGGCCAGGACCATGGCCGGTAGGGACAGGGTCCTGGCCGTTTTATGGCGCGCCAAAGCCGCCCCGGCGGCGCGGCGGGGGCGCGCGGGTGGGACGGTCTAATCCATGTAACCGCCGCGGGCGGGCGACGCCGCGTTTTCCGTGTAAATCTTAAGGGCGCCCCTCTGGTATTTGGAGGGCCTGGGCTTCCAGGCCTTGGCCCTGCGGGCGAGCCCCTCGGTCACCTCGGCCCCGGGAAGCTCTTTCCCGGCGAAGCCGATGAGCCTCAGGACCCTCGCGGGGATGTCAAGCTCGATCACGTCCCCTTCCTCGACCAGGGCGATGGGCCCGCCGCTGGCCGCCTCCGGGGAGACGTGGCCGATGGCCGGGCCCTTGGAGGCCCCCGAGAACCGCCCGTCGGTAATCAGGGCGATGCTCTTGGCCAGATCCTGGTCGGAGGCGATGGCCTCGGTGGTGTAAAACATCTCGGGCATGCCGCTGCCCCTGGGGCCCTCGTAGCGGATGATGACCGCGTCCCCGGGCTTTATCCGGCGCTCCAGGACGGCCTTGATGGCCTCCTCCTCGCTGTCGAAGGGCCTGGCCTTGAGCTTGGCCCGGAACATCTCCCTGGGGACGGCCGAGTGCTTGACCACCGCCCCCTCCGGGGCCAGGTTCCCGTACAGTATGGCCATGGCCCCGTCTTTCCCCAGCGGGTCGTCCCATGGCCGGATGACGTCGGTGGGCTTAAGGTTCAGTTTTCCCAGAAAGGCGTGGGCCCGCTCGTGGAAGCCCGAGGCCCTCAGGTCGTCCAGGTTCTGGCCCAGGGTCTTGCCGGTCACGGTCATGGCCCCCAGGTGGAGCTGGCTCCTTATGGCCTCCATGATGGCCGGGACCCCCCCGGCGTAATAAAAGAGCTGCGCCGGCCAGCGGCCCGTCGGCCGTATGTCCAGCAGGAAGCGGGCGCCCCTGTGGAGACGGTCGAAGTCGCTGGCGTCGAGCTCGACCCCGAACTCCCTGGCTATGGCCGGGAGATGGATGAGGCTGTTGGAGGAGCCCGAGATGGCCGCGTGGACCAGGATGGCGTTCTCGAAACTCTCCCTCGTCACGATATCCCTGGCCTTGAGCCCCCCCAGGGCCAGCCTCACGGCCAGGACCCCGGCCCGCCTGGCGGCATCGACCAGCTCCTGGCTCGTGGCCGGCAAAAGCGCCGTGCCCGGGAGCATCAGCCCCAGGGCCTCGGCCATGACCTGCATGGTCGAGGCCGTGCCCATGAAGCTGCAGGCCCCGCAACTGGGACAGGCGTGGCGCTTGTACCAGGTAAGCTTCTCCTCGGTGATCTCCCCCCGCTGCTCCATGGCGCTGTATTTCCCTATCTGCTCCAACGTGAGCATGTCGGGCCCGGCCTCCATCACCCCGCCGGTCACCACCACGCTGGGTATGTTTATCCGGCCGATGGCCATCAAATGGGCCGGGACCCCCTTGTCGCAACTGCAGACGAACACGCCCGAGTCGAACGTCGTCGCCTGGGCGTGGATCTCGATGAGGTTGGCGATGGTGTCCCGGCTGACCAGGGAGTAATTGATCCCGTCATGCCCCTGGGCCATGCCGTCGCAGATATCGGTCCCGAAATACCGGGCCGCCTTGCCCCCCGATCCGTCCACGCCAAGCCTGGCCTCCTCCACCAGTCCCAGCAAATGGGCGCTCCCGGGGTGGCTGTCCCCAAAAGTGCTCTCGATTAACACCTGCGGTTTGTCAAGGTCCTCGACTTTCCATCCCATGCCTATGCGAAGGGGGTCCATCTCCGGGGCCACGGCCCTCACTTGCTGACTCTTTAGCATAAAAAACCTCACAACGTTACGGATTTTTTCTCGGAAATCGCGATCTTGGCCAGCGCCGAGGGCCCAAAGGGGCACGCTTTTCCCAACGCCTTACCTGGCCGTTTGAAGGTTCGGGCAAAAATCAGGCTTATGGTTATCAAAACCCATAAATCTTTGCCTTTTTAAGTCCATTCACACAATCCCTTGCCCTTCCCGGGAAGGGCCGCCCCCGGCGGCACCGATGGCGCCATGACCCATCGATAAAGTGCCAAAATCATTGGCAATTATATTTAAGGTCGATAGAAACAGCTATCCGTCTAGGCTTAAATGTCCAAAAAGAACTTTAAGTCTATAAAGATCGGAACAATACTATTACGGTGACTTGTGTTGCGCAATATGTTCACAATATTTACTTATTCGTTAATCTAAAAATATTGATAAAAGCTACGACTTAACTTATAAAAACAGATACAACTATCTTAGCAAAAGGCAATGGTTTCAATCGCAATATCAAACGTGGAATAATTTAAAATAACACAAATATACGTTTGCTTTCCTTTATCGTGCGCAAATTAAATTTTTTGAGACCCCCAATCCCACAGCATTGGAAAAGGCCTGCTTATTGTCTATAAATGTGGTTGCGGCCCAGGCCAGCCTGGGCCCCCGCGATGGCTTTTAAGAGCCATTGATTAAGATTCAGCGACTTTACTCGCGCCAAATCAAATTTTATGAGGCGAAATCCTGTCCGTCGATTACTTAAAGTCCCGAAATTTTCAACGATAATATGAAACTTGAGGCTTTTTTCGGTCCTGAAACATGAATGGCCAGCCACTCGGTTGGCCGGAGTGAGCTAAAAAAAGTCGGGTCAGTCCACGGCGAGGTAAATTGATCGCGGTATCCTCAAAACTGACCTAAGGAATCATGGTTTTAAGCGCCTACAATGACTTAATTGAGAATTTTTTTTACTTGGCAAAATAAGGTTTTACAATGTCTTTGTATAAATTTTGTTCTTTTTCATCTTAACAGAACGGTTGGTTATTGTAAAGCGTTGCGTTTAGAGTTTTAGAGAGTAAATGAAAATGTAATATATTTTGCTAAACTATAGCCATTTATATAATTTTATAGGCCGATTAACTTGACTTTTTCAGGTCTTTTGCATAGCTTAAGGCCGAAAGTGACCCTTGGTTGGGGTGACCCATTGGTTAGGGTGACCCTTGGTTTGGGTAACCCTTGGTTGGGGGTGACCCTTGGTTGTGGCCGTTTGGGAAACGGCGAAGGGGGCCGCGGATATCATCATCCAAAGATTTGCCGCGTAAACCCATTTGGGCCGCCCGCCTATAAGGGATAATAATCGATGGGCATGGGGGGATCAAGGGACGTGGGGTATAATTTCGCCAAAGGGGGGGGAAAAACCGGCCGGGAGGGGGGTTCCCGGCCGGGGGGGGATTGGTCGTGGGCTTACATCTGCATGCGCATGACTTCCTGGTAGGCGTTCAGGACTTTGTTCCTGACCTGCATGATCATCTTGAACGAGGTCTCGGCCTTGCTCATCGAGAGGAGCGTTTCGTGGATGTTACCGTTTCGGCCCGTGGACAGCTCTTCCATGGCCGTCTTGGCCTGGTGCTGCAAATCGTTGGTGTTGGCCAGGGTGGCCTTTAGGTGGTCCACGAAGCCGGGCCTCTTGTCGGTGGAGAGTTTGACCGCGGTCATGGCGACGTCCTGGGTGCCGCCCATGCCCATCCCGATTGAGGTTATGCTTCGCATGTTTTCTCCTTAGGCTACCGGCCGGTCGGTATTTTGACGGGGCCCTAGCCAGGGCGTCGGGTTTTTGACCCCCGGCCGGGGGGGCCGGGGAAGGGGTTTACCTGAGCAGGTCCAGGGATTTGAGGGCCATGTTCTGGGCGGCGGTGGCCGCGGTGATGTTGGCCTCGTAGCTTCTCTTGGAGGAGATCATGTCGACCATTTCCTGGACCACGTTTATGTTC
The DNA here is from genome assembly GCA_031278635.1 of Deltaproteobacteria bacterium. Lineage (GTDB taxonomy): Bacteria > Desulfobacterota > Desulfarculia > Adiutricales > Adiutricaceae > JAIRNQ01. Next base: position 2,563 of record JAITKA010000049.1, on the reverse strand, counting down.
GGGGTCAGCACGTAACCGAACTCGTCGGCGTCGGGGTGGCTGGGGTCGAAAATAAGCTTGAAATCACGCCGATCTTCCATGATCTCCCTGACCTGGCAGTCCTGGAGCTCGCCGTCGAGCCTGGGCCGGGAGCCCCTGGAGCCGCTGAAATAGGGGGCGGTCTCGAAGATGGGCACCTTGCGGCGGTACGGGCCGCCGTCGGGGGTCCTGGTCGTGTTCACGTGGCTTAGGTTCATGGCCACCATGTTCATGCGCTGGCGCTGGCTGGTCAAGCCAGACTGGCTTATGTCCATTGAGTTTAAAAAATCCATGTTTGGTTACCTCGAGCCACCCTCGCCGATGGCGTATTTGAGATTGTCGAATTCCTTGGCCAGCATCTGGACGGTGGTGTTGTAGATCAGCTGGTTTTTGGTGAGCAGGGTCATCTCCTGATCTATGTCCAGGACGTCGTCGTCGTATTCGTTCCAGCCGTAGGGCGAGCGCCTGACCGCCCGGGCCGCCCGGCTGAAGGCCGAGTTGGGGTCCTTGCTGGGGATGTGTTTGGCGTTTGTCTGCCTGACGTCCAGCTCGTGGAGGCCGGTGCCCAAATTTTGGGCCAGGACCTTCTCGAAGTCCAGGTGCTTGGCCCTGAAACCCGGCGTGTCCATGTTGGCAAGGTTGTTCGAGCTGAAGTCGTGCCGGGCCAGCCTCAGGCCCAGGCTCCCGCCCATGATGTTAAACTGGCTGGTGAACAGGTTTTGGTTTAGGTCGTTAATCATGCCCTTCCTCCGAACGGGCCGCTTGGCTATCGGTTGCAAGCGGTCGAATGGGGGAAAAGCAAATTAGGGGCCAGGTTTTGGGGACTCGGCCCGGGGCCGCGCCCCCAAAAGGCTAAACCGGGAGGGCGGGGGCCGTCACAGGGCCCCGCAGGCGACTATGCCGGCGGTGGGCTTGAAGCACTTGTTGCAGGACAGGCAGGCCGCCTCGCCCCGGTCGGTCTTCCAGCGGTTTGGCAGATCCGGCTCCCTGATGAGCGGGCGGCAGAGGGAGACGGCGGCCACGGGCGTGGTCGCGAGGGTTCTCTCGATGAAGGCGGGCGTCCTGTAGCCACAGACGCTAACGACCGGGGCCTTGACCGCCTTGGCCACCATGGCCGCGCCGTCCAGGAAGTGCCCCTCGGCCTTTTCGCGGGCGAAGGGGCTGAAGGAGGTCCCGCTCCCGTCCGGGGAGACGCCCGAGGAGATCTCGATCATGTCTATGCCCCTTTCGTCGAGCCGTTGGCAGACCTGGAGGCATTCCCCGGCCGTTATGGAGGGCGAGACGCCGTCGCCGAAATTGATCTTTACGCTTACGGGGTAATCGGGCCCGACCCCCCGGCGCACCTCGTCGTAGGCCTCCATGAGGATGCGGGAGCGGTTCCCTATGGGGCCGCCGTAGTCGTCGGTCCTGCGGTTAAAGAAGGGCGACAGGAAGGTGCTGATCAAATAGCCGTGGGCGGCGTGGATCTGGACCCCGTCGGCCCCCCCTTCCTTGCATTGCCTGGCCGCCCGGCCGAAGGCCGCGACTATGCCCCCGATCTCCCCCGCCGTGGCCTCGTGGAGGACGCGGCCGTCGGCGGCGGTCGTCGCCGATACGGCCAGTTGGTCGTAACCGGGGAGGCCCGGGACCCTGTAGCCGCCGTGGCTGAGCTGGACGAAAAACAGGCTGCCGTTGTCGTGGACCACGCCCGTGAGGGCCCTTAGGTCGGAAACGAAGTCCTCGCCGCCCGCGTCCACCATGACCGGGGCGATCCTGCCCCCGGCCGAGACGGCGAACTGCCCGGAGACGATCAGGCCGCAGCCCCCGGCGGCGAGGGAGCGATACAGCTCGGTGATTTTCGGGCCGATGCGCCCGTCGTTCGCGCCGAACTCGAAGGTCGCGCTCCTGACCAGCCTGTTTTTGACGGTCAGGTTGCCGATCCTGAACGGGCCGTACATAGAATCATCTTTCATCTTTTGACTCCATCCCACTTGGGTCGAAAGGGTGCATATACACCAATCTGTCGATTGCCTTGCGCATAAATCTCCGTTATTATTCGACAATAAAGCGTGTATATACAACAAATGTTGCAAAAAAAATATTAAATGTCGGAGAGCGAGCCCACCATTTTTTCCAGGGCCAGCCGCCCCTCCTCGCCGAGTTTCAGCTTGACGTCATCCTGCGCCTTGAGCCACAGCGGGGTGGCGCGCCCGATGGTCTTCCTGCCTTCCTCGGTCAGCCCCAGTTGGCTGTTCCGGGCGCCCGGCTCCTTCTTGTCCACGACCAGGCCCTGCTTGAACAGCGGCCGCAGAATACGCGTCAGGGTCGAGCGCTCCAGCTCGACCATGTAGGCCAATTCCGTGACGCTGGAATGCTCCGAGCGGGACACGTTCATGAGCACCGCGTACTGGGTAACCGTTAGCCCGCAAGGGGCCAGCACCCGGTCGTAGTATTTGGTGACCGACGAGGTCAGCCTGCGCATGGTAAGGCAAACGCAGGGGCTTGGTCTTTTCACTCGAGGTGGCATATCTTTCCCGTTTGATGTATATACACTATAAACCCCCCC
>JAITKA010000177.1 GCA_031278635.1 Deltaproteobacteria bacterium | reverse complement strand
CTTGGGATGATAAGATCCAGTTTACCCGATGAAAAACGTTTTATGGAATCGGCCTATTTTAAACGCTAAATTAGAGGGTTTGGGACTCGGGTCAAAAACGCGTTGCCTGAGATGACGCTCGGGTAAAGTGACGCGTTATAATTTACGAACATAAAGTAGCTTGTTGGGTTTATTGGTCACAAATATTTACGCTTGGTCAATCAAAGTTGTCAGTTTATCGAACGGTTATTTTACCCGAGCATAAAAACGTAGACTTTTTACGGCCCGTTCATGGGTTAGCCCAAAAGAACCCAAGGAACGGTGGCCAAAGACGCTGCTTGGTCCTAACGGTGACCCAGGCGGTAATTTATTAACCCTTATACCCAGAAGGTGGCAAAATGAAGGGCATTTCTACTCGTTAATCTCGATAACGATGGTGGATGTCACTTTGTTTATGGGACCCAGGGGAATTGGGCATTATGCCCCAGCCCTGGGCGCCAGCCGATGATGGGAAGGGTTGCCCGGTAAGGAGCCGGGAGGTTTTTTGTCCCCCTTTTTTGCCCACCGATTTTAGCCTCGGCGTCCACCAACGTTACGCACATTCCACCTCATAGACATCGAACTTATCGCCCAATGGTTTCCAAATCACGGTCTGGGGACATTGGGCCGTGGTTTCGGGGTAAGGCGCGTAACATGTCAATGATATCCATACGTAATTTGACCTTCGGCTATGGCGGCGGCCCGGAGATATTCAAAAACCTCAGCCTCGACCTTTCCGACGACTGGCGCCTGGGCCTGGTGGGCCGGAACGGGCGGGGCAAGACGACCTTTTTGCGGCTTCTGGCCGGGGAGCTGGCCCACGGGGGGACGATCTCCATGGCCGCGAGGCCGATCTATTTTCCCTTCGGGCTGGGCCAGGGCGGGGGACCGGTGGGTGAGGCGCTGCTGGCCATGTTTCCGGGGCTTAAGCCCTGGGAGCTCGCCCGGGAGGCGGACGCCTTGGCCCTGGCCGAGGCTTGCCTGGGGCGGCCCCAGGGCGAGCTGAGCCCCGGGGAAGCGACCAAGGTGGGGCTGGCCGCCCTTTTCGCCATGGGGGACGTCTTTCCCTTGCTCGACGAGCCGGCCGGGGGCCTCGACGAGACCGGGAGGCGGCTCGTGACCTCGTACCTGGCCCGGAAAAGGGGCTTCGTCGTCGTCTCCCATGACCGTTTCCTGCTGGAAGGGGCCGTCGATCACGTTCTGTCCCTCGGGCGGGCGGGGCCGGAGGTTCACCGGGGCTCCTTCGGGTCCTATTGGCGGGAATATGAGGCGCGGGGCCAAAGCGAGCTGAGGGAGGCCAAGGCGCTCTCGAGGGAGACCAAGCGTTTGGGGCAAGCGGCCAAGAGGGCCGCCGACTGGGCCCAAAGCACCGAAAAGGGTAAATATGGGGCCGGGCCGGTCGATAGGGGCTACATCGGCCACAAGGCGGCCAAAATGGCCAAGCGGGCCAAGGCGGTGGCCACGCGCCGGGAAGACGCCCTTGAGGCCAAGCGCTCCTTCCAATGGACGGCGGAATTAAACCCGCCCGTGAGCGTGAGCCCCCTCACCTTCCGGGCCCGGCGTATGATCGAGGGGCGGGGCCTCAGGCTGGGTTACGGCGGGACCGGGATACTGGAAGGGCTCGATCTGACCCTGGATCGGGGCGAGCGCCTGGCGGTCAAGGGGCCCAACGGCTCGGGCAAATCGCTTTTGCTGTCCATTCTGGCCGGCGGCCCCGGGAACGTTTTGGCCGGGGAGCTGAGGATCCCGGGGGACCTGATCCGCTCCTACGTCCCGCAACGCATCCCGGCCATGGCCGGTACGGTCCCGGGGTTCGCCAGGGCCATGGGGGCCGACGTGACCATGGTTGGGGCCCTGCTCCACCGCATGGGTTTCGGCAAGGACGATCTGGCGGCCAGGGTGGAAAACCTGAGCGCCGGGCAGAAACGCAAGGCCCTTCTGGCCGTCAGCCTGTCGAGCCGCGCCCATCTGTACGTATGGGACGAGCCCTTGGATTTCCTTGACGTTTTCAGCCGCTCCCAGATCGAGGATTTGATCCTGGCCGGCCGCCCGGGCCTGGTTTTCGTGGAGCACGATCCGGCCTTCGCCGGGAGGGTGGCCACCTCGGTCTTGGATCTGGGACGGTATGGGCAATCCGACTAGGCCCTGGGGCCGCCCACTGGCCGGGGCGGGGCGAGGGGGGCATTTTTTGTCAAAAACCCTAAACCGAACCGGCCCCCTGGGGGCGGCGGGGGTTGGTTCGGCCGTTGACGAAAGGCCGGGGCCTGGGGGCCGGGGTGGGCCCGGGAAAGGGGCTAAATGCGGGTAAGATTGGGTATGGACTGAATATATTGGCCGGGGGGCGGTTTAGGCCGCCTGGTGGCGGTTGGGGGCCGTCGGGGGACCGCCTGGAGGCGGGGGTCTGGGCTAACATAGCCGATTCACATTTAAAAAAATTTCGCCTGGGGGTTTTTTCCCTGGGGGCCGAAGCCCGTCAATAATTTGGTCGTTTTGGCGGCTATTTTTTTCTATTGCCACCCCTTGAGGGCTGTTCGAAACGGTTCAGTTAGGCTATAATTTACCTTAAAGGGACGCGGGGATGGGCCAAAAACGGGGCTTTGGCATGGGCCAACCAGCGATAAAAATATTTGATATTTCTAATAATGTAGCGATATTGTGTCAAAATTTGAACCACCGTGGGCCCGGTTCGAAAATCCGTCAAAAAATCTTATTGACACATTATGACATTTATATTAATATTTTGCAGTAACTCAACATAAGGTGTCTTTCCGTGAGTCGGCGACCGGTCCCGGGGGCGACCCCAAGAGCCGTCCGTAAGAAAAACCTTAGAATTTGAGAAAGAAGCCCGCACCGGGCCCACGCGGGTTTTCCCGGGGGTGACCTTGGGCGCCGTTTTTGGCCTGGGAAGGCCTATTCACGCCCAGTCCCCCGGCGGGGGAACCTTGGGGCATGGCGCGCCGGGTTTTCCCCGAAAGCGTCCGGTCGGGCCTTTAAACCTTGCTCTTGAACGTTTGGCGTTCCTTTCGGGAACCGTCAGAATCATTGAACCGTCTCAGGCAAACGAAGGTGAGATTATAACATGACAACCGAAACAGACAAACCAGTCGTCGTGACTGACAAATCAGGCGCCGTCCTGGTAATAGGCGGCGGCGTCGCCGGGATGCAGACGTCCCTTGACTTGGCGGAGATGGGCTATTACGTCTACCTTGTCGAGAAAGGCCCGGCCATAGGCGGGCGAATGTCCCAGCTTGACAAGGTCTTCCCGACCAACGACTGCGCGATGTGCATAATCTCGCCCAAACTGAACGACGTCGGCGGGCACATAAACATTGAGCTCCTCACCCTGACGGATGTTTTGGCCATAGACGGGGAAGAGGGAAACTTCAACGTAACGGTCCGCAAAAACCCCCGCTACATCGACATGTCCAAATGCATCGCCTGCGGCGAGTGCGCCAAGAAATGCCCGCGGAAGGTCGATAACGAGTACAACGAGAGCCTGGACAAGCGCAAGGCCATTTACGTCCAATACGTGCAGGCCGTCCCGCTCAAATTCGGTATCGATCCCAAGGAATGCATGTACATCACCAAGGGCAAATGCGGCAACTGCAAGAAGGTCTGCCCGGCGGACGCCGTGAATTACGACGACAAGCCCGAGGAGGTTACCCTGAACGTCGGGGCCGTGGTCGTGGCCTCCGGTTTCGACCTTTTCGACCCGACCAGCCAGGAGACGTACCGTTACAGCCAGTGGCCCAACGTGGTCACGTCCATGGAGTTCGAGCGCATCCTCTCGGCCTCGGGCCCCTTCCAGGGCCACATGGTCAGGCCCAGCGACCATAAGGAGCCGGAAAAGATCGCCTGGCTCCAGTGCGTGGGCTCCCGCGACATCAACCGTTGCGACAAGCGCTATTGCTCGGCCGTTTGCTGCATGTACGCCATAAAGGAATCCCTCATAGCCATGGAGCACGCCGGCGGCAAGCTCGACACCGCCGTCTTCTACATGGACATCAGGACCTACGGCAAAGACTTCGAGAAATATTACAACAGGGCCAAGGACGCCGGGGTCCGGTTCGTGCGCTCCCGCGTCCACACCCTTACGCCCCAGATAAACGGGGACGTGGCCCTGGAGTTCATCGACGAGAAAGGCCAGCGCAGGAGCGAGGTCTTCGACATGGTCGTCCTTTCGGTGGGCCTGACCCCATCCACGGGTATCGAGGGCCTGGCCGAGGTCCTGGGCATCGAGCTGAACGAGGAGGGCTTCGTCAAGACCCATCCCCTGGCCCCGATTTCCAGCAGCCGCCCGGGCATTTACGCCTGCGGGGTCATCAACGAGCCCAAGGACATCCCCATCACGGTCATGGAGGCCTCGGCCGCGGCCGGGGCGGCGGGCAAGGAGATCGTGGACGCCCGCTTCACCCAAACCAAATCCCGCAGCTACCCCGACGAGCGCGACATAAAGGGCGAGGTGCCCCGCGTGGGGGTTTTCATCTGCCACTGCGGCATTAACATCGCCTCGGTGATTAACGTCACGGAGGTTGTGGAGTACGCCAAAAACCTCCCGTTCGTGGAGCTGTGCGAGAACCACCTTTTCGCCTGTTCCTCCGACACCCAGACCAAGATCAAGGACGCCATCATCGCCAACAACCTAAACAGGGTCGTGGTGGCCTCCTGCTCCCCCAGGACCCACGAGGGCATGTTCCGCGAGACCCTGGCCGCCGCCGGGCTCAACAAGTACCTTTTCGAGATGGCCAACATCCGCGACCAGGATTCCTGGGTCCACCAGAAGGAGCCGGTCAAGGCCACCCAGAAGGCCAAGGACCTGGTCCGGGGGGCGGTGGCCAAGGCGGCCCTGCTCGAGCCCATGTACCAGACCAGGATGGGTCTCGTCAGGGAGGCTTTGGTGGTCGGGGGCGGCGCGGCCGGCCTGAACGCGGCCCTTTCCATAGCCGATCTGGGCTTCCCGGTCCATTTGGTCGAGCAGAAAGACATACTGGGCGGGAACGCCCACAAGGTCTACTCAAGGGAAAAGGACGTCAGGGGCTACGTCAAAGACCTAATCGAGCAGGTAGAGTCCAATAAGCTTATTACCGTTTACAAGAAAACGGTGCCAAAGTACTCCTCGGGCTTCATGGGTAACTTCGAGACGGTTTTCCAGGGCCCCTCGGGCGAGTTCACCCTAAAGCACGGGGTCACGGTCCTGGCCGCCGGCGGCAACGCCCACAAGCCCAACAGCTACCTCTACGGGCAAAACGGGCGCGTCATGCTCTCTTTGGACATGGACGAGCTCCTGGCCTCCAACAGCCCGACCATAACCAAGCCCAAGCAGACCTTCGCCTTCATCCAGTGCGTCGAGTCCAGGGAGGACGCCCGGCCCTACTGCTCGAAGATCTGCTGCACCCACTCCATAGAGAGCGCCCTGACCATCCTGGATCGCAACCCCGGGGCCGTTATCTATGTCCTCTACCGGGATATCCGCACCTACGGCTTCCGGGAGAAGCTCTACCAGGAGGCCAGGAGCCGGGGCGTCCGCTTCATCCGTTACGACACCGACTCCTACCCCGAGGTGACCGAGACGCCCGAGGGCGGCCTGAGGGTGACCGTGCTCGATCACGTCCTTAAGCGCCCCCTGGCCATAGACGTCGATTACCTGACCCTGGCCAGCGGCATCGATCCCACCCCCATGAAGGAAGAGATCGTCGAGGTCTTCAAGGGCCAGCTGACCGCCGAGGGTTTCCTGCTGGAAGCCCACATGAAGCTCATGCCCGTTGACCTGGCCACGCACGGCCAGTACCTCTGCGGCCTGGCCCACTACCCCAAACCCCTCGAGGAGACCATAGTCCAGGCCAAAGCGGCCGCCGCCAGGGCGGCCGGCATCCTGGCCAAGCCCTACATGGTCGTGGGGGGCGTCGTGGCCGTGGTCGAGCCCGAAAAGTGCGCCGTCTGTTGCACCTGCGTCCGGGCCTGCCCGATCCAGGTGCCCAAGATCGTCCGTAACGAGGAAGACGCGGCCCTGCGCGGCCACGCTTTCATGGAACCGGCCATCTGCCAGGGATGCGGCGTGTGCGTCTCCGAGTGCCCGGGCAAGGCCATCAAGCTTCAGTTTTTCACCGACGAACAGCTCATGGCCAAAGTCGCCGCCATGGTCGAGGACCCGCAAGCGGCCGAGGCCTAAAACCCTTCCCCGCGCCCCCGGCCCGACCATGGGGCGCGGAAACCAAACAGTTTAACCATATCGGAGGCGGATTTCGCCCAGGAGCGTCGGATGAGTGAAGAATTTGAACCAAGGGTAATCGCGTTTTGCTGCCAGTACTGCGCCTATAGCGCCGCCGACATGGCCGGTTCCATGCGCCTGCAGTACCCCAGCAACGTGGAGATCGTCCTAATCCCCTGCACGGGCCGTTTCGACGTCATCCTGGCCCTCAAGGCTTTCGAGGCCGGGGCCGATGGCGTTTACGTGGCCGGGTGCCTGGTGGGAAATTGCCATTTTCTCGATGGCAACATAAGGGCCCAGCAAAGGGTGGACTATCTCCAAAAAGAGCTTAAAAATATAGGCATCGAACCCGAAAGGTTGGCCATGTACAACCTTTCGGCATCTCAGGGCCCCCGATTTGCCGAGATCGTTAACGAATTCTCGGAAATCATTAGCCGTTTGGGGCCAAGCCCCATAAAAAAGAACCTGGCGGCCTAACGGTGCCAGTCCCGGAAGTGGAGACATTGACATGATTATCGCTGAAAGAAAGCCCATCGACGAGATTAAGGGCTTCATTGAGGGCAAGAAAAAGGTGCTTCTGGTGGGCTGCCGAGGCTGCGTGACAGTATGTAACGCCGGCGGGACCAAGGAAGTGGGAATCTTGGCTTCGCTGTTGCGCCTTGACGCCCAGAAGGATGGACGCGAACTGACCGTCGACGAGTTTACCTTGGAGCGCCAGTGCGACCCCGAATACATCGAGGAGCTGCTCGAGCACGTGGAGAAGAAGTACGAGGCTATCCTCTCCATGGCCTGCTCGGTCGGCCCCCAGTTCATCTCTCGAAGGTACCCCAGGGAGAAGGTCTACCCTTCCCTCAATACCTGCTTCATCGGGGGAGCCTTGGCCCACGGTATCTGGGCCGAGCATTGCCAGGCCTGCGGCAATTGCGTCATTCACAATTTCGGCGGCATGTGCCCCATCAGCCGTTGCTCCAAGAGCCTCCTGAACGGCCCCTGCGGCGGCTCGGCCGGCGGCGTTTGCGAGATCAGCAAGGAAGTTGAGTGCATCTGGCACCTAATAGCCAGCAAGGTCATGGAGGAGAAACGCCTCGATGACTTCACGCCCGTGCAACCCATCAAGGACTGGACCTCTAGCCGTGACGGCGGACCCAGGAAAATCGTCAGGGAAGAGTTAGTCAAGGAGGAGATGGTTAAATGACCCGCGAAATAAAGACAAACAGCAGACTCGAGAAAGTCTTGGCTTCCGGGGCCTTCGGGGTCACCGGGGAATTGGGCCCGCCCCGCCACGCCGCCGCCCACGAGGTGGCCGAGAAGGCCAAACACCTGCTCGGTAACGTCGACTCGGTCAACATCACCGACAACCAGACCGCCGTGGTCCGCATGTCCTCCCTGGCCGCCGGCATTCTGGCCCAGAAGGAAGGGCTTGAGGCCAACATGCAGATGGTCTGCCGCGACCGCAACCGCATCGCCATGCAGTCCGACCTGATGGGCGCCTACGCCCTGGGCATCAACAATATCCTCTGCCTGTCGGGCGACCACCAGAAGTTCGGCGACCACCCCCAGTCCAAGAACGTCTTCGACATCGACTCCATCAACCTGATCCAGGCCATCAAGATGATGCGGGACGAGGGCCGCCTCCTCTCCGGCCAAGAGCTCCCGCCCGAGGGCCGCCCCAAGCTGTTCATCGGCGCCGCCTATAACCCCTTCGCCGATCCCGAGGACTACCGCGTCCACAGGGTGGCCAAGAAAGTGGCCGCCGGGGTCGATTTCCTCCAGAGCCAGTGCATCTACGACATGGACCGCTTCCGCCGCTTCATGGCCCAGGCCGTGGACATGGGCCTGACCGAAAAGGCCTACTTCCTGGCCGGCGTGACCCCCCTGAAAAACCTGGGCATGGCCAGGTACATGAAAAACAACGTCCCGGGCATCACCGTGCCCGACTCCTACATCGAGCGCCTCAAGGGCGTCCCCAAGGACAAGCAGGCCGAGGAAGGCATGAAAATGGCCTGCGAGCAGATCGAGGAGTTCAAGGAAATGAAAGGCGTGGCCGGCGTCCACCTCATGCTTATCGAATGGGAGCACATGGTCCCCCAATTCGTGAAAGACGCCAAACTGCTGCCCCGCCCCAAGGTCTGAGACATCCCACCAGGCTGACCGCCCCCGGGGGGCCCTCCCCAGGCGCCGGAAATAGCGGCTCCCGGCTTCAACGACTTGAGGCCGGGAGCTTTTTTTTCCCTGGCGCCTAGGCGAAAACGGGGCGGCGGTGATCGGAATGCCGGCATCTACGTAACGGACATGCCCTTTCGGGGACATGCCCCTCGGGGACCTCAACCGAGAACCGTTAGGTATATGCGTGTTTAGGCTACCGGTTTTTTGACAACCGGTTTTTTGACCTTGCTTCCCTTGGGGCGGCCCCGCTTACTTTGACCGGGGGGCTTTAATCTCGGTAATAAACGGTATCGGCGGCGTCGGGGATAAGGTTGCCTAAAACCTCGGAAAAGAACCGACTATTTTTTTGGGGACATAAATAGGTTGTATTTGTCCTAAATGGGTGCTATGCTACAAGCGGAGGTGTCAGAATGAAAATCAATGTTGAAAACCTTGTTTCCATTTCGGAAGCCAACCAAAATTTTTCAAGAATCGCTCGCCTTGTGGATGAAAAGGGAACGGCGATAATCCTAAAAAACAACGCTCCGCGCTACGTGCTTTTGGATTACGGACTGCTCCGTCAAGATACCGTCGCGGACGATGAGAGCGTGGACGCCGTGGCTTTGCGCATTTTGGCAAAACACATCAAAGCCTTTGAAGAATTGGCGAAATGATTACGCCGAGCAAGGGGCAAGTCAAAATTCCGCGTAAACGGCCGTTGGAAGAACGGGCGGCTTGGACGGAATCAGGGACGAGGGTCCGCTTGATTCCGCTTTATCCGCCCCGTTTCGCGATTTTGACGGGGCGGAACCATACCCGTCCTTGGTGGCGAAAATCGCCCGATGCGCTTACGGACTCGTTCGCGATCACCCGTTTGTGGACGGGAACGAGCGTATCGGCACTTATTTGATGTTGGTGCCGTTGGAACCCAACCATATCGGGACCGATTTTACGGACGCCGATGTCGTCCGCATCGGCTTTGAAACGGCAAACGGGAAAATGGGCGAAGGGCAGTCGCTTGAACTTATTTTGACGAGGGCAAAGTGAATTTGCGAATAAGGGGCGCGGTCTTGGGTAAATGCCGGATACGATCGATCCCGATATGTTCGCGCCGCGCGGCATGAACCGCATGGTATGCCATAAGCGCGTCGGCATACGCAAAAACGCCAAACCTTGCGAGGGATGTGTTAATAGCGAAGCGTTTAAATTTTATTTGATATTTAGATAATTTTATAGATAAAAAATTTGATTTATCCCTGATATTAGTCCTAAAAAATATGCCAATTAGGGTATTAAATTTTATTCGCTAAAAATCAATCAGACGTGGACTGAAGTTACCTACCTACCTTACCTTTATGCGCAACCCGGACGCGTCGCCCTGCGTGTCCACGCCACCGCCGCTTGCGAATCGTCCCCGGCTGGGTTATATTGTATGGCAAGTCGGCAGTTTGGGCAAGGCCCGATAGTCTCGATGCTAACACGATAGCATTGGCTCGCTTGCGCGAAGACCCACAACCGCCAACGGGACGAAACGAAACCGTAAGGCGCGAGTTATCTCCGCCGCCCCGGCCGATTGGGGAAATCCGGAGTGCGGGAAGGCTTGGCTTAAGGCCGGCCAAAATACCCGGCGTAAAGCCGGAGGCGGTCCATTGGCCGCGCGTCGGTCACATGACAGGCGCGACAGGGGCGGGCCCCGGCCCGCCCCTGTTTTTTTTCGCCGGGGTGGGGTTTTATCCGGCCAGCGTTTGGATTATGGGCCAGGCCTTGTCCCAGGCTATCCTCTCCTGTTCCAGGCGGACCCTTGGGCCGAAACGGTCGCCGAGCAGGTCATCGTACAACCGCCTCTCCTCGCCGGTAAGGTTCAATTCGCCGCCCGCCCCAAGGCCCTCATCCCTCCCCCAAAGCCCCCTATTCCCAAGCAAAGTCCGCTCGTCCATGAAAATGGAGACGAGGCCGGGTATTTTGTCCCTGGCCCGGGCCAGGATGGCCAGGCCGTCCCGGTCGATGTCGCCCCAGTAGTAGCGTTTTTCGGCCCCGGCTAGCCAGGGGAGGCCGGACGCGAAGCTTAGGGCGTTGCCGTGGCCCAGGATCATGGCCGAGCCGGGCAGGTCGCCGAAGGCCAGGCCCGTTTGCAGGTTCTCGACCACGAAAACGACCCTGGGCCGTATGGGCAGCCGGGCGAGCTCGCCCGGCGGGGCGGAGAAAAAGCCAAGGCCGCCGACCTGGGCCCTCAGGGCGGGATCCAGCAGGCGCAGGCGATAGAGGGCGGGCCTTTCGGCAAGGCCGCAGATTTTATGGAAATTCCCGAGGCCCTGGCGATCCAGGGCCAGGCCGGCCAGGTCGGCGATGATCTTGGAGCGGGCCTCGAGCCATTTGGTGTCAAGGCCGGCTATGGGGAGCTGCCGGGGGTAGAGGCCGGAATCGGGGTTTTGGGCCAGCCAGCCCAGGACCGCTTTGAGCCTTCGGTAATCGTCCCCGGGCAAGGTTTCCAGGGTCCGGAAATGGGCGGGCAAGGCCCCCAGGACGCCCGGCCAAGCGCCGGAGAGGTCCAGGTATCTCGCCTTCAGGGTGGCCCAGGCCTCGCCCTGGCCGATCCAGGCGGCGAGGTCCTCCGGGCCGTCCAGGTACCATTTGGCGGGGAGCGTTTGGTGGCCCAGGCCCGGCCAGTTCCGGCCGACGAGGCCCAGTCGGCCCGGGCGCTTGAGGTCCCGCCAGGCGGGGATGAACTCCCAGACCCTGGGATCGGCCCGGGCCTCCCGCTCGGAGGGCGGGTTCAGGGCGTAAGTCCTGGGCCAAAGGCCCTCCCCGCCCAGGCCGGCCGCCGACCTGAGCCAGGCCTCCAGCAGCCTCGGGTTACGGTAGTCCCTCCCGATTAGCTTTTCGACGTCATCGGGGAATTTCATGGCCTACCGTCCCCCCGCCGCCAGGCCCAGGGGACCGGGCCGGGTCGTCCGGCCAGAGGAGTTTTTTGCGATCGTGGTCATAGATGACCGGGGTCACGCTCGACCTGTCGCGGCCGGAGATGGAAACGTAGACCGCCCCGCCGATGTAGGGCTCGGCGGCCGGGATGTTTTTCATGGGCGTGGCCAGGATCATCTGGAAGCCCAGGTTTTTGAAGATCTCCAGGGCGATGACCGTCAGATCGTTATCTATCTTATCGAAGGCCTCGTCGAAGACGACCGTCCCGAAGCGGGGGTAGCCGTAGGCCCTCCCGCCCAGCTGGTAGCGCAGGGCGGCGGCCAGGCAAATCGCGGCCAGCTTTTGGCGCTGGCCGCCGGATTTCCCCGCGCCGCTCCTGTAGGTCTCGATCTCTTTGCCGTCCCCGTCCTCCTCGTGGCCGGAGAACTCCACGTGCTTGCGGACGTCCAGGACCCGCTCCCGCCAGCTGACCTTATCCCTTTCGGTGCTGGATAGGTCCGCTATCAGCCTTTTTAGGGTCCCGAAGCGCTCCTCGTCCAGGAATGGGTCACGTACGTATTGGTCCCTGGTCACGCTTTTAAGGTCCTCCTTGAACTTATCGACCTCGTCGAGGTGGCGGGGGGTGACCTTAATCTTAAGGTAGGTGGGTTTGCCGCCCACCCGGTTAAAGGGGAGGCCGGCCAGGCTTTCGTTGACCACGGCCATGCGCTTGAAGATTTCGTTAAAATTCTCGCTCAGCCAGCTGGAAAGGTGGCCGGCGTTTTGCGTGCTGAACTTGCGCAAAAGTTCGGCGAATTTATCCTCCAGCCTGGGAAGGTCGTCCAATTCCAGTCGCTCGAGTATTTTCAGGAAATCCTTCGCGTAGGATACCCTCGCTTGCAGATCCAATGACTCCCCGGGCCATCTGGCCATGAACTCGTTGAACGAGGCGAACAGCTTGCTCCCGTGGTCGGCCTGCCGCGCCCTCCCGTCCGCCAGGGCCTTATCGAGCTCCCTCGCGACCTTAAGGACGATCTCGTTCAGGTTTTTAAGGTTCAGGTGGCCGAAATCGCTGAACCGGGATAATAATTTTCGCCTGGTTTCGTCCGTCAGGGCGCGGGTTTGGGGCTTGAGGGTAAGCTCGGTTCTCTCCTTGGACAGTAACTGGTGGTTATACCTGTCGTTCTTGCGCTCCAGCTCGCGCTTGGCGCGCTCATCCAATAAATCGTTCAGCTCCGCCTCGCGTTTAAGCACCGATTTCCGTAACTCGCTGACCTTGAAATTTTTGCTCAGCAGTTGTTTTATCATTTCCTCATAGTGGGAAATCTCGTCCTCCAGTCTGGGTAAGTCGATTCCTTCCCAGGTAAGGCCCAATATGGCCTTGCACCTTTCGGCCCGCTCATTCATTGACTCTTCCGAGGAGTCGATTTGCTCGATCCCGGCCGCGAGGCCGGCCAGGCCCGCCACCTGCCCTTCCCTGTGCCGGTTCCAGGCGGCCAGCTTCCGGGTGGGATCGAAGCCCAGCCGAAAATGCCGGACGTCGTTCAGCTCCCGCCGGTCGTCCTTCTCGTGGCGCTCGTTGTCAAGCTTCACTTGGCCCTCGGGCGTCAGGGAGGCGAAGTTTTTCCCGAATTCGGCCATGGTTTCCGCGCAGGTCAGGTTAAGGCGGCGGCCCAGCTCCAGGGCCAGGAAATCCGCGTAGGGGCCGGGCTTGAACTCGAGCTTGGACAAAAGCGAGCCCGGGGGCGGCGCCATGCCCCCGGCAAAACCCATCGAGAGCCTGGGGACCTTGAGGTAGGAAAGCCGCCCGCCCAGGGAAGCCCCGTTGGCGTGTTGGCTGACGGGCCCGTATAGTTCCTCGTCCACCAACACGGAGGTGGCCAGGGGGGCCAGGGCCCTTTCGATGGCCCCCTCCCAGCGCGCCCCGTCGGGCTTGACCGCCACCAGCTGGCCCAAAAACGGGAGGCCGTCGCCGCCCTGGGCGCCGAGGGCGGCCAGGAGTTCTTTCCTGAGTTCCCAGTACTCGGCGGGAACGTTACCGTTTTGCTCCCTCAGGGCGGCGATCTCCCTTTCGGTCGCCTCAAGGTCGGCCCGCCTCGCGCGTTCCTCGCCCACCAGCCGCCTGTACTCTTGCCTGAGTATCCTGCGGCGATCGCCCTGGCCGTCCAGCTCGGCCTGGGCCATGGCCTGGGCCTCCCTGAAACCGGACTCGCCGCCCGTCTGGCCGAAGCCCAAAAAACGTTTGGCCGCTTGGTACCTTTCCGCGTTGGCTTTGACTACCTCCAGCCGTTTGATGCGTTCTTCCCTTTTTTGCCCGTATTGATCGAGAAGATTCCCCTCGTTGCCGGAGTATTGTTCCCTTAGATCGCTCAGTTCGGTGTTCTTTAGCTTTATCTTGTTGCCAATGTCATTCAACTCGTCCGTAAGTTTGGCCTCGCTTTGCCCCAGCCGTTCCAGCTCATCGTCCAGGAGCTTTTTCTTTCGCAGGTCCGCGTAAACGTCGAGGCAATCGACCATCTCCTGGGCATCGTGGAGCATGGTCCCGGCTTGCTCGTACCTGGGCAAGTTGAGCCGTATCGGGCCCAGGACCTCCATCTGCAAGCGGGCCTTGTTGACGGCCTCGTGGGCGGCGTTCAGGGCCTCAAACTGCTCGACCATCTGGTGGGCGGCCTGGAAGGTGTCCGGCTCGTCGAGCATGAAATTGCGCAAAAAACTGTCAAGGTCCTCGATGTTTTTCATCGATTGGGTCTTTTGGAGAAGCTTTAGGGCATTATCTTCTTTTAAACCTAAATTTTGTCCATAAAAAGCGTGATAATCTTCGAAATTATTTGACTCCAAGTCAAAGTGTTGGCTGGCTTTAAGTTCCCTGAGGTCGAAGTTTTTGCCGGCGAAGTCCAATTCTTCCAGGGAAAATTGGCGCTTTACGATAAAATAGTGCCTTGATATGCGGTTTATCTCAGACCCTTTGACCCAAAAGAGCTGTATCATGGTCAGATATTCATGGCCCTTCTTGAAGGTCAAGGCCAGCGCCGACCAGGTGGCATTGGGCCGCAGGTATTGGGTCGTGGGCTCCGCCTCGCCCTCGGCCCGGAGGGTGCCCCAGGCCCCCCTGACGTAGCTCATCACGTTACGGTCGCGCCGGCCCCCCACGTCCCTGGCCGCGGAGTTGTACTCCAGCCATTTCGGGGGGATGAGCATGGTCGAGTAACCATCGAGCAGCGTGGTCTTGCCCGAGCCCGACGGCCCCGTTATCAGGTAACCCTCCTCGGAGATCGGGATATCGTGGTAGTCCGAGAAGGTGCCCCAGTTGTGCGCCTGGAAACGAACCAGCCTGTACTGCTGGTCGGCCTTGAGGACCACCTTAACGCCGTCCAGTAGGGACGGCGAGGGCGGCTTGAGGTATTCTTTGGAAGGGATATGCGAAGAGTATGACATAAAGAAACCAAAGGTGTATTGTTATGTGTCGTTAAGGGTTAAAAAAAATCTGGTTAGCCGCTTAGGTCCCTGGGACCTAAGTAAAGGCGTAGGCAAAAGTATAATATAAATAAACCAAACGGGTATTTTTAATTGTCGTTAAGGGTTTAAAAAAAGTCTGGTCAGCCGCTTAAATCCCAAGAAACAGGCTATTCGTCATCGTCTTCGGGGTATTCGTCGTCCATATCATCGTCATCGTCCATGCCATCGCCGTCAATATCATCGCCTTCGCCCTCTGGGTCAAGCTCGTCCAGGGGCACGGAGAACTCGACCCCGGTCAGGCCCTCGACTTTGAAAAGGGTGGCGGCGTCTTCCAGGACGGCGGCCTTTTTGGGCGGGCGGCCAAGGCGGCGTTTGGCCGGGCGGCCGGGGTCGACCGGGGCCTCGTCCGTGGCCCCATCGGCCCCATCGGCCTCGCCCGGACCCTCATCCGTGACCCCATCGCCCTCGGCCGGGCCCTCGCCCGTCATGTCTATGCCCTGGTAGCGGAGGTTTCTGTACTCGTCGATGAGGACGCGGATGGAGTCCGGGGACAGGATGAGCTTCAGGATGGGGGAGATCTCGTAGGTCTCCTCGGCGGCGGCGATGGGGCGCAGGAGGCGGAATTTCGTGTTGAGGCTCACGATGGCCGAGCGGACGCGGTTCTCGAACCTGGCGTGGTCGGTGTTGGTCTTGCTCTCGTAGACGCGCAGGTAATCGACCATCTCGGAGGCGGCGATGGTGGGGCTCAGGCCCTGGAGTTCGGCGTCGGAGAGTTTTTGCCTCAGGTGGATGAGCAAAAGGGACTCGAAAAAATTCAGGGGTTTTTTGCGCAGGAGGGTGGGCACCTTGGCCAGGAGGCGGGTGGTGTCGGCCTGCCGGACGAAGGCCACGCCCAGGTCCTCGTCGATGACCAGCTCGAGGAAGACGTCCCCGAGCCAGGAATTGAGGCCGGGCCCGTATTTGGCCAGGGCGTACCAGCGGTCGGGGTGCACGGCGCGGTCCACGTAGGGCCCCCGTAGGAGATGGCAGAGGGCCAGCCTGGCCTCGAGGGGCAGGGTCCCCCGGTCGCCGTCGAAAAGGACCCCCATGGGGGCGTAGCTGTCCTCGGGGCCATGGTCCAGGGCCCCGACCTCCTCGGCTTCCCCGTCGGCGGGCCAGGGCCGGTCGGGCCTGGGTTCGGCGGGGGGGTCATCGTCCCGGGAATAGCTCATTTATCGTCTCCAGGAAAAAGTACCATTTGTCGATGCGGGCCGAGCGGTGGGCGCCGTCCAGGCCGTCCCACTCGACGGTCTCGCGGCCCTCGCCGCGCTCGCCGTGGAGGTGGGCCAGGTGGACGAGGCCCATGACGCTGCCGAGGCCCTGGTCGGCCGGGAAGAGGTTGAGGACGTCGGCTATGGAGGCCCGGGTGAGGAGCCTCACGGCCTCGATGACGCGGTCGAGGAGGGTGCGGTAGTCTATGGCCGAGGCCAGTATGGAGCCCGTGACCTCGGCGAAGTCGACCGTGGCCGGGGGGGCCCGGCGCAAGGCCTCGGGGGAGAAGACCGTGGCGGGGTCGAAGGGGGCCAGCTGGGAGACGGAACCGAGGCGGGCGCTGGTCAGGAAGAGGCTGAGCTCGAGGGGTTTTATGGGCGAGACCAGCTCCTTGGCGGCCAGGGCCTCCCTTTTGGCCTCGGCGATGAGCTCCATGAGGCGCTTGCGCTCGCGAAAGGCGCGGCTTTTGACCAGGTTCTCGAGGCTTTTGCTGAGGGCCGTGGTCTCCTGGTGGACGGCCATGGACTGCTTGAGCAGGGTCGCCACAATGGTGTGGAGGAAATCCCTCTCGTGGGGCTCGAGCTCGGGGAAATAATCCGACTCGTAGGCCGCGTCCAGGCTGCGGCGGAAATTGCCCTGCCAGGCCTCGTTGGTCAGCATGGCGTAGAAGGCGTCGAAGGAGCGGCCGGCCTCGCTCCGCTCGATGGAGTCGATGCCGTCGAAGACCTCCCGGGCCACCTCGCCGCGGCCCATGGTCTCGTCGAGGATGAGGGTCCTTTCCCGGAGGTTCCGGTGGAGCTCGAAAAAGCGGTCCTTTACGTGCCTGAAGTCGTCTATGAGGTGCAAAGACTGACTGAGGATCTCTTTTATGCGCTCAAGGGAGACGGGAACGGGTAGGGTCTTGGCCTCGCCCCTCTCGATGAGGGCCAGCTCGCGGCCGATCCTGGCCATGTCCTCCCGCAGGCCCTCGGCCCGGCGGGTCATGTCGGGGTCGGTGTCCTCGGCCAGCCTGGCGAGGCCCTCGGTTATCGAGGCGAGGCGGCTCTCGGTCACGGCGACCCTTTGGCTGGCCATGCCGGAGACGAAGCGTATGGCGTCGGTGGCGGCGGCGCTCAGCTCGTACTCCTCCTCGTCGGCCCCCTGGGGGATGCGCCTGATGAGGTAGCCGCTGGCGACCCAGGAGTTGAGGTATTCCTGGGCGGGCCTCGACAGCCCGTCGAGGCCGGAATCCCTCAGTTTTTCCAGCTCGAGGCCGACCCGGACGGTCGCCTCCGCCCCCTTGAGGACGCGGCCGTCGCGGTTATCGTAGAGTACCGTCTGGAGGATGGCTATGACGTAGGGCGCCGAATCGGCCGACAATAATTTCCAAAGGGGGGCTTCTTTCAGGCCTAGGTACTGACTGACCCTCTTTTCTGAGGACATCGGGACTCGCTTGCCGGGCCCGGGCCGCCGTGGGGCGGCCCGGGGGGACGGCTCAAAGGCTTACGGCGGCGAAGGTTTCCTGGGGCTGGGACCAGGAGGGGACGGTTAGCCTCGAGAGGTTGTCGAGGTCGGCGGGCAGGGCCGACCGGAAGGCGAGGCCCAGGTAGGTGACGGCCCGGCCGGCGGCCAGGTAGAGATCGGCCGGGGGCAGGTCCGCCGGGGTCAGGCCGTCCGGGGCCACCAGGAAAAAGGCCTCGAATTCCAAGCCCCTGGCCTCGTCCAGGGACAGGACCCTCACGTCGCCGGAAAGCCCCAGGGGCTGGCCGGGCCGGGAGGCCAGGGCCCGGAGGCCCGGGTTATCGGGGAAGCGCTCCGGGTCGGCGGCCAGGGCCCGGGAGAGGGCCTCGGCCATGGGGCCGACGTCCGAGGGTTTGGCCAGGGCCACGGCGGTTGTCGGGAGGGGGCCGGAGCGGGAGGCGATCTCGGAGAGGCGGTCGGTCAGCCAGGCCGCGGTCGCGGGCAGGGGGCCGAGGTTCTGGCCCAGGGCGGGCCTGGGGCCCTTGGACTCGAAGCGGCTGGAGGAGAAGCGGGGCTTGCTCGCGCCGGAGAGGAGATCGGTCAGGCCCAGTAGCTGCGGGGACTGGCGGTAGTTGACCGCGAGCTCGGTCACGACGGCCTGGGGCATGGCCCACTCCACGTCGTCCAGGGACTGGAGGCCGTTGGCCGGGGGCGTGGCCCCCAGATCGGCCGCGGCGGTCACCGAGCCCAGGGCGGGGCTGGCGAGGGAGGCCATGCACTTGAGCTGGACCGGGGAGAAACCCGAGGCCCCGTCCACGAGGACCTGGTTGCGGCAGAGGTAGGCCTGGTTGTCCAGGGACCAGTTGAGGCCCGCCGGGGCCGGGCCGGCCCCTTTCAGGATGCCCGCGCCCGCCTCGAGGAAGGCCAGGAGCAGGAGATCGATCTCGGGGGGCTCGGCCAGGCGGCTGGCCCCGGCCGCCTGGGTGTACCAAAGGCGGTTATGGCGGCGGAAGCGGAGGTAGTTGGGGACTATGGAGTCGAAATAGGCGTTATGGAAAGAGGGGCAGTCGGTCTTGAAGCGCCTCAGGGCCTTAACGACCACGCGATCCGCGCCCAGCTCCCGGAGCCTCGCCTGGGGCAGGAGGCGGCCCTCGCCCAGCCAGCCCAGGACGCGCCCGGAGCGGGAATCCCTGGGCAGGGCCTTGCCCTTGGCCAGGGCCGTGGCGTGGTCAAGGAGGGCCGAGGAATAGATCCGGTAGGCCTCGCGCCTGAAGGGGTTTTGGGAGGGCCCGGGCCCCCCTTCCCCCTGGGCCCGGCCGGAGGGGGCCTGGAGGGCGACGAGGCCCTCGATGAGGGTGGGATCACGGTCGACGTGGCCCTGGAAGGCGGCGCGCAGTTCCCTCGAGAGGGTCTCGGTCCTGGCCGCGACCATGTCCGAGATGGCCGCCTGGAAGGGGGCCAGGGCCCGCCCGTGCCACGAGAGCGAATGATCGGAGCTCTGGGCCAGGGCGTCGGTCAGCCTTTGGCCCAGGTCGGCCACCTCCTGGTCGGGCTGGGCCAAAAGGAAACGGGCCTGGGCCCTCTGGGCCTGGGAAAAGGCCTTGGCCTGGTGGGAGGCGAAGTCGGTATACCAGCCCACGGGGTCGGCCCCGGCGGCCTTGGCCACCCTGCCGGAGGGCTTGGCCAGCCTGAGGCCGCCGGGGGCGAGTATCCGGAAGTGGTTGGCGGCGAGGTCCAGGCGGGCCTCCTCCCAGGTCAGGGCGTTTTTGTCGAAACCGGGGATGACCAGCTCGGCGAAGGCGTCCCGCAGGTAGCGCCTCTCGCCGTCGGTGGGGACGAAAAGGTACCAGCTCGTCTGGTGGGGCTGGGAGGAGAGGGCGGCCAGCCTGTCCGGCAGATCCGGGGCCTCGGCCTCGAGGGCCTCGCGGGTGATCATGAAATCGAGGCGCCTAACGAGGGTCACCGTCTTACCTGAGCCCGGGGGGCCCACGATGAACTGCGGCGTCCCGAAGGGGCGCCTCAGGACCTCGTCCTGGGCCAGATCCAGGAGGGGCGGGAGGGCCAGGGCGTGGGAGCGGGCCGGGAGGCGGGACTCGCCCTCGTCGATGACCACGTCCAGTTCCTCGGCCGGGACCAGGGGCGGCTCATCGCCCGTCTCGTCGGCGAGCTTTGGCTTATTCTCCCCGAAGGTGCGCACGAAATCCCGGAGCGACTTGACCCTGACCCGATCCCGGCTGACCGACTCGAAGAGCGAGTCGTGGACGTCCTTGGCCGAGGCGTAGCCCGAGGGCCGCAGGGTCGCCCTGTCCGTCACGGTCAGGCTCTCGCCCTTGGCCGTGACCAGGGTCCCGCCCAGGGGCAGGACGGCGAGGCGGCCCAGCGGCGAGTAGACGGAGCCAAGGTTGGCCCTGGGGATGCCCTGGGGGGGCGGGCAGGGGCAGACGTAAAAGGTCCTGGTCCGGTGGGAGTCGTCCTTGCAGCCGACCCTGGCGAGGACCGGGACGTCCCGGAGCCTCGCGGCGGCGTAAAGCTCGGAATCGTGGTCCCTGGCCTTGAGGCGCCCCGAAAGCTGGTCGCTGGCCAGAAGCCTGGTCTTGTCGTTGCCCAGTATGGCCTCGCTGGCCTTGCTTATCTTATCGCAGATATCCAGGATGCTTTTGCAATCGCGAGAAACGAAAGTCATTTCCTCGTTTATGGCTGACATTTATGGTCTCCATGCCTATGATTGATGTGACCGCGAAAAGCCCCCGCCTGGGGGGGTTCGCCCGGCGCATGCGTAAGGGCGCCCCAAAACCCCCGAGGGGATCGAAACCGACCCCAAAGACGGGGAGAAGCCACCACAAATTAGTTAACGGTTTATACTTTACTAAAACGATCGGCGATCATAACCAGACCGGTTGATCGGTCGGGTTTCAAAGTTTCCACGACCAAAATGGCTTGGCACCGCCCCGTGCCTGTGTCACCGCCTCGGGGCTGTCACCGCCCCGGGGCGGTCGCCGCCTCGTGGCGGAAAAAGAAGGCAATCATTGGACTTAACGGTCGCATTTATGCATTATATCCATAATGAATTTTATTGACAATGACATCTCTTTTAAACTAAGTACATGCTTTTATTACGACCACAAGAATTAAAACGAATACGATAAAACCAAAACAGCTAAAAAAGTCACCAACACAGTTACCTTCTTTTCCTATGTTGGGTTCCTTGACTATGATTGTCTTTTGACGTTGTTTTTGACTGCGAAAAGGGTGTCCACATTTTGGACATGAAATGGCTTTGCCGGAAACATCCGTTCCACAATCAGGGCAAGTATTTAGGGCCATAAAATTTCTCTTACCTGGATTAGGTAATCAGATAAACATAGTAAATATTATTCAAAAAATGTAATTTTTTATATCATTGAGAAAACAATTTTAAATTTTAAATTTTTATGGTTATTAATTTTATATCCTTATCGATCAATCTGCGAAAAGCCCCGCAAAAAACCTTAACATTCGAACGCTGGCTTCTTAACTACCTTATTTTATAAGCTAAATTTTTCGCCGTTTTTACCGGTTTCGGGGTTTTTGCGTGGCGATCATTTTCGGCGCGACCGCCAAAAGCCCCCGCCTGGGGGGGTTCGCCCGGCGCAGGCGTAAGGGCGCCCCAAAACCCCCGAGGGGATCGAAACCGACCCCAAAGACGGGGAAAAGCCACCACAAATTAGTTAACGGTTTATACTTTACTAAACGATCGGCGATCATAACCAGACTAAAGGTAAACCATTATATCTCGCCTGGCCAAAAAATAAAAGCCGAATGATCGGGCCCGCCGGGCCGGGGCGGGCCTAACCGGGACCCAAAAAGCCGTCGAGTAACCCCTGGCGGAGCCGATCCAGGGCCATCCGGGGGCAACGCAGGCGCTCGGAGAGCTCGCGGGTCAGCTTGAAGTCGTTGTAGGCGCCCCTGTCGGTGTCTATCAGCAAAAACCTGACCGTGGGGTCGTCGGCCATCCGGCCGGCCAGCCTGAGGGCCTCGGGCCAGGGCGACGCCCCCGGCTCCAGGGGCACGTTGGGCCGCCCGTCGGTCATGAGGATGACGTGGGGGGTGATCTTGGGGTCCTTGGAGCGCTCGACGGCGATGAGCCTGTGGGCCATGGCCAGGGCCGCCGAGAGCGGCGTCTTGCCGCCCGAGGGGAGGGAGGCCAGAAGCCTCCCGGCGAGGTCCGGGCTGTTGGTGGGCGGGAGGAGGAGCTCGGCCGACTGCCCGTAAAAGGCGATCAGGGCCACCCGGTCGCGCTTGCGGTAGGCGTCGGCCAAAAGCGACATGGCCGCCGCCTTGGCCTCCTCCATCCGGTACAGGGTGCCGATGGAGCCCGAGGAATCGACCACGAACAGGACCAGCCTGCCCGTCTTGAGCCGGTAGACCTTTTCCCTGAAATCGCAGGGCCTCAGGACCAGGGACGCGCCCTCCCCCGCCCCCTCCCGCCGGGAGGCCTGGAAGGGGGCCGCGGCCCTGAGGGTGGCCGAGAGCGAGAGCGGCCGCCCCAGGCGCCTGGCCGTGGTCTTGTAGGCCCGGCCCCTGGCCTTGGGGGTCTCGCGAAAGCCGCGCCGCCCCGAGCGCTCCTTGGGCCCGCCCCTGTCCGGCGGCCCCTTGGGGCTGACCAAGTCGAAAGTCTGGGCCACCTGGTAGACGGTGAGGAGGGTCTCCCCCCCGTCCTCCGTGGCCACCGGGCCCTGGCCCGGCGGCGGCTCCCCGTGGGCGACGTGGGCGGCCTTGGCCTCCCTGGCCTCGGCCGGGCGGCCCGCGACCTTGGCCACGGCCCTGGGCGCCCCTTCCCTGGGCCCGGGCCTCTCCCGGGCCGGGAGGACCAGGTGGCTCACGGCCCCGACGTATCCCGGCCCCGCCTCGATAAATTCCCCCGGGGGTTCCCCGTCGGCCAGCTCCCAGGCGGCCAGGGCCATGGCGGCCCGGCACAGGGCCAGATCGGCCCGATGGCCCGCGGCCCTGGCCCCCATCGACAGCCTGGCGGCGAGATCCAGGGTCCCGGGCGAGGGCCTGAGGCGGCCCAAGACGCGTCTCGCGGCCGCGACGCGCGCGGTCAGGGCCCGGCCCGCCGGGGCGTAGGCCTCGCGGAAGGCCAGGGGGTCACGCTCGAAGGCCAGCCTGCGCCGGACTATCTCGGCCCTGGCCGCGGGGTCGGCCTCGCCCCTCAGGTTCACGGCCAGGGCGAAGCGGTCGGCCAGCTGGGGCCCCAGGGGCCCCTCCTCGGGGTTCATGGAGCCCAGAAGGGTCACCCTGGAGGGGTGCCACAGCGAGAGCCCGTCCCGCTCGACGGCCACCCGGCCCCCGGAAACGGCGTCCAGGAGCAAATGGGCCAGCGACGGCTCCAGCAAATTGACCTCGTCCACGTAAAGCAAACCGCGGTTGGCCTCGCCCAGAAGGCCGGGCCTGAGGGCCGGGCGCCCGCCCCTCAGCGTCCCCTCCCAGTCCAGGCCGCCCAGGAGCCTCTCCTCGGTCACGCCCAGGGGGACGGTCCTGAACGGCGGCCTCGCGGGCCCCGACGGGCCCGGGCCCGCCCGGCAGGAAGGGCAAAGGTCACCCGGCCGGTCCGGCCGGCAATGGAAGGGGCAATCCAGCCTCGCCTCGATGGGGGGCAAAACCTCGGCCAGGGCCCTGGCCGCCGTGCTCTTGGCCGTGCCCTTCTCGCCGACCAGGAGGAGCCCCCCCAGATCGGGATCGACGGCCAGGAGCAACAGCGCCCGGACCATGTCGTCCTGGCCCACCAGGGCGGCCAGGGGATAGCCCGCGTCCGTATGGTTGGCCCCAGCGAACATGCCCTACCCCGGTAATCCAATGGGGAAAACGGTCCCCCCCGCTAAGCGCCCGTCCCCCGGGCGAATTTGAGTCAGGTTTTGGATACTGATTACGGTAAAAGTCAATCCATTCGATAAAATAATTATCGCGTCCCATTGATTCGCAAAAAGGGATTAAAAGGCGATAAACCCCCCCGCGTTTTGGCTAACGGGGGCGTTAGTCTCGCGGGAAACCCACACCGATCCTGGCCCCGGCCAGGCCGGGCCAACGGCGGGCCAGGCCCGCCGCCCCAAAGGTAAGGGCCTCAGCCTACCAGGGGGTCTCCTCGGCGGCCTCGGCGGCGGGTTCCTTGAGGTTCTGCTGCTCGAGGTAGTCCTTGATGAGGTCCTCGTTCACCTCCCCGCAGCTGCAGCAGAAACAACCCTTGGCCCAGAGATGGCGGTTGAAGTAGCGCTGGCGCAGCGACTCGAAGGAACTGAAGAGGGCGTAGGTGGTCTTGCCCTTCAGGAGCAGGATAAACTTGTTGATGTTGACCTTCGGGACGATCGAGACCAACAGGTGGACGTGATCGGAAGAGATGTTCCCCTCCAGTATCTCCACGCGCTGGTCCTCGCAGATTTCCCGTATCACGTCGCGTAACTTTACCTTGATTTCACCCCTAAACAAGTTTTGGCGGTTTTTGGTCACCAGAACTATGTGCAGCTTTATCGAAAAAACCGCCTCCGAACTGAACTCTTGTTCACTCATGTTGGATATGTCCTCCATAATTATGATATAAATACGGCGCTTCCCACCGTTATCCATAATAATAAAAAATAAAAAATATTAAAGTAAATTGGTTATTCTTTCATAACCTAATAAGCGTTAATATTTACACAATACTACTACACTTGTCATATAGATCGTATTAATTTTTAAACATGAATAAATACCATCAATATTTATCCATCAATGACTTTTCTCATCCCATATCGCTCGGTCAGTCAATCATGACGGCGTTATTTTTACCCACCCGCCTTGCGAAAACCCGCCTTCCTAAAACCCGCCTAGCTAAAACCCGCCAAACGAAAACACGCCAAACGAAAACCCGCCCTGCGGGGGCACCGAACCGGTTTTGGCCAATAATCGGCCCCGTTTAGGCCCCGCCGGGCCGCCGCCTCCCCTAGTCCCGGCGCCTTAGGTAAATTTCGTCTTTTCAATGACTTAAAGCCATCGGGCGCGAACCGTTTCCGTGCCCGCGACGTTTTACGTGCCGTTTTAATCACCAAAATGTTAACGCGATGTCGTAAAGGTTTTAGTTATCTAATAAGCGTAACGATATCTTATTCAATTTGGCGCCAATTTATGTCTTCGCCCAATCACCGTTCATCATATGGTTTAAATAAACTTCCAAATCCCTGCGGCCCAAAAAAACCCGCCCAAAAAACCTCCCTTGCCAAATCGCGACAATCCCGCGACTCGCCCTCCAAGGCACCCTAATTGGCCGCGTCCCTCGGGTGCCTGAAATCCAACAACCGCCAACTGTTCCCGTAAATATACCCATCGGGATCGTAAATAAGGGCCACGTCCGCCTTCTGGCCCACCTCCTCCAGGCGCGAGACCATGTTGAAGCCCGAGACGTTTAGCCTCGAGAGGCCGTCCGAGAGCCTCAGCTCAAGCCTGTTGCCCTTGGCGATGTGGGCGTGCAGGACGGTCAGGTTCTTCACGGCCACCACGGGGGAGGGGTGGCCCTGCCCGTAGGGCTCCATCTCGGCCACGTGGGGGCGCAGGACCTCGAGGTCGGTCAGCCCGGCCACCACGTCGACCAGAAGCTCGTTCTCGCCGTGGTTCCAGCCCTGCTCCCTGGAGGCGCTCTCGAAGGCCTCCTTGAAGCTCTCCAGGCGGTCGTAGGCCACCTTCAGCCCGGCGGCCTGGGAGTGGCCGCCCATGGAAACGCAGTGGCCGCGGACCCTGGAGAGGGCCTCGAAGAGGTCGAAATCGCCCGAGGTCCGGCCGCTGCCCACGGCGAGGCCGTCCTGGACGGTGAACATGATGGTGGGTTTGCCGGACTTCTCGGCCACCCTCGAGGCGGCGAGGCCCAGGAGCCCCTTGGGCCAGCCCTCCTTGGCCAGGACCACGGTCCTGGCGCTGGCCTGGCAGTCATGCTCCAGCATCTCCAGGGCCTCCCCGACCAACAGGGCCTGGGTGTCGAAACGGACCTTGTTTATGCCCTCCAGCTCCTTGGCCAGGCGGGCGGCCTCGTAGGGCGACTCGGTCAGGAGTATGTCCAGGGCCGGCTTGGCGCTGCCCATGCGGCCGGCGGCGTTTAGCCTGGGGGCCAGCCTGTAGCCCACGTCCTTGACCGAGATCCGGTTCAGGCCGTCGAGCTTCAGGACGCGCTTCAGGGCCACGATGCCGGGCCACTTGGAGGCCATCAGGAATTTGAGCCCGTGGCGGACCATGGTCCGGTTGGGCCCCTGGAGCGGGGCCAGATCGGCCACGGTGCCGAGGGCCACGAGGGCCAGCTGCTCGACCAGGCCCACGCCCGCCGCCTCGGCCCCCAGGGCGTTGCGCACGGCCCAGGCCAGCATGAAGGCCACCCCGACCCCGGCCAGGAGCGTGTCCTCCCAGCCGCCCCCGAGGTGGGGGTTTATTATGGCCGCCGCGTCCGGGAGCGTGGGGGGCAGCTGGTGGTGATCGGTTATTATGACCTTGAGGCCCAGCCTTTCCGCCTCCAGGACCGCCTCGATGTCCGAGACCCCGCTATCGACCGTGATCAGGTACGAGGCCCCCTGGGCGTGGATCTCCCTCACGGCCTCCGCCGAGAGGCCGTAGCCCTCGTCCAGGCGGTTGGGGATGCGGCTCATGATCCTGAAGCCCATGGCCCCCAGGACCCTCGTCAGGAGGGCCGTGGCCGTGAGGCCGTCCACGTCGTAGTCGCCGCTTATGGCCACAAGGGCCTGCCTTTCCCTCGCCCCCAGCAGGATCTCCACGGCCCTGGGCATGCCGGGCATGCTCAAGGGGTTCGGGAGGGACTTGATCGGGAAATCGACGAAGGCCCTGACCTCCTCCGCGCTCTTGAAGCAGCGCCCGGCGAGGAACTCGCCGAATTTGTACGGCTTGCCCAGCCCCTCGGCCAAGGCCCTGGCCACCCCCTCGTCCCTGGCCCTGTATTTCCATCGACTCATAAAACCACCTAACCCAGGGCCAGTGCCGTCCCGTCTAGGGCCCTGATCCGGTCGCGGATCTCGGCCGCCTTCTCGAATTCCAGGTTCGAGGCCGCCTGGCGCATTTCCTTCTTGAGGGCCCTCAAAACCTTGGGTATATCCTCGACCGGTATCTCCATGCCGCGGCTCTTGGGCCTTTCCCTGGGCACCGTCGGGTAGTCGGCCTCCCAGATGGAGCCGGCCAGGCCCTCGACGTTTTTCTTGATGGAGGCCGGGGTAATCTTGTGCTTGCGGTTATATTCCAGCTGCTTGACCCGCCGCCTCTCGGTCTCGGCCCTGGCCGTCTCCATGGCCGGGGTGACCCTGTCCGCGTACAGGATGACCCGCCCGGCCACGTTCCTGGCCGCCCGGCCGCAGGTCTGGATGAGGGAGCGGGCCGATCTCAGGAAACCCTCCTTGTCGGCGTCCAGTATGGCCACGAGAGAGACCTCCGGCAAGTCCAGGCCCTCCCTCAGAAGGTTTATGCCCACCAGCACGTCGAACTCGCCCAGGCGCAAATCCCTCAGGATCTCCACCCTCTCGATGGTCTTGATGTCGGAATGAAGGTACCGTACCTTTATGTTCCTTTCGGCCAGATATTCCGTCAAATCCTCGCTCATGCGCTTGGTCAGCGTGGTGACCAGGACCCTCTCGTTGGCCATGACCCTTTTCTTTATCTCGGACAGCAGATCGTCGACCTGGCCGGTGGCCGACCTGAAATCCATGGGCGGGTCGGTCAGGCCCGTGGGCCTTATGACCTGCTCGGCCACCAGGCCCCCCGACAGGGTCAGCTCGTACTCGGCCGGGGTGGCCGAGACGTAAATGGCCTGGGTCAGGCGCCCGTTGAACTCCTCGAAGGTCAGCGGCCGGTTGTCCAGGGCCGAGGGCAGCCTGAAGCCGTACTCGACCAGGGTGGTCTTGCGGCTGCGGTCCCCGTGGTACATGGCCCTCACCTGGGGTATGGCGATGTGGCTCTCGTCCACGATCAAAAGGAATTCCTTGGGGAAGTAATCCAGCAGCGTGGGCGGCGGCTCGCCCTTGGCCCGGCCCGTCAGATGCCTTGAGTAGTTCTCGATGCCGTGGCACCAACCCAGCTCTTTCATCATCTCCAGGTCGAAATTGGTCCTCTGGTTGAGCCTCTGGCACTCAAGCAGCTTCTTTTGGTCCAAAAGCTCCTCCGTGCGCTCCGAGAGCTCCCTGCGTATGTCCACCATGGCCCGCTCAAGGTTCATCTTGGTGGTCACGTAATGGCTGCCCGGGTAGACGAAAATCTCCCCCTGGCTCTTGATCGTCTTGCCGGTCAGGGGGTCGAACAGCGATATCCGGTCGACCTCGTCCCCGAAGAACTCCACCCGCACGGCCTCCGCTTCCTCGTAGGCCGGGAAAATCTCCAGCACGTCGCCCCTGACCCGGAAAACCCCCCTGTGGAAATCGTAGTCGTTGCGCTCGTACTGCATCTCCACCAGCTTGGCCAAGACGTCCCCGAACGGCCTCTCCACCCCCGTCTCCAGATGGAGCATCAGGGCCTGGTAGTCCTCCGGCGATCCCAAGCCGTATATGCACGAAACCGAGGCCACGATCAGCACGTCGTTCCGGGCAAAGAGCATCCTCGTGGCCGAGTGGCGCATCCTGTCTATGGCCTCGTTGACCTGGCTTTCCTTCTCGATGAACGTGTCCGACTGGGGGATGTAGGCCTCCGGCAGGTAGTAATCATAATACGAGACGAAATACTCCACGGCGTTCCTGGGGAAAAACGATTTGAACTCCCCGTACAGCTGGGCGGCCAGGGTCTTGTTGGGGGCCAAGACCAGCGTCGGTTTCCCCACCTGGGCCACCACGTTGGCCATGGTGAAGGTCTTGCCCGAGCCGGTCACACCCAAAAGCACCTGCGAGGGCGCGCCGTCCCGGACGTTCCCGACCAGGCTGGC
This sequence comes from Deltaproteobacteria bacterium, assembly GCA_031278635.1. Taxonomy (GTDB): domain Bacteria; phylum Desulfobacterota; class Desulfarculia; order Adiutricales; family Adiutricaceae; genus JAIRNQ01. The sequence continues at coordinate 8,603 of JAITKA010000177.1, read as the reverse complement.
TATGGCCTCGGGCTGATCGCCCTGCGGCGAGAACTCGCTGACAAGCTCAAAGGATCGCTTCATGGAATCCAAACGTGGGTCAAAAAGACCATTCTATATACCCATACCCAAAATTCTATCCACCCCAACCATCACCAAACCCTAATTTCATAGAAAAACGACGCAAAAAAATACCCGCCTCTCGGCCAGGGTGACGATTTCCAGCCGCGATTAGAATCAATTCATCTTGAATCTTTTGGGGTTAAGGCTAGAAGGCCGAGAGAGATACTGGGCCACTAAGCATTATAACGCGCCGGCCCATTCATGTCCAGAAGTACTTCATGCCCCTCGCCCAAACAACCGCCCCTAACTTTAGATAATCCGTAATAAATCCCCACAAACTCACCCCCCGGCGGCCAGCGGGTGCGGTGACGGGGGCCTGGCGTCCCTTGCCCAAACGTACATACTTTAAACGACCCGGTAAAACGAATATGCGACTAAACCGGCGATAAGGGTAAACCGGTGGCGTTTCCAGATATCGGTGGGGGTTTAGGTCTAAAATGTATGCGTTCATAGGCAAGATGCCTAGGTAAAGAAGTTAAGAAGTAATAAAAATATTGTGATTGTTGATAAATTGGTATAGTTGGTTAAATATTGCCATTACGGGACAAAAAGTAATCTTGAGCCTGATTGGGCAGCAGTTACGAATTTAGATTAAAAAGGATTAATCGTACTACATTATTTAATCATTAACTTATTTAAGTAAATAATTACCTCAAAATTAAGAAAAAAGAAACTTACTCTTTCTAAATTCATTTTTCAAACGATAAAATCATTTAGAAAGTAATATTTTCCTGAATATCATAAAATTTTCTATAGTTTCTCCTTAATAAATAAAAGTAATTATTACTTTAGGTTGTTATTTTGTTTGTCTAAATTGATATATATTTTTTCTGATACCGCATACTTATTTCCTAATACTCCATATTTATCTTATAAGTTTATAAAAATTTTGACGAGTAGTTGTTTTTACCTTGAACATTGTTATTTTAAATAATTGGGGGAGCCCTTGAACCATGAAAATTTAATATTAAGTCATTAAATGATTTATATAAATATTTAGATAATTCCTCTTTTAGTGCATTAAGAAATGTTGCCCTACTATTATATATTTGCAATGCTTTTATCCAATATTTATCAGCAATAAATACGGCATTATGAAAACTAAAAGCTAAAATATTGAGTGTTGCAAGTGCATTTGACAGATTATTATGACCATGTCCAAAATTATGTTCGAGATTATATCCATGATTCTTCAAAACATTAAAATTACTGTTTTCAATCTTCCAACGAGAGCGACCTATCTGTGCATATTCAACTATATTCGTTTCATCGATAGGTAAATTTGTGATCCAAGAGAATGTTATATCATCATTTATATATGTATACTGTTTTTTAGATTTTTTATCATCAGTTAGTGAAGGAAGTTCAATTTTACGCTTTCTTGTACCTTCTATTGTTAAACTAAACCAATTAACACGACATGCATCTAAACTATTTCGTAATGGTAAGCCATTTAACCACCTATACGTATGTTTCTTAAGTCCAACAAAACCATTAACATGCTTACAGCAAGAAAAATTATTTACAAGATCAGTATTAACAAATTCTTTAATTGTTTTATGACTATTTTCTTTGCAATTTAAGATATAATTTATATTTTTTTCTTCTAATAATGTTACGAAAGGTTGCCGGCTATGCAAATCATCAGCAAGGACGATAATTTCTTTATCTCCTATAACTTCCATTAATTGTACATAATTATGATCAAACCAACGGGTAATTGCTTTTCTTTCACAATCTTGTTTACTATTTGTATCATCCTTTTCATTAAATTCAGGGGCTAAAGGCAAAGCATAATTTATTTTTGGCGATACTAATGAAGCTTGTAACAAGTTATGAATATATTCTGTTTGACCATTACTATGTTCTTTAATTAAACAATTAGGACAATGGACTTTATAAGAACTAAAATATTGTGACCCGTCTAATGCTAATACATAATATTTATCGTTTAAAACCCTAAATTCATTTAGTTGATTTTGAGATTCTAAATATGAAATAACATCATAGAATGTTTGATTGAGTTCTCTATAATCTATAAGATCAATAAAATTCCTTATTTGATCATCAGTTGGTATATTAAAAGCACCAAAAAGTGTTGTCATATTAGATTTTTGACTTTCAATCTTCATACGTCTTTGAAATTGAAGAAAAGATGGATCCTGTGCCCAGAAACAAGCAAAAGCTGACAACACTAGATCTAGACACGAGTATTGTATATTTTTACCTTTCCTCGGGTCTATTAGACTTGAAGCTGCCTTGCGAAGCAAAGTTATCAAGTTTTCCATAGTATCCATGGTAATAATTATATATAATTTTTATAAATCTGTCAAAAATTTTTTTTATGCCCCCTAATTTTGCTAATTTAGGTTTGAACCTCGAATTAGATTCTATAGGTCTCTGAATTAAAGGCCATCCCAGATGAATGTTTGACACTTACTTCTTTAACCACGAGTGCCAAGAAAAGTGCCAAGCCAAATTCGTAACTGCTGAGTAAAACGCAAAATGAGTAATTTTAGGGTCCGACATCGGGATGAGCCGTTGAACTTGCCAAGAGAGTTATCGCCTCGCGTCGGTAAAGTTAATGGGGCCTCAATAAAAATGAGCAAACTTGGCAAAAAATGACCTTAAGTCAACTGTATTTGGGCTTAAGGCCAAGGGACCGACGGCCTGACCCTTGGGAGGGGAGGGGGCTCGGCTTGGGCCTTGTGGGCGCCATCGAACCCGAAGACGTTCAGAAAGCGTTTGGCCATTTCGGTTTCGGGGCCCCGAAAAGGGCCTCGGGGCGTTGGTCTCGACCAACAAGCCCTGTCCATGAAAAGCACGCGGTCGGCCAGGACACGGGCTAAGGCCATCCCGTGGGTCACGATAAGTATGGCCAAACCGCATTGGCGCGGTTCAGCATGGACGTCCAGGACCTCGGTCCTTCCGGTGTCATTGGAGGCGGTGACCTCGTCAAAAGAGACGCTTCCTGGGACGGGCGCTGGGCCCTCGCGACGGCAGCCCTTTGCCTTGCCCGGCGGTTGGTTGCCTATTTGGCTACGAACGAAAGCCCCCCGGGGCAAAAAAAGGGGGGTAGGTCAGGGGCTTCTTTCCAGATATCTCCGACAAGTCCCGGTTTCACCGATTGGCCCTCACAAAACCGCCGGGAACGAATCCCGCCAAGGGCATGGGTTTGGAAGCGACAGCGTGAGGTTGAATGCCCCACGGCGGCGATCCGCGGCCGGAGAGGCATGGGCTCGGTGGGTGGATCGACCGGGCAGGGTTTGCCGCCGACATCGGGATTGAGTGCGCCCCATCGAAGGTATCTCGCGAGAGGCCTTAGCCCTGTAACGGGCCATAGGCCTTGATCGGGGTCAGTTCCGTTTGTCAGTTACCAAAGGTGACGTAGATCGAGCCGTGGCGGGGGTTGCCCCCGTTACCCGCACTAACGCGCCGCTCGTCGCCCATTCCGGTATCGAACGGGTCCCGTGATTCATCCTCAGGGTTCTGGGATGGAAACCAGGCCAGCGGCGTGCTTGCCCACATCGGTGAAACCGACCGATTCGGGCGGATCGCCATCGGGCCCCGGCATACCCGCCCCGGCGGAACCCTGGTAGGTGGGTACAGTAAAACCAACCGGCCGTTTAGATACGGCTGGTCGGCGGCTTAAGGTATGTCAAAGAAGGTGAACCGGGTGTCCCGATAATTGCCATTCTCGTCCAAATCCATGCCGATTTACTTAAGCACGGTCATCCTTGCGTAGTCGTAAATGACGACCTGGTCCGGGTCGCTTTTTCTAATCTTGATCACCATCGCGTTTTCAAAGTCAATGGAAAAGATGAAGTCCCCCGAGTTCTTCCATCTGTGCAAGTTCTTAAGGGCGGCCAAAAATGCGCTATCTCTGTATGGGCTTCTTTGCCCGGATGGGCCGCCGACGGGATGAGGGGAAAGTTTACGATGCTCGTAAAGCAGGATCGAGATGTTGGCGTGTAGGCTGGTGAAATCGTAAACCCACGCATCGCCGTTGGGGTTTAATCCTTCTTTGTCGGCGGCAGTGGTGGCGCCGGTTAAGCCTTCGGCGTCGCCGGCAGCCGCTCCATCGGTCGTAAACGGATCGTCTGGCATAATGCCTCCATTGGGATTCCGCGGACGCGGATCCTTGGCTGGGGAGTCTATACGAGACCCCACCGAACCAGAAAACAAACCCCGCGGCGGTGCACAAGGCGGGGCCCCGCCCAGGGTATCGCTCTAGGGAATATCCATAGGCCGCGCCGTGCCCGATACAATTATTAGGCCGGATAATCCAAGGAATCGGGCGAGAGGCTGAGGCCTTGGGCCTTGGCTGGAAACCAGGCATCCGGCGTATTTGCCCACATCGGTGAAATCGACCGATTCGGGGGATCGCCTTCGGGCACCCGCGTACCCGTTCTGGCGGAACCCTGGTTGGTGGGCCCAGGAAAACCACCCGGCCGTTTAGGTACGGCGGGTCGGCGGCTTAAGTTATTTCAAAGTCGAACTGGGTGTCCCAGTAACTGGCATCCCCGTCAAAATCCGGGCCGATGTCCTTGTCAAAATCCAGGCCGATTTCCTTGAGCATGGTCTTTGCCGCGTAGTTGTAAATGGCGACTGTGACGTTGCCCCTTTTCCAAACCTTTTTCACCGTTGTTTTTTCAAAGTCAACGACAAAGGCGAAGTCACCTAAGTGTTCCCCTCGGTGCAATTTCTTAAGAACGGGAAAAAGAGGGCTACCTTGGTACCCGCTTCCTTGGGAGGAAGGGTCGCCGACGGGAAAAGGGGAAAGTTTACGTTGCTCCGAAAGCAGGATCGATATTTTGGCGTTTAGGTCGGTGAAGCTGTAAACCGACGCATGGCCGTTGGCGTTTAATTTTTCTTTGTCGCCGGCAGCCACTCCATAGGTCGTAAAAGAATCGTCTGGCATTATACCTCCATTTGGATTCCGCGGACGCCGATCCTTGGCTAGGGGATCAAGGAACCACTGAATCAGAGATTAAAATCCACGGCGGTATGCTAGGCGCGGCCCCGCCGGGGGTAAGCACTAGGGAATATCCATAGGCCGCGGCGAATCCGATAGCTTTATTTTTTTGACGGGCCCATAGTTGTGGAAGCCGTAAAGCGCCGGATCCCTATAATAGCGGAGTGATTTTTTTGTATCGGGAAAGGTTATCAGCGAGCAGAGGGAAGCTGTTTTTTCAATGAGGTGTTAGATTTGGTCTGCCGAGTGGCTGGAGTCAGTCACGCCAAAAGCCTCAGATATTTCTTTTGTCGTGTTCTTTTATTATTTTTTTGTCATATTAACCTCAATTATGATTTTGTTGATAGGGAATCAGGTTTTAAAAGTTGTAACAAAGCGCCAAAAAACAGAAGATTAAAGTATAGGGCGCTTTACCAAGCTTGGCCCCGCCTAGGGCAAGGCGCTAGGGAATATCCATAGGCCGAGGCGTGTCCAATGGAGTTATCTGCCCGGATAACCTAACGTACTTCGTGAGAGACGGAAGCCATTTCGGCGGGCCCAGGTTTATGGGCTCGCGGTTAACATACCGCAAAAAGGCATGGGGGTCTTCGCCCCAGGTAACCCACGGTGGGCCGCCCGGCATCGCCCGGGGTGGCAAGCGAGCGGTCGGCGGCGATGCCGTAAAGCCCGGCGTCGGTTTGGCCTTTCATGGTCGGAAGGCGCTATGGGCCCGCCAGGGCACGTTGGCCCTATGGTCCCCGCAGCCATGGAATGAACGTTGGTACTCGGCAGCGCAGGCTTGAAGGTCAGGCCAAGTAAATCAAGGTCACCGAGGGCATTCCTTACGCGGTGGGCATTGAACGTGGTTAGTTCCGGTCGTTGTCAAAGGCGACGCCGATCCGACCCAAGGCGGGAATTGGCCCCGTTGCCCGCGTTCATGCGCCGCTTGCCGCACATTCCGGTAACGAATGGGTATCAGGAATCGTCTTCAGGGTCTTGGGTGGCTTGCCTAAAAAAGTTCCGGAAATCCAAATGGTTGACTTGTTGCTGCGCACTGGCGGCAAAAGGAGCGACAACGGGGGTTGATATGTCGACCAGTTGAGCGCCCTTCTGTCAGTCATCGCTAGGGATGGCAGGCGGGTTCTACTCTACGTCGAATAGGCGTTTCAAAGTCGCTCGGCTGTCGCGAAAGATCTGCCAGAGCCCGTTGTCGATGGAGGGGTCCATGGTCAGGATATAGGCGTCGTTGTCTAACACGGGCAAGGGGTAATCCGATGGATCGTCGTTACTTTTGGGTTTTTCGCTAGCGGTGACCATCGGTTCGGGGTCCAATTTTTCTCCAGCGTTGACGGGGTTTGGGTCTTCCGCGTTGTCATCGGGAGCCACTCCATTGGTAGGTAACTTTTTTTTGGCATAATGCCTCCATAGGCATTCCGCAGACGCGGAACCTTGGCTAGGGAGTCTCGGCGACCCCTAAGATACAAAAGTCCACGGCGGTATGCCAAGCTCGGCCAACTTGAGGGTAGGGCGCTTGGGAATATCCTTAGGCCGCGAAGTGTTCAATAACGTTAATTTTCCTGGATAATCTAAGATCCCGTGTGATACGCTGAGGCCATCCCGGGGGGCCTTTCTTTAAGGGATGCCGTCGGGACCAGTTACCCACCGCTGTTTGGTGTCATAATTCATCTAAAACAAATTAAATACCTCAAAATATTTCGATTGACTACAGGGTAGGTTTTACTAAGTTAAGATCATAGTACAACAAGGGCTCAGACAGGTCAATAAAAATTGCAGGGCAAAAGCATCAAAAAAATTTTTAAAAAGGCGTCAGACCTTGACATTTTGGCCTCATATTTGCTTTTCACCCTTGACCCATCCATTTGCGCCACAGGTAGGGCCCGTTTAAATAGCACATAAACTGGAATAATCCCCGGTTACGCCGGATTCTCCTTGCCAAATCACCCTAGCCGGGGCCGCGCCCGAACCGGGGGCCGGGTTTAAGCGGGAAAGGGCGGCTAGGGCTTGGGGCGGGCCTGGCAAAGGGGAGGTGCTCAGCGAGGGTTTTGTCCAAACGGTAAGGGGTGGATCGGCGACCGGGAACGGGAAGGGGCTGGGGGCTAAAAATGATCGAGGCGAAAAAACACCTGGTTTTTGGGGTTGATCAAAAACCGTATTCCACGGGGATATGCGAGGCGCGGACCCGTTGAGGGTAAGGCGCCTGGGAATACCCAAGGGCCGTCCCGCGTACAATGCCTTCGTTTGCCCGGATAACCCAAGCAATCGCGAGAGGGGAATTTTGTGCGTGGCTGAAAGGAGTAAGCTCAAAAAAACGTTCAAAAAAACATTAGACAGCGTATTTTCAAAATTCCTTCCGTGTTAGAAATAGTCATTGGGTTGATTTGTTTACTTTTCAGCTAATATTAGTAGTAAACTAAATATAAAATAAAATAAGAATGAAAATCAATTCGTTAAAACTGAATTGAGCTTCTAATTGCTCAAATCGGAAGGGTTGTTCCGTAAAACCCCAACCATTTACTCTCGACTTCGGTTGTCGACTTAGGCCTCAGTGAGAGAGACACCTATTGGCTGGGGATTTCACGGAACCAATTATTCATCCTAATCATGATACAATAATACTAAAACAACAATAATACAATAATACTATAAAACTAAAAATATAATAAAAATAATACTAGAAAAATGATAATACGATAAAAATAACGCTATAAAAATAATAATACAATTATAATAATACTAACAAATGGCTGTGGAGTAGGTATACCTAGGCTTAAGACCATAGTACACCAAGGTTTTGGAAAAATCAAAAAAATCATGAAAAAAAATTGTAAAATAAGTCAGCCTTAAGTATTTGGACAAGGTCGTATGAGAGAATATAATAATGATTAATTAATCCAATAGACAGTCCGATTTTAAACGTATTATGGGATATTAAAATGCTTGAATCTAGGTTTTATTTTTTTTGGCGCTGGCGTTAAGCGTGGGTTTTTGGGGCTTGGGCCCGTTGGGCGCAAATCAATGTGGTTACGACATTGATTACTGTATAAATTGGCTCATAAACTGGAATAAGCCTATGTCACGTAGGATTTTCCTTACCCAATAGTCCATAGCCGGGTCGGGGTTTAAGCGGGAGGCGGGTTCGCCCAAGGGGCAAGGGGGTGGAACGGTCACCGAATCCGGGAAGGTGGGAAAGTGAGGGGGGTTTAGGAACGATCGAGGGGCGAAGGCCCTAATTCCCGAAAGCTTGGGCTATGACCGTCGGGATTTATTTTGTTAATTTTTCGCGGTGTTACGTGTTTCGGGGGTTTTTGCCGTAAAAAACGTGAACGCATGGGCGGGCCCGCTGCGGCGTGCGACGTTTTGAATGGCGATGGCCGGGGAGGGGGCCAATCGCTGGGCCGGCCGGGCCTTGGGGTCGCGGGGTCAGCGGTTGGGCTCGGTGTGGGCCTTTTGGACGCCCTCGAACTCGAAGACGTTCAGGAAGCGTTTGGCCCTTTCGGTCCCGGGGTTGGAGAAAAAGGCCTCGGGG
>JAITKA010000137.1 GCA_031278635.1 Deltaproteobacteria bacterium | reverse complement strand
ATCAGGAGTTAGGCTACATAAGTAAAGTCAATTCATGGCTATATGACTTTAAACATACTCTAACGTGAATAGCAAATTAATTTTTTTTGATAAATTTTTCATCTTAATTCATTAATCTTTAAGTACTTATATTTAAACTTTAAGTAGCAATATCTATAAGATTTAGCTCAATCAAACTAGTAAAAATTTTTAAAACCGCTATAACTTATATTAAATTTTTTATGAATCGTTAATTTTATATATAATGCATTACGGTACTATCTTTAAACATAAAAAATTTAAATGGGGCAATTTCTCTTGAAAATAAGAGAATTTGCCCCATTTAATTTTATCCATTCAAACCGACGCAATTAAGTGTGGGATTAGGTACCCCCTGCCCTGGACAACCGTGACCGTCCGCAGTGATTATCCGCATGGATTGGCGGGGGATGGGGTCGCGGTCAAGGCTAGGGGCTTGGGGTTAGCCCTTACGGTAGGGGGACTAACCCCAAGGCGGGCGGCAGGGGGTTCTGGCGCGGGGTGATCCGGGAAGATTACCGATGCCGGCTCGCTATTTGTTAAACATCTTAACCACGGCGGACATGATTTCCCGTTTCCGCTTGTTCACGAGATTGTACTCCGCCTGGGAGATGCGCACGCCCAGGGAATCGCTCATCTCGTTGACATTGGTCTCGTTCTGGTCGATCATGGTGATGATGCCCAAAATCTTGGCCATGACATCCTCGTAGGCGTCCGCGTCGCGGCCGGTTTGGGCGAAGAGTTTTTCCATGGCCTGTCGGTCGTCCGTTCGCAGGTTGGCCATTTTTATGAAGATGTCGACGTCCTTCGAGGTCACGGTGACGTCCTGGGCCGGGAGGGGCGAGGCAAGGGCAAAAAAGAATACGCACGAAACTAAGGCAAGGATAAGCGATTTCGGTTTCATGGTGTCACGCTGGTGGGTAAAAGCCATGGCATTTACCGGTGAAAGGGGTGGGCGATTTTTCGGCGACGAACCACCCGGTGACGGGGGCATACGGGGGTCACGGGGTATCAAAGGCGAGAAGGGAAGGGCGAGGGCGGTGAGAGCCGCGGCGGGGCCGCGGGGAGGCGGATCCCGGCGGGATCGGGATTTACTGGCCCGTTAATTTTCGGTAGGCGGCGAGGACCTCGTCGTGGCGCCGTTTCACGATATCGAACTCGGCGGGCGTGATGCCCTCATCGGAAAGGATGACGCGGGCGACGTCATCGGAGACAGTATAGTGGAAAATAACACCCATTGTCACGATTTTTTCCAGGACGGCTTTAAAGGAGGCCCAGGAGCGGTCGGAATCGACGAACAATTGGGCCGCGCCCCGCGAATCACCTTTTTTTAGGTTGACCATTCTAATGAAAATATCGACATCGTTGGCTTTGACCGTATTATCCTGCGCAAGGAGCGGTGAAGTCAAGTAAAAGAAAAGTAAAATGGTGAGTGCCGACGCGGCAAGGGACTTGAATCTCATCGCGACCTCCGATGGGGGGTAATAACCAAAGCCCGTAAGGGCGGCCCTGGCCCGGCAAGGGCCCGCGGGGGGCGGGGTTTTCGCCGCCGTGGGGGCGGCGGGGAATGGGGGGGTTAGGGGAACCGTTAGGACCGGGGCGCGGACATTCGTGGCTGTGGCCATTTTTTTTCGTTTTTAGCACTTGAAATCGGGCCCGATCGTTGTTATATTCGTAAGGATCGATTGGCGGCCAGGGGCGGGTTTCGCCTTGGCTGGGCCGAATCGTTTACTTTGACGACATTTTGTCGTAAAATCGCTTAGTTGGGCTTTTTTATGGGCCCGGTTAGGCGCGTCCCCGCCGTTTTGGGGTGCCCCTATGGATTGGGGGTTGGCGGGGGGCGGAACCCCGATTCGGGCCGAGCGTATCGGCCCTCCATGCCACACTCCCGCCATATTGAGGTGCCCCTTGGGTATTGGGCGGGGGGAGGTTAAACCTTAAGGAGACTCGCATGACCATGGTCAGCATGAAGCAGCTCCTGGAAGCAGGCGTTCACTTCGGACACCAGACCAGGCGCTGGAACCCAAAGATGAAACCGTACATCTTTGGCGCCCGCAACGGAATTTACATCATAGACCTTCAAAAGACGGTCCAGCTTTTCAAAACCGCATATAATTTCGTGGTCGATACCGTGTCCCAGGGCCGAAGCGTCCTTTTCGTGGGCACGAAGAAGCAGGCCGCGGAGGCCATCCAGGACGAGGCCAACAGGGCCGGGATGTTTTACATCAACTCCAGGTGGCTGGGCGGCACGTTGACCAATTTCGTCACCATCAAGAAGAGCATCGAGCGGTTGAACAAGCTCGAGGAGATGAAGGCCGACGGATCGATCAACCAGTACTACAAGAAAGAAATCATCCAGCTGGAAAACCAGATGACCAAGCTTCGCAAGAACCTGGGCGGCATCAAGGAGATGGATCGCTTACCCGGCGCCATTTTCGTCATCGACCCCAGGCGCGAGAAGATCGCGACGGCCGAGGCCAGGCGCCTGGGCATCCCGGTCGTGGCCGTGGTCGATACCAACTGCGACCCGGACGAGGTGGATTATATCATCCCCGGTAACGATGACGCCATAAGGGCCATCAAGCTCATGGCCTCCAAGATGGCCGACGCCTGCCTGTTGGGCCGCACCCGCTACGAGGAGCAGGCCAGGGGCGGGGAGGGTCTCCCGGACAAGGACGAGGAAGGCTCGGTCGACCGGCCCGGGCCGGTGGTCGAGTTCAAGAGGCCCAAGGCCCCCGCCGAGGCCGAGATCCAGCAGGCCCCGGAGACCGCGGCCGAGAGCCCCAAGGCCGAGGCCATGGAGATAGCCGAGGGCCTGGCCGAGGCCGGGCCGGTGGGCGGCGAGCCCCAGGCCTAGGGGATTTGGCCCCGGGCCGGGCGATTCAGCCTGGGGCCGTGATAATTTTGGGGGCCGGCCCGGCGCCGCGTGGGTGCCGGGCCCGGCCAACCGGGAGATGCGAAAAATGGAAATCACTTCCAAAATGGTAAAGGCGTTACGGGACAAGACTAACGCGGGCATGATGGACTGCAAGGCGGCCCTCAAGGAGTGCGACGGGGACATCGAGAAGTCGGTCGACTGGCTGCGCCAGAAGGGCCTCATGACCGCCCGCAAGAGGGCCGGGAGGGCCACCCGCGAGGGCCTGGTTCTGACCAGGATCACCGACGACGGCAAGACCGGGGCGGTGGTCGAGCTAAACAGCGAGACGGATTTCGTCGCGAAGATGGACTCGTTCAGGGAAATCACGGAATCGTTGGCCGCCTACCTGGCCTCGGCCGCCGAGGCGCCCGCCGACGTCCCGGCCCTGCTGGAGGCCAAATGCCCCAAGTGCGGGGAGACCTTCGGCGAGGTCATCAACAGGGCCGTGGGCACGACCGGCGAGGTCATAAGGCTAAGGCGCTTCAAGGTCGTGAAGGCCGGCCCCAATGGGCTGGTCCACGGCTACGTCCACGCGGGCGGGCGCCTGGGCGTCCTCATCGAGCTGGAGGCCGAGAAGCCCGGCCCCGGGGTCGACGAGCTGGCCCACAACCTGGCCATGCACGTCGCCGCCATCAACCCCATGGCCATCAAGGTCGAGCACCTGCCCGAGGATTTTTTGGCCAAGGAGAGGGCCGTCCACGAGGCCAAGAGCCGCGAGGAGCTTGAGGCCAAGGCCAAGAAAAGCCCCGGCAAGGGCCAGCCCAACATCGAGGCCCTGTTGCCCAAGATGGTCGACGGCAAGATGAAAAAGTCCTTCTCCGAGCTCGTGCTCATGGAGCAGGCCTACGTCAAGGAGCCTGGTATGACCGTGGACGCCCTGGTCAAGGGCGCCTCCGCGGACCTGGGCAAAATCGAGATCGCCTCCTTCACCCGCTTCCAGCTGGGCGAGGAGATCGAGGGCGAGAACGCTTCCGAGGAATAACCAAAACCCCCGGGGGGATCGCCCACGGTCCCCCCGGGGCGCCCGGGTGCCCCCATGGCTTACCGTTACAAGACCGTCCTCCTGAAGATCTCCGGGGAGGCCCTCCAGGGCCGGATAGGCTTCGGCCTTGACCCCGACACCGTCGACGACATAGCCTCACAGATAGCCGAGGTGAGCCGCGGCGGGGTCCGCCTGGGTCTGGTCATCGGCGGCGGCAACATCTTCAGGGGCCAGGCCCTGGCCGAGCGCGGCCTCAACCGGGTCACCGGCGACCACATGGGCATGCTGGCCACGGTCATAAACGCCCTGGCCATGCAGGACGCCCTGGAGCGGCAGGGCCTTGAGACCCGGGTCCAGGGGGCCATCAGGATGGTCGAGTTCTGCGAGCCCTTCATCAGGCGCCGGGCCATACGGCACCTGGAAAAGGGCCGGGTGGTCATCTTCGCCGCCGGGACGGGCAACCCCTACCTGACCACCGACACGGCCGCCGTCCTCAGGGCCAGCGAGATAGGGGCCGACATCATACTGAAGGCCACCAAAGTCGACGGCATATATGACTGCGACCCCAAAAAGAACAAAGAAGCCAAACTCTACGAGCAGATTAACTACCTTGACGTCATTAAGCTTAGGCTAAAGGTCATGGACGCGACGGCCATTTCCCTGGCCATGGAAAACAAGATTCCCACCATAGTCTTTAACCTGCAGATAAAGGGCAACATAAAAAAGACCATCATGGGCGAGCCCATCGGTACCCTGGTCAGCGACCAGGATTGATGGGGGCCAAGGTAGACTAAACCGGGCCCATTGGCCGGACCCTTCGGCTTTTTGGCCGGCGATTGGGCAAATCGCCGGGTGGGGAGCCACGGTTTGGCGAAGGGGCAAGGTATTTGCCATTAATTTTAGGACTTTACCGAAGACGTTCTGAACGTATGGAGTTTTCGCGGTCCCGTCGAAACTAAGTTCAAGAAATTAGCTTATCTGGCTAAAAGATCCGGTCGATTCCCATAACCATGGCGCGATCCGACCTTCCCTTGGCTGCCAAGGCCGTCACGTATAATGGGTTACAACATGACAGACGCAATTTTCGAAGACCTTAAGGCCCGGATGGAAAAGACCCTGGAGTCCCTGGGGCGCGATTTCAAGAAACTGCGCACGGGCAGGGCCACGCCGGCCCTCCTTGACAACCTCAAGGCCAACTACTACGGGAACCCGACCCCGCTGGCCCAGATGGCCTCCGTCACGGCGCCCGAGGCCAGGCTTTTGGTCATCCAGCCCTGGGACGCCTCGACCATCTCGGAGATCGAGAAGGTCATCCTCAAGAGCGAGCTGGGCCTGACCCCCCAGAGCGACGGCAAGGTCATCCGCATAAACGTCCCGCCCCTGAGCCAGGAGCGGCGCAAGGAGCTGGCCAAGCTGGTCAAGAAAAACGCCGAGGAGGCCAAGGTGGCCATCAGGGCCATACGGCGCGAGGCCAACGAAAGCCTTAGGGATCTCAAGAAGGCCAAGGAAATAAGCGAGGACGCCCACGCCAAGGCCGAGGTCCAGGTACAGAAGATCACCGACGGTTACGTCGAGAAGGTGGATAAGGCCGCGGCAGCCAAGGACAAGGAGATCCTCGAGTTCTAGGCTTTGGTCGCGCCGGGACACGGGCGGCCGGGTGAGCCGGTCGCGCTAGGGGCATGATGAAGCCAAGTCGCCATAGGCTCAGGCCGGCACAGTTCGCGGTCATCTACGGGCTGGCCGCGCTTTTGATACTCCTGAACCAGGCCGACGGTCTGGCCGGCTGGATAGAGGACATCGCCCGTTCCGGGCAAAGCCGCTTTCACCTGTGGGCTTTGGACCTGGCCGCCGACCTGCGCTCCGTGTCCGAGAAAACCGGCCTGTCGACCGTCTCCCGGGTGGAATCCAAGGTCATAGACGTCATCACCCCCAAATGGGAGATCGGCGGCCTGACCGGGAAAAGGCCCAAAACGACCGAGCCGGCAGGCCTCCCCGAGGGGCCGGCCCCAGTCCCCGCCCCCGCGGCCATACCCGTCAGCCCGCCCGCCGACGGCGCCCCCGCCGTCGTGAGCGCCGTCACCCCGCCCCCCAGCCCCCAGACCGGGGGAACCACCATTTACGATCCCGAACTCCAGGCCCTGGCCATCCCCCTGGCCAGGCCACCGGTGAGGCCAAGCTTTCTGGGCGACAAGCCGATAGAGAGGGTCCTCCTGACCGGGGACTCCATGATGATCGAGGGCATAGGGCCCCCGCTGGAGCGTTATTTCAAGTCGATGGAGGGCATCGAGGTCAGCCGCAAGGGCCAGTACTCCACGGGCCTGTGCCGGATAGATTTCTTTGACTGGTTCGAGTTTTTCGAGGGCCTCCTGGCCGAGAGGAAGCCGGACCTGGTCCTCATCACCCTGGGGGCCAACGACACGCAGGACATAGTCCTGGAGGACCGCAAGCGCCATATCGTGGCCACGGAGGGTTGGAACGGGATCTACGGCGAGAGGGTCGCCCGGATGGCCCGGCTGGCCAAGGCGGCCGGGGCCAGGATCCTCTGGGTGGGCCTCCCGATCATGGGCCGGGAGCCCTACAACGCCAGGGTCAAAAACCTGAACGAGGTCACAAGGCAGGCTTGCGAGAAGGAAGATAATTGTCTTTTTTGGGACGCAAGCGCCTCGTTGACCGACAAAAACGGCAAATACTCATCTTTCATTACCCTTAAGGACGGAAGGCACGCAAAGGTCAGGGCGGCGGACTCCATCCACCTGACCGAGGACGGCGGCAAGCAGATGCTGGCCGATCTCCTCGAGGACAGCCCCTACCTGACCGCCGAGAACCTCCGTGACCCGGGCCGGGCGATGGACGCGAGTTATCCCCCGGCCGCCGGGGAGCCCGCGGCCGTGGCGGCCCCCCAAGTGGACACGCCCGCCCCGCCGCTCCCCGGGGCGACCATGTCGGTGGGTTTCACCTCGTCGGGTCCCGACACCGTGGCCCAGGCCACCGTGGCCCAGGATGGCCAGGGTCAGGTTGGTTTGGTCCAGGCCAACCTGACCGAGGCCGTGCCCGAGCCGCCCAAACAGGAAATCGAGTACCCCATCCCGGCCAAGGGGACGGCCCCGTTCGGGCCCTTCGCCCTGGCGAAGGCGACCGTCGGGACGGGCGACGGGGGGCGGACCACCTACGCGGCGGTGGTCCCCAGGAAGGACCCGGGGGGAAAGCTCCCGGCCATCGTGTTGCTTCACGGGGCCGAGGGCGACCAGAATTTCTTTTCCAAGGCGCTGGGCCGGGGGCTTGTGGACCTGGCCGGCCGCTTCGGCATAATCCTCATCATGCCCGACGGCGGCCCCTTCGGCTGGTACATCGATAGCCCCGTCAAGGCCGACAGCCAGATGGCCACGAGGGTGATGGGGGAGGTCTTGCCGGACGCCCTGGCCCGCTACCCCATAGACCCGGAAAGGCTGGCCGTTTTCGGCATCTCCATGGGTGGCCACGGGGCCATCACCCTGGCCCTCGATAACCCCGGGACGTTCAAGGCCGTGGCCGCCCTCTCGGCGGTCATCGATCTCGAGAGCCACAAATCCGACTCGACCCTGGATCGCTACCTCAGGCTGGGCGAGATACTGGGCGCCCAGCATCAGGTCCCCGACCCCTGGCGGGAGCGCTCGGCCTATTACCTGACCCGCAAAAAGGCCGCTTCCCTTGGGGGCGTGCCGGTCATGGTGACCGTGGGCCTTGGCGACAAGCTCTGCCTCGCCGAGAACAGGCAGTACGACCGCCTCCTTACCGAGCTGGGGCTGAGCCACGTTTACCGCGAGCGCTCCGGTGGCCACGACTGGGGATTCTGGAAGACCGAGTTTCCCGGCCAGCTGGCCTTCCTCGCCGCCAATCTGTGAAAAAATCCCCCTCATTGGCTAACGCCGACCTCATCTTCCCCAATCTCAGGGCGGCGGCCGGCCTCCTGGCCGTGGGTTTCGTGGCCCTGGTCCTCTGCGACTTCGGCCAGATGATCATCCCCAGGCTGGTCGGCCGGGCCTTCGATCTCCTGGCCGGCCTGGGGGCCGATGACCTCGAGCCCTTCCTGACCCCCCTGATCCTGATACTCCTCCTGGCCGTCATCGTGGCCCTCCTCCGCTATCTCTGGCGGCATCTGATCTACGGCTTCTCCAGGAACCTGGAAAGGGACCTCAGGCGAAGGCTTGAGGAAAAATTCCTCTCGCTCTCCATGGCCTGGCACCAGGAAAATTCCAGCGGCAACGTCATGACCCTGGCCACCAACGACATCGAGTCGGTGCGCATGGCCGTGGGCTTCGGGCTGGTCAGCCTCGTGGACGCCTTGGTCCTGGGCCTCTCGGCCCTGGGCTTCATGCTCTCCATAGACCCCTTCCTGTGCCTCCTGGCCTTCCTGCCCATGCCGCTCATAAGCGTTATCACCGCCCGTTTCGGGAGGGCCATATACAGGCGGGTCCTGGAGGCCCAGGACATCTTCGCCGAGCTGACCGAGGTCGCCCGGGAGCAGATAGCCGGCTTCAAGGTCATAAGGGCCATGGCCCTGGAGCGCCTCTCCCAGGCGGAGGTCTCCGCGGTAAGCCAGGTCTACCTCGAGAAAAACGTGAGGCTGGCCCTGATCCTGGGCGGCTTTTTCCCGCTCATGACCCTCCTGACCAACATGGCCCTGGCCCTGGCCCTTTACATCGGCGGGCGCTCGACCATAGCCGGTAACATCACCCCGGGCGATTTCGTGGCCTTCATCACCTACCTGGCCCTCCTGTCCTGGCCCATGCTGGCCATGGGCATGACCCTGGGGCTCATCCAGTCGGGCCTGGCCTCCCTGGACCGCCTGGCCAAGGTCCTCAAGGCCGAGGAGCCGCCCTCCCACCCGGCGGCGGCGGATTTCCCGGACCCCGGGGAGACCTTCGACATCGCCTTCGAGAACGTCTCCTTCGCCTACCCCACAAGGCCGGCCCAGGTCCTCTCCGATCTGACCCTGACCTTCCCGGCCGGGAAGATCTCGGCCGTGGCCGGCCCCACGGGCTCGGGCAAGAGCACCCTGGCCGCCCTCCTACCGGCCCTCTACGAGCCGACGGCCGGAAGGATCCTCATAAACGGCATACCCTCGACCGAATGGCCCGTGGGGCGCCTCAGGGCCCTGTTCGGCTACGTCCCCCAGGAGGGCCACGTCTTCACCGGCACCATGCGCCAGAACCTGGCCTTCGGGGCCCCCGGGGCCACGGACGCGGAAATCACCCGGGCCGCCGAGGCCGCGGCCATACCCATGGACCCGGAGGTCTTCCCCCTGGGCCTGGACACCATGGTCGGGGAAAGGGGCCTGACCCTCTCGGGCGGCCAGAGGCAGCGCCTGGCCCTGGCCCGGGCCCTCCTCCTGGACCCGCCTTTTTTGATCCTGGACGACACCCTCTCCGCCGTGGACGCGGCCGTCGAGGAGGAGATCCTGGCCCGCCTCGCCCCCATCCGTAAGGGCCGGGGCACCCTGATCGTGAGCCACCGCCTGACCAGCCTGTCCAAGGCCGATTCCGTGGCCGTCCTGGAGGGCGGGCGCCTCGCGGCCCACGGGAGCTTCGAGGCCCTGACCAAAGGCGAGGGCTACCTTTCCAGGATCGCCCAGCTGGCCCTCCTGGGGAAGCCCCCGGAGGGCGCCGGCGAGGCCAAACCGTGAGCGGGAAAGGGCGGGATAACCAATGGCCGGGACTGGACGGGGAACGCCTCCGCCAACAGGCCGAGATAATAAAGGGCATAAAAATCCAGTCCGGCCAGCCGACCCCGGAGGGGGAACTGGACGGCCTGAGCGAATCGGACTCGACCAGGCCCTTCACCCTCGAGGACTTCAGGCTCCTGGCCAGCCTCTGGCCCCTGACCAAGCCCTTCAGGAAGGTCCTTTTCTGGGGCGTTTTAATGATCCTGGCCGCGGCCCTGGTCAGCCTGGCCCTGCCCTACCTGACGAAAGTCGCCATAGATCGCCACATCCTGCCCCTTGGCCGGATCTTTTACCTGAAAGGCCCCGACGTTTTCGCTCCCGGCCGGATGTCCCCGGAACTAACCGGCAGGCTAAGGCCAGGCATGTTCCGCATGGCCGCCCCCGGCGTCTACGTCCTCCCCGCCGGGAGCTCCGGCCTGATCGACCGCCGCCAGGAGCGGGCCCTGACCGGGGCCGGGCTCCTGGACCCCGGGAAATTCTACCTGAGGGAGATCCAAGGGCCAGGCGATGCCGCCTCCCCCGCCGCCCTGGGCCGGGAGGAGGCCGCCAGCATCCTGGCCCAATGCCCGGGCGGGGCCATGCACGGCCAAACGCTGGCCATCCCCGAGAGGGATCTCGTGAAACTCAAGGGGGCCGCGGCCCTGACCCTGCGCGGGATCGACGTCTCCGGCCTGGGGCGGCTGGCCCTGGCCTTCGCCGCCCTGATGATCCTCGGCTACGGTTTCGACCTGGGCCAGAGGTATTTCCTGGAGTCGGCCTCCCAGAGGCTCGGGCACAACCTGAGGGAAACCCTCCTGGCCCACCTCTTTTCCCTCTCCCAGTCTTTTTTCGACCGGCAGCAGACGGCCAGGCTGACCTCCCGGCTGACCTCGGACATAAACAACATAAACGCCATGGTCAAATCGACCGCGGCCTCCTTTTTCAGCGACATACTCTCGCTGGTCGGGGTCGTGGCCATCATGGTCTGGCTCTCGCCGAGGCTGGCCCTGGCCGCCCTGGTCCTGACCCCCCTCGTGGCCATACTCTCCTACCACTTCAGCCGGATCTCCAGGGACATCCAAAGGGACCTGCGGCGCAAGGTCGCGGCCATAAACCAGGCCTTCAACGAGACCGTGTCCGGCATGCCCGTGATCAAGGCCTTCCGCTGCGAGGCCCGCTCGGCGGCGGAATTCGCCCAGCTGAACCGGGAAAATTACGAGACCGGCTACCGGCAGGTCCATTCCGTGGCCATATTCCTGCCCCTGGTCGATCTCCTGGCGACCATGGTCCTGGCCCTGATCCTTTACGTGGGCGGCCTGGGCGTCGTGGGCGACTACGTGAGCCTGGGGGTCCTCGCCGCCTTCGTCGGCTACTCCTACCGTTTCTTCAACCCCATAAAGGACCTGGCCGAGAAGGTCAACACCTTCCAGTCGGCCTTCGCCTCCATGGAGCGCCTGGTCGCCCTCATGAGGGTCGACGACGCCATGCCCACGGGCTCGATCCAGCCACCCAAGGACGGGGGCGCCGTGACCTTCGAGGACGTGGCCTTCCGCTACTCCAAGGACGGCCCCCTGGTCCTCTCGGGCATAAACCTCTCGATCGAAAGGGGCCAGTCCGTCGCCCTGGTCGGGAGCACCGGCAGCGGGAAGTCGAGCCTCATCAGCCTGATGCTCCGCTTCTACGACCCCACCTCCGGCCGCATCCTCTTCGACGGCGTGGACCTGAGGGACCTGGACCTCAAGGGCCACAGAAGGCGCCTGGGGCTGGTCACCCAGGACGTCTACCTCTACTCGGCCTCGGTCATGGACAACCTCCGCCTCGGCCGCAAAGACCTCCCCGATTCCGAGGTCATCGGGGCGGCCAAGGCCGTGGGGGCCCACGGCTTCATCGAGGAACTCCCCCGCGGCTACGGCGAGACCCTGGGCCCGGCCGGCCGGGGCCTCTCCTCGGGGCAAAAACAGCTCATCGCCTGCGCCCGGGCCCTGATCGGCTCCCCGGAGATAGTCATCCTGGACGAGGCCACGGCCTTCGTGGACTCCGAGACCGAGCTCTTGATCGAGGGGGCCATGAAAACCCTCTTCAAGGGCCGGACCTCCCTCGTCATCGCCCACCGCCTCTCGACCATCCGCCGCGTGGACGTGATCCTGGTCCTCCACGCCGGCCGCGTAATCGAGCGCGGGGACCACGACACCCTGCTGGCCAAAAAGGGCTTCTACTACCACCTGGCCAAGCTCCAGGGCCTCGCCGACTGACCCGGGCCCGGCCGGCCTGGCCCCTTTGGCCCTGGCAAGAAGGCCGGCAAAAGTGTATGATAGGGTATTCAGAGCCTCCGGCCTAAGATTGGGTCCCCTTGGGGGCTTAGGTGGCGCCATGTTCAAACGCTTGATAATAAGTTGCCTTGCGGCCCTGGCCGCGCTGGCCATCCACGGGAACTGTATGGCCCAGACGTCGTTCGTCAATAAGCTGGCGGACCTGGCCGGGAAATACGTCGACGCGAAAAACCGCTTCCTTTTGGCCGACGACGGCCGCTCCTGGATACCCTTCCTCTCCAGCGACAAGACCAAGGCCCGGGTCGCCCTGGACGAGCACCTTGACAAGGCTTTGGCCATACTCTTGGATGACTCAATCATCAAAACGAAGGATAAAATAAGAGACCTGTACAATAAGAACTCGGATCTGGAAATGGAAATATCCGAGCTGGGCATCAACAGGATCGGGGCCCCGGAGGGCAAAAAGTTTTACGAGGTCTGGAAGAGCACGGCCTCCGACATGGACGAGAAAATAAGCGACCTGCGCGCCCAGATCCGGAAAAACTCGGCCACCATCGACAGACTCATGGGGGAAATCGTCTCCCAGCTGAACGATGCCAAGATACCCATGACCAGGGAACAGGTCAGGAATTTTTTCATCGCCGCCTCCGGGGAGGACCAGCTCCAATCCATCGTGGCCCTGAAAAACCTCTACGCCATCTGCGACATCCTGAAACAATCCCTGGCCGGGTCCACCGACCTCAATTTCAGCAAAAAATACTACGGCGTCTTCCTCCTGGCCACCGACGCCCACAAAAAGCAGCTGGAGGACAACCTGGGCAAGATCGACAACGTTTACATACCCAGGCTCCTTGAGATCCAGCGCGACAACGAGGCCCTCATGGCCCAGACGATGGAGCTGGCCGCCTCCAAACCCCAGTACCGGAACAACGTCATCGCCCAGGAACAAACCCTCCAGGTGACCCAAAAATTCCAGGTCCTACTCAAAAACCAGGCCACCATAGTCATGGACCGCCTGACGGCCCTGGACGGCATCATCGAGTTCGCCGAGAATACCTACCTGACGGTGAGCCTGGCGGCCAGCCTCTCCAACGTCATGGACCAGAGCGCCATGAACCTCCAGGCCATCCTGGGGATGCCCGTGATGCCGCCCCTTGAGTTCGAGAACAGCCTCGAGAGCAAATACCTGGAGATAACCCACAGGCTCTCAGCCGAGTGAGCCCGGCCCTTTTCCGGCCCGGCTTAGTCCCTTTACGTTAACAACAAACGCCCTTATTTCAAAATAAGCAAGCTCATTTATGGTGCAATGTATGCCTTCTTGCCAAAATTGTGGTACAAATTTTAACCCGGGTACACCCACCTGCCCCACCTGCGGCCAACCGCAATTCGTTTCCCCCGGCCCCGGCGGCCAGGCCGGGCCGGCCGGGCCGGCCGGGCCGGGGCCCGGGCCCCGGCCCGACCAAACCTATCCGGGCTACCAAGGCTACCAGGGCTACCCGGGCTACCCAGGCCAAGCCCCCCCATACTACCCCCAGGAAGCCCAGTCGCCGCTCTCCAAGACGGCCACGCTTTTGCTGTGCTGGTACCTCGGCTACCTGGGCGTCCACCGCTTCGTGGCCGGGAAGATCGGGACCGGCGTCATCATGCTCCTGACCGGCGGCGCCTTCGGCGTCTGGACCCTGATAGATTTCATAATGATATGCCTTAACCGGTTCACCGACTCCGAGGGCCGCTACGTCAACAAACCCTGCAACCTGGTGGTGGTGCTCCTGGCCATACTCTTGCCGACCATCATCATCTGTGGCCTCTTTATCGCCCTGATTGCGGCCTACGTCGCCGCCAACCCAGGCGCCCTGGCCTAAACCCCCCTCCGGCCCCCCCCCGAGCGGGGGGGCCGGGGGCAATCCGCCGGTTTTTCCCATGGCCGACTCGCCCTGGCCCGAAAGCCATTACCGGTCACCGCTTTCCAAGACGGCCGCCCTCCTCCTGTGCTGGTACCTGGGCACCCTCGGCGCCCACCGCTTCTACTGCGGCAAGATCGGCACCGGCGTGGCCATGGTCCTGACCCTGGGCGGCCTGGGCCTCTGGACCCTGGCCGACTTCACCCTCATCTGCCTCGGCCGGTTCAAGGACGCCAAAGGCTGGCCCATCGCCAGGCCCTGCAACCTCCCGGCCGTCATTTTGGCCATCGCCCTGCCGATAATACTCGTCCTGGCCGTGGGCGGCCTATGGCTCCACGCCCTTTTGTCCACCCCGGGGATAAACTACGCCAATTAAGCGCCCAAGGCCTCGCGAAGGGTTCCATCCATGCCAATTTGCCCCAAATGCGGTAACGCCATGAGCTACTACGACAGGACCTGCACCTCCTGCGGCCAGCCCGCGACCGTCACCGGCAGCCAGCCCTACCAGGGGGGCCTGACCCCCCAGCCCGGCCAGCCCAGCCAACCCTACCAGGGCCTGACCGGTCAGGCCGGCCAACCCTACCAGGGCGGCCAACCCTACCCGCCGTCCCAGCCCCCCCAGGGCGGCCAGCCCTACCCGACCGGCGGGCCCTACCCCCCGCCGCAGCCCTACCAGGGAGCCGGGCCCTACCCGCCCTACCCCCCTTACCAGGGCGCGCCCTACCAGTACGGGGCCAATCCCTACCAATACGCGACCTACGGCCAGCTCGCCCAGGAGACCACCTCGCCCCTCTCCAAAACGACCTGCCTCCTCCTGTGCTTTTACCTGGGCACCCTGGGCGTCCACCGCTTTTACGCCGGCCGCATCGGCACCGGCATACTCATGCTCCTGACCTACGGGGGCCTGGGCATCTGGCTCGTGATCGACTTCATTTTAATCTGCGTCAACCAATTCGTGGACGGGGAGGGCCGCTACGTCTCGCGCCCCTGCAACCTGACCTTGGTCCTCTGCCTCACGTTGCTCCCGCTCTTCATTGGTGTCGTCATAGTGGTACTCATCGTGTTGGGGGGCTGAGGCGCCGGAAGGCCTCTTTACCACCCATCGGATACCCCTTAATAACGATATTCATTCTGACGAAACAAAATAACTTATAAGCGATATACCAAATAAAAACCTGGTAATATTAGAACCTATAGATTTTGATAGATATTTAATTTAAATTAATTTTTTTAACATACTATTTCAATCATTGGATTAGAAAAAAATTACGATTCATAAAAACTGGATTAATTATTTTCGTAACGACATATTTCCCTCCATCAAATTCGCTTCCGTGACACCATCTTCGTTTACAAACCCAGAAGTCGATCTTACGG
>JAITKA010000082.1 GCA_031278635.1 Deltaproteobacteria bacterium | reverse complement strand
GTCAAACTGATATAAAAAAGTATCAACCGCATTGCGTTCACCATCCGTAGCGTCGTTTACGCTTTCGTCGCTGACTTTAGGCAGTGTTTTGTGGGCGATTTGGTTATATTCATCTTCCGAGACGTATTGTCCCTCAAGGGCCCTCCGGGCGATGGCAAATTCGCTCACCTTAAAGTATTTGGCGAGGACGGAAACGGTTTTTAAAATGTTCGCGGACTTATTTGCGTGCCAAAGGGAGTTAAATAACCCAATCGGGAGCAGTATTTCCGCCGTGACGGGGAGCGTTATTTCCATATGGTTACGTAACGCAAAATCGTTATCGACGTTGCCATGAAATAAATCGTTGATACCGATACCGACACAAACGAGTTCATGGATAAGGCAAAAAATTCGTGCCGTGGGCGTATCGTTATCGTTAATGAATATTAAAGGCGCGTAATGGTCGACCATGGTAAAGGCGCGAAACTCGTTTATGTCCAGGGGGCGCGTCGCGTCAGACCCCACGACCCCGCCAGTCATGACGGTGATACCCAAGTGCTGCATTTTGGACCGAATAAAATCGAAATTGCTTTGCGTGTCGGGTTGGTTAGCGAACCAATCGATGCCGATGCCCAATCCGTCCCTGATTTCGTTGGCCATGTCCCCGAATGGCGCCGTGATTTTCAGGGATTGGAAAAAACCGTTTCCCGTGTCCCCGCCGGTGACATGATAGTAACCCATCCAATCCTGGAGGTTAAGCATTCGGATCGAGGTATCTAGCAGGTTCCGGCTTGGGAGAGACTGGGGCTGGCGAAACAGGGATTTTACCGACCGATCCAGTTCCCTGGGAGGGGAATCCAGGAAAAAGTACCCGATGGGGACATGGGTCGTTAGGCTGAAATCGCTCAGCTCCTTCATGGTCGGTTGATCGACGCCGGATACCCAATCGGTTAACTTCGGGAATTTACTACGGATTACTCCCTCGTCAACGTCGGACCTCCCGATGGCCCAATCGTATCTCGAAAGATCGATTTTCACTTTTGTGTCTATCATTTACGGACGCCCTGATTTATATTTAACGACAATGTGATTACGGTCGCTAACCAAGTTAAAGTTTAGATATTAAAATTACGATCTCGTAATATCTGGCGCAATGAATCGTGACGCAGGGAAAAAGCGATGGAGGCGGAGCGGGTTTTGGATGGGTTCTTTTCCGCCCTGGCCCCGGCCGTTTCCCCGCGAGGGATGGGTTCGTTGGGGCCCTTGGCTGGGGGGACCACGGCGTTGGCGGCGATTATGGCATTTTGGTAGCCATGGGGCGGGTAGATGACAGGTTGGGGCTTATCATTGGGGCACGTAAGGCAATATCGGCCACCGATTTGGCGCCAAACGTGGGCTTTTTTACTGTTTCAGGCGAAGGCCATGGGGCGTTTACGACAAGCGTGGCTTTCGGGTACGAAATGCTTGACCGTGAGGGAAAGGTTACATACGGAAAACGATCGCCAAAGGGTGGCGGGCAGTGGCGATTATACGCTTACTGGCGTCCGGTATCAAAGGGGCCCTGGCAAGGCCGGGTTTGGGTTCATACCCGCTGCACCCGGACCATTTTAAGGTGCCGCGTCTGGAGGACCTGGGCCATCCTCTTGATCACGTTGCGGCGGATGTCGAGGTCGTGGGTCTGGGATGGGTCGAAATTGGCCACGTTCACGGCCGTGCCTTCCATCACGTGGATGATGTCGTGGGCCAGCATGAACCTGACCAGGGCCCCGGCCGGGTCGGGCCGGCGGAGGTCGTTGGTCTCGAGGTATTGGATGGCCCTCGTCAGGGTCAGAAGGCCCTCGGTCACCAGCTCGACACCTTCCATGGCCGATTCCGGGGGCAGCCCTCCCCCGCGCCCCTGGCCGACCTTTATGAGGAGGTTTAGCTCCCTGGCCAGGAACTGGGCGGTCGTGCCGCCGCAGATGGCCTTGGGGCCCTTGAAGGCGGCGAAGGCCTCGGCGTAGTAGGGGTCCCTGCTCCTCTCGAAGGGGGGCCCGGTGAAAACGAGGCAGCGCCTGGGGACGCGGAAATGGGCCACGGCCGCGGAGACGTCGTCGGTCGGGAGGCGGTCCGGGAAGAGGCCCACGGCCATGGAGGTCAGGTGTTTGGCCAGGCGCTGGCTGTCTATGACGCAGTGCCTCTGGAGGAGGGCCGAGACGAAATCCGAGAGCCCCTGGCGGCCCAGGCCGGGGTTTTTGGGGCCGGGCCGGCCCAGGCCGGCCTGGGTGACCCCGTCGGTGACGAAAATCAGGCGGTCGCCCTCAAGGACCTCGAACTCGTAGAGCCGCATGCGGCGGTCGGGAAAGGCCTCCGAGTCGAGGAGATCGAAGGGGGCGTGGAGGGGCAGGCCGCCCCGGAACCATAGGAACTCGGGGTTGCCCTCCTCCAAGACCCGCACGCGGCCCTCGTCGTCGCAGTCGAGGACGGAAAACGTGGAGTAGTTCAGGCCCCTGGCCTTGCAGACCGGGAGCGAGCGGATGACCAGCTCGGCCGCCGTGCGCAGATCGGTGCGTTCCTCGACGAAGCCGAGGAGCATGGTGGCCGTCATCCGGGAGAGGATGGAGGCCTTGACCCCGCTCCCCAGGCCGTCTGACAGGACGGCCAGGACCCGGCCCTCGTCGATATGCCTGCGGCTGACGAAAAAATCGCCCGAGGTGTTCTGGCCGCGCTTGGTCTCCTGGGAGCAACTCACGTCTACGAACATGTCATCCGCCCTTGGCCACGGCCTTGGTAAGGCCGTTGGCAGCGCCGTTGGTCTCGCCATGGCCGTCGGCGGTCAGGGCCTCACCGAGGGTATCGGGATCGTTGCCTTCCTCGTACTCGGCCACGGCGCTTAGGATCGTCTCGGTCTCCACCATGTGCTCGCCCAGGAGGCAGGCGATCTCCTGGACGGTGGTGATGTTTTTGTTTATGACCTCCCGGACCTTCCGGGCCAGGGCCTTGCGGCCCTCGTGGAGGGAGGTCATGTCGGTCACTATGGCCCCGGCCACCTGGTGTTTCACCACGCTGAATATGGACAGGTTGAAGAGTTTCCCCTTGTATAGCCGGTGCTCGACGTGGATGTCCTCCCCGGTTTTCAGGGCCTTGCGGATCAGGCCCCCGAACTCGACCCACATGCCGACCGGGGTCCCGACCAGGTCCTCCAGGCGCCCGAGGTAGCGCTCGGCCTGCTCGCCCGCGAAAAGGCGGACGAAGGCCTCGTTGACCTCGATCACCTTCATCAGGCGATCGACCATGACTATGGCCGAGGGCATGGTGTTCAGGAGGGCCGCCGCCTTGCGGGTGGCCAGTTTCCTCATGTTGGAAACGCACATCATCGGCTCGGCCAGCCCGTCCAGGATGGCCCCGGCCAGCTCCCGGCAGCTGGGGTAGCCGCAGCCGGAGCAATTGATCTCGTCCTCGGGGTGGCGCTTGCCGAGCTGGGCCATGACCTCCTGGAGCTCGTCGAAGGGGTGGCTGGCCTTGGCCACGGGCATGGCCGGGAAGACGGCCGGGAGGTTGGTGTAAAACGGCCCGGGCTCGGCGACCTCGCGGCTCTTGGCGTGCCTGAGCGTGTCGGCCATGGCCAGGACCGCCGAACGGTCCGCGAAAATGGCGGGCCCGGTGACGCAGCCCCCGGCGCAGGCCATGGCCTCGACGAAAATCGGCCGTTCCGGCCGGGTCTCGGCCAGATCGTCCAGGGCCTTGCCCAGGAGCTCCAGCGTGTTCACGTTTACGGTCAGGACGTCCCGGCTGAGGCCCGCCTTGTTCAGCCCCTCGATCATGCCCCCGCTCAGGGCGTAAAGGGCCCCCTCGAAGGGGTCGGCCGGCCAGAAGCCGTTCCCGTCCGCCTTGCCGTCGCCTTTGCCGTCGCCCGGGGGGCATTCCCCGAACCAGCTTTTGAGCTCCCCGAAGGTCAGGGCCGCGGCTAGCAGATCGGGGTGCAGGTCGGCCTCGCCCTTCTTGGCCACGCAGGGGCCGACGAAAACGACCTTGAGCCCCTCGCCGTAATGGTCCTTGAGGAGCCTCGCGTGGGTCAGGGCCGGGGTGGCCAGGGGCAGGACGGAGCCGAGGAAGGCAGGCTTGTACATGCGCACGTAGTCCACCACCACCGGGCAACAGCTGGAAACGTAGAGCCCGGGCCCGGCCCGGTTCAGCTCCCTGGCCACGGTCATGGACACCGACTCGGCCCCCAGGGCCGTCTCGCCGACCAGGGCCACGCCCAGGGACTTGAGGGCCGAGACTATCTCCCCTGCCCTTAGGCCCACGGCCCCGCGCCAGCTGGGGGCCAGCGACACGGCCACCGTCTCCCCGGCCGCGATCAGGGCCTTGACGGTATCAAGGTCGTCCCGGAATTTCTTGGCTTGTTGCGGGCAGGCCAGGACGCACTGGCCGCATTTGACGCACCTGGACACGTTTATCTCGGCCCGCCCGTCGTGGACGTCTATGGCCTTGACATGGCAGACGCGCAGGCATTTATAGCAGTCCATGCAGGCCCTTGTGTGAGTGTAAACCGGGGCGACTCTATCCATGCTTTTTCACCCGTGAAAGCCGCCCGGCCAGGGGCGTGGCCAGCGGGATTGGGTTAGGCGAAGGCGTGATTGCGTTGGTTTTGCGTTTTACTGTCAAATTATAACCTTTTCCGGCCCGGGAGTAAAGCCCCAATCGCGCGAAACGGCAATTTTTTTTGACAAAATCATTATCGCCGTTTTTCCAATGATTCTGCTAAGATAACCCAGTTTTTCTCTCCCATGTCAACTTTTCGGTCATCGAAAACCGGACGGTAAATTCCCTTTCGACCCTCACCGGCCCAGGGGGGCGAAAGCCCTCGGTTCCGGGATGCTCCACGGGGGGTGTTTGGGGGGTCAGGTTTTCGGGAACGGGCGGCGCGGGGGATAAGGGGGTTGGTTAAAGGGGATTTTTGCGGGAAGCATACGAAATTTCCTCGCTTTTGTCGGTGACTGTCTTAACGCCGTTGACAACGAATCCATGGACGGTTTACGATATGGGCCTTGGTTTTCCCCCCAGGTTCGATCGACCCGTA
>JAITKA010000020.1 GCA_031278635.1 Deltaproteobacteria bacterium | reverse complement strand
CCCCTGGCCCCGGTCAGGCGGTGGATGCCATTTCAAGAAAACCTCGCGATTGGGATAGTGGCCCAGTGGGTCAGCGAAAGTCGCGAAACCATGAGGCTTAAATAAGTTAGAGTTATTGCCATAATTGATAGTTTAAGCGGCCTAAATTAGCGCTTAAAAATTTTTTTAACGGTAATAATACTCTCATTGTTTATGCACCATGGTCTTCGTTTCAGCCATCGGGTTTCCTCCAGGAACCGGTTGGCCGCGGTCGCCGCAAACGTGACCGCCGCCCCGCTGGCTGTACTTTAGCCTGACGTCTGGCATATTGGCTGAGCCACGAAATCCCGCTAGCCTTGCCGAATGACCTATAGTGACCGACCCCGTGGGCACGATTGACCATGGTCCGTCTCGAATGGGTTTTCCTTCGTGACTCAGTCCCCGTAAAACGATAACCGATATTCGCCGGGCTCATGGCCAACCTGACCGATGAATCGTTGCGCCAGAATTATTTTGATTTTGGGAGCGGCGGAAACGGGGGAGAATCCCATGTATATTTCAATATATGATCGTTTTAAAGTTAAAGAGCTAAAAGAAGAGCTCCGTCAAGAGGTCCGCCAAGAGGGCCGTCAAGAGGGCATTAAAGCGGGCATTAAAGAGGTCAACCTGGAAATCGCCCGCAGGATGCTAGCGGCCGGGATGTCGCCGGACTTCATCGCTGGCGTCACGGAGTTGCCTTTGGAAGAGATTAACGGATTGAAGGACTGACCGTCATCATTGGGATTTTGGCGGCCCGCCATCGGGGGCGGGCTTGAAACAAGGGGCGGGCGCTCAATCGAAGCGGCGCCCCGGTACGCCAGCCGATAACGCCCATGGGGCGCGGCCTGGCGGAGGCCGACCATCGCCTTGCGGTGGTCGTTTTGGCGGCAAGGCGGGCCGCTTGCGGTCGGGCCGGGGGGGATTGGCACCCTCGGCCGGTTCGCGGGGCGGGAAACCGCCGGAAGCCCCTGGCATGGGCCGGGGGTGGATGCCATGACATGATAACCTCGCGATTGGGATTATGCCCCAGTGGGTCAGCGAAAGTCGCGAAACCGGGGGCGTGAATTAACCAGGGCGATTGACCCCAACCATACCCTGGTCGTTTATGCCCCGCGGTCTTCGTTTCGGCCATCGCGTTTCTGCGCGAAACCGATTGGCCGCGGTCGTCGAAAACGGGATCGCCGTCCGGCGGGCCGGGCTTTGGCCGGCCGTCTGGCGCATGGGCCGGGCCAAGGCGGATCGTTTGCCTGGGCAACCGGCCTGAGGTGACCGGCCTGGGGGGCCCGATTGATCATGGGCCGTGACGGGTAGGTTGCCTTCGTAACTAAATTCTATGCAATAATATCAAAGCGTATACTTTTTTGTTACCGATGTCATTATTGGTATTGGTCAAAAGTTATGTTTATAAATATTAATGCCTTAATATAGTTACCGAAGGTTTTATCCATCGTTCATGAAGGCTCATGGATGGCGCCCGTTTTCAAAGATACGTTTACATTGATTCATTAACGACCGGACCGATCGACTTTTTTGGGTCGATTGGCGCCGGGGAAACGCGCAAGGTAATTTTATGATAGTTTCAATCCCATACTTCGTCCCACGCGAAATCGCCATCGAGAACGTCAGGGAGGCGCTTAAAAACCGCGGGCTGAATGCCGCCGAGGAAGAACTGCAAGGCGGGGCCGGCCTTAAGTTTTCCTTCCCAAGCCTCAAAGGGGCCTCGGTTAACCTGTATTTCCGCAAGAAAACCGGGCTCTCCTCGGCCATGGTCTGTTACCACCTCCCCGAGGACATGCTGGGGGATTTTCAGGCGCTGGCCAAAACCGCCAGGGAAGATTCCCCGTGGAAGGCCGCCTTTCCGCCGTTTAACCCCGAGCCGGTGGACTATCCCGGGGAAGGGGGCTTTTTTGGCCCCCAGCCCGGGGAAGCCGGCGAGGCCGACCGTCTCCGCGACGAGACGGTTAAGTGTTTCGGCCAGGGGGTTTACGGGTTTTTGTCGCCCGGCGAGAGGGTCACCCTCGAAAGCGGCATGGGGCTGTTGGCCCTCGCCCGGAGGGCCAAACCGGCCCTGCCTTGCCATAGCCCGCTCCTGTTCCCTTTCGCCAAGGCCTTCAAGGTTTTCGTGGCCAGGCTCTTGCTCCTTAGGCTTAACGTGGATATGGACAAATACCAAAAAGATCCCAGGGAGTTTCCCGTCGAGGCCTACGTTTACGGGAAGGTACTGGGAAGGTTCATCATCGGCCAGGCCGAGGACTACCACGTCCTTGACCGCATGGCCGCGGTCTGGGAAAGCCTGAGGTGTTTGGAGGCCCAGGTCGATCCGGGGGACGCGGTGGATCCCCGCCGCCTGGACGACTTGCCCCGGCTGGAGTCGAGGGTGGCCGAGATGGCCGGGGTCATGCGGGACGCCTACCGGATATTCGCCCAGGCCTCCTCCAACGACCCCGATCGTTCCGGCTACCCGATCGAGCCGCCCGACGGGGGGTCGCCGGGCCAGGCCTTCCACTCGGGCATGGCCGGCCGCCCGGGCGGGGACCCGGGCCCCGCCGGGGAACGGGGGGAGGCGGGCAGGCCCGACATGGCCAGGCCCTCGTACCCGCTTTACCCCAGGATCGAGACGGCCTCCGCCCTGCCCGGGCTGGGCCCGGTAAAGCCCTGTCGCGGGCGGACGCCAGTCAAGCCAATCGTGGTGCCCAAGATCAGGATAGGTTCCGACGAGTCGGGGAAAGGCGATTATTTCGGGCCTCTGGTGGTGGCCGGGGTTTACGTGAACGCCGAGCTGGAGCTAAGGCTTTCGGGCCTGGGCGTCAAGGACAGCAAGGAAAACTCGGACAACAAGAACATCGCCCTGGCCAACGAGATAAAAAACGTCCTGGGGTACAGGAATTTCTACGTCCTGAGGCTCAATCCCGGCAAGTATAACCAGTTGTATTCCAGGCTGAACAACCTAAACGACATTTTGGCCTGGGGCCACGTCACGGTCATAGAAAACCTCCTCAACCGCGTGGAATGTCCCTACGCCATAGTGGATCAGTTCGCCGAGGAGGGCTTGATTGGCAGGACCCTTAAGGCCAAGGGCAAGGACATAGAGGTCTTTGAGACCCCGAAGGGGGAGAGGGACATAGCCGTGGCCGCCGCCTCCATCCTGGCCAGGGAGGCTTTCCTGAAGACCCTGGCCATGCTGGGCATGAAATACGGCCTCTCCCTGCCCAAAGGCTCCTCGCACATGGTGGATCGCAGGATCAGGGAGATCTTCGATAACTACGGGCCGGACGCCCTAACCGGCATGGCCAAGGTGCACTTCGCCAATACCGGCAAAGCGGGGGTGGTTTTGGCCTAAGCCGCGGGGCGCGGCCAAGCGATGGGGATCCGGGCCAAGGGCCGCCGTTTGGGGCCCGGGGCCCGGATCTTTTTTTTCCCGCCGCCTAATCCGTTCGGGTTTTGGCCAGGCCGGAGCCGATGGCGTTCAGGGCCGTTTTCAGCGCGGGGGGGATTTCCCCCGCGGCCAGGTCGAGGATTTTAACGGGGCCGCCGGCCAGCCCCTCGGCGGCGGCCTGGGCCATACGGTTAAAATGGCCGAGGTCGGAGACGTGGCCCATGGCCTTGGCGTCGTCCAGGGCCATGGCCGATTCCAGGAGGCCCGCGTACCCCGGCTCGAGGAGGGTCAGGGCGACCTTGGCCTGGAAATCGGGCAGGGAGGTCAGGGCCGTGGCCTCGGGGCCGGTGAAGAGCGTCAGGGGGTCGAGGCCCCGCTCGGCCAGCCTGGCGAAGACGTGGCGATGGGGCGAAAGGCCGTTGCCTTTGGCCAGGGCCCCCAGCACGGCCCCGTGGACGGCCTCGGCCATCAGTTGGCCTATTTTCGCGTGGCCCCCGACGTAATCGAGGGGCTGGCCCTCCCCGCCGGCCACTATTATCAGGCTGTCGGTGCCGGTGCCCGTGGCCGGGTTAACCAGCGGGGTCTGGGAACTCCTGACATCGAGATCCCACAGGGCCGCGGTTTTGGCCTCGGTGACGCCGATCATGGCCAGGGCCGCCCCGGCGGGCGACAGCCGCCTCGAGGAGAGGACGATGACATTGATGGTCCCCGGCTGGTAATAGGCCCCGACGTCCTTGGAGGACCTTATGGCGTTGCTCTCGGCCCCGCCGGTGGCCAGGGCCGTCACGGTCAGGTCCTCGTGGGTTTTCGTGACCACGGCAAGGCCGTCAAGGTCGGCCCCGGTAAGGATCAGGCTCGAGGAGGCGGGGTCAAGGCCCAGGAGGGCGCGCCTCTCCGCCAGATCCGCCTCCCAGCCCCCTTGGTGGGTTATGTCCCAGACCATGGGCGGGGAGGAGGCGTTCCCGACGGAAGTGACGCCTTCCTTCTGGCCGTCCGAGGAAGAAATGACCGTCTGAGGGGTCTTAAAATCGATCAAAAGCGTATCCTGGGCGTAATCGTTTAGCCTGACGCTGACCACCCTGGCCCCGGAGACGTAAGGGATGCCGAGTTCCACCGGCTTTTCCCCGAGCGGCCCGTTGGGCCGGGCGAGATTGGCCGGATCCCCGTACTCGTCGGGGTAAAGGCCCCCGGAAAGCCAGGCCGCGAAGTAGCCCGCGTGGGCGGCGGCCCCGTCGGTCAGGGCGCAGGGGTAATACCTGACCCGGTGATCCCTCACCGCCGCGATATCCCTTAGGGCCTCGCTTTGAACCAGGGCCTCCAAGCCATTTTTGTCCTTGCCGCAGGCGTAGATCACCTCCGGGTCGAATTTGGCGATCTCGGCCTCGGTTATTTCCACCTCATGAATCCCCCCGTCCAGGGCCAAAGTCAGTCCCCCGGCCCGCCTGATCAACTCATTCTGGAAAGACGAATCCCCCGGGGCCTTAAGGCTCCCGTCCCTGGCCAAAAGCCGCAGGACGCGCTTTCTGGGGCCCTTCAATTTGGCCGTTTTCAGGGCCAGGGTCTCAAAATAGTCGTCGTTCCCGGCCAAAATGGCCCGGGCTTTTTCGCTTTGGCCGAAAAGCTCCCCCAGCTCCAGGGCGCGCCGCTCGGCCCCCGCCAGGGTCCCTTGCCCGTCAAGGGCCAGCGTCGGCGCCCCGCCGGCCCAGGCCCCAGAGAGCGCCTCCTGGGCCATGGCGGTGGGCACGATCAGCAAATCCGGCTTCAGGGCCTCGATTAGGCCCCAGTGGGCGTATTTCGGGGTGCCGACGGCCGGGATGCCGATCAGGCCGCGAAAATGGCCGTCCTCGACGCTGACGCCCGCCAGGGACTTTTCGGCCCCAAGGGCTAAGATGATCTCGGTCGCTGGCGGCGAGAGGGAGACCACGCGGGTGGGTTTCAACGGAATGTCGAGCTTTCTGCCGAGATCGTCGGTTATTTCCCAGGCTTTTAAGGTTGGGGCGGCGTAAGCAAATAAAAATAGCGGAAATAAAAATTTAAAGACAAGACGTTTTGTCAAAATATTAATCCTTTAAGGTATGTTAGAGTTAACGGATGAAAAAAACATGACCAAGCTTAAAACCGTCACGAAAAAGTTAATATTTTGCTTGGGTGAGCCACGGGGCGACAAATGCAAATAAATCTGATTCGTCAGATCGGGAAGTCGGGAAAAAGCGAAAAGGTGTTTTTATTAGTGTATTCGGTGAATTAAAATTAGGTTTTTTTTGTTTGCCCGGGCCCGGTTTTGTTCTTTTTCGCTTAATGCCTGTAATTATGTGAGAAGTTAAACAATGTGTTGATCCGGAAAATGGCCAACCCTAAGCGGGCCGTGACGTATCAGTCGGGAATCACGGGACTTTTTCTCGCAACGGTCGTTAGGCTTGGATCTGGCCATCGCGAATTTGGAATTTTGGGAATCGTGGCTAATTCGCGTCACAACCACCGGGAAATATTGCCCGAAAAATGGTTCGATAAATTTTCTTTTGAAAAACGGTAACATACGGTGACCGTTAAAAAACGACCAACGTTATGGCTTAAAGAAAGCTCCATTGGATCGAGCCATAACTTGGCGTGATAAATTTAACCGTTATATAAACTGATGTTAATATACTGAATTTATCGTTTTAATTATTGGTTAAAATAAGCGTGAAGGACAAATCAAACCGCCTTTCGTAAAATTAAGGGGCAATATCTTTTGTTTGTCATTATACCGTAAGTCAGCGCTGAGTCAAAGTACAGACAATCGCACCTTAAATCCTTGCCTCCACGGTCTCCCTCTCAATCACCCCGGACCTTTAAACCCGCCCCTCGCCTTTTCCCCACCATTTCTGGCCCAAAACGATTTTTGAAAAAAAACCGCGGCTAACTACCCTTACCGATGAGAAAAGTTAGTGAGCTTGTTTTTAACCGGGCAAGGTCTTGCCATGGAAATTTGTTGCTTGTAAAAATGCCGCTGCGCTCGGGAGAGTCGGGCCAGAGGATTTTTGGGTCTTGAAGGCCTATTTTCCTATAGTGTAACAATCATTATTAAATTTCATGTTATATCTTTAGATATGACAAATAACTAAACTTTAGTTATTTATATGTAAATTTATGTGATTAATAAGAATGTGGTTCAATTTAAATATAGCGAACAATCAAATCAATCGTTATATTTGAGTGGCCCTAGTAGGGTCAAAGTCAGCGTGGAGTCTTCAAATGTTCACTTATTT
This sequence comes from Deltaproteobacteria bacterium, assembly GCA_031278635.1. GTDB lineage: Bacteria > Desulfobacterota > Desulfarculia > Adiutricales > Adiutricaceae > JAIRNQ01. Next base: position 5,317 of record JAITKA010000020.1, on the reverse strand, counting down.
TAGATTTATCAGGCCTTTTTTGAAATCATCGATTTGCTCGTTGATGATCATGGTCACGGTTATGGCTTTTTCGGCCAAGGCCGAGGAGTTGGTTTGGGACGTGGGCGTTACTCACGACACGATCAGCGGCGTCTTTAACCATTGGAAAATCATGACCCCCGAGAGCGGTAACGTTAACAATAAATTTTACGTTTTGGTTGACAACCACTACATTGTTATGGGTGGGTTATATAATAGTTTAACCGATGGCGAAAAAGGAACCCTCGGTAACAACCTGGTAGTGGTTTCCGGGGACAAACCCTTAACTGTCTTAACCGTCATCGGATCCGGGGGCTACGTCGGGAACCCCACTAATGGCCCTTTCATTAGTGGTGATGTTACTACAAATAATAATACGGTTATAGTGAATAACGCTTATATTGGTACGGCCAAACATGATTTGTTGTGTGAAATTTTTGGAGCCGAGGTGTTGATTCATGGGTATGGAACAGCCATAGCAAATAATAGTACACTTATAATTAATAATGTAGAGGCAGATTATATCATTGGGTCTTTTGTTAAATATTATAACTATGATGACACCTACAAAGATTATTACAAAGCCGAGGCCAAGTATAACAATGTCTTCATCGCCGATAGCAAAGTGAAACAAATCATCGCCGGGGGCATGATCGACTACGCCACCTACGCCGAGGCCACGCATAACACCGTCACCCTGAAAGGCGACGTCAAGGTTGTCAAGCTATACGGGGGTAGGGTGGGCATCAACTCTTTCGCCCTGGAACAACCGCCGGTATGGTTCGACGATTTCACCGGGAACCTTTTAAACGTCATAGCCACGGGGACGACCGGCATCGAGGTCACCAAAACCGTGTCCGGTTTCGAGCGTTACCGGTTTCTGTTTGACGCGGACGCCCCTGGCGCCGCGGTCGGCTTATTGGCCAAGGGCACCATCTATCTGAACGATTGGCGGGAAGACGAGTATTATGGGCGCTCGGCCGTCATCGAATCCGTCGATTTCCTGGCCGGGCAAGTCCCCAAGGTCGGGACCCAGGTGGTGTTGATGCAGGCCGATGCCATCGACGACACGAATTTCACCCAAACGGAGGCTTACGGCATGAGCGGGATCAACCTGGAGGTGAACTACGGGCTGTCCGTGGGCCTGGGCAACCCCAGCTGGAAACTGATAGCCACCGTGAACGGGGTCAGGGCCCATCCCCAGATGGAATCGCCCTCGCAGGGAAGGAACGCGGGCCTGGCCTTCGTGACCACCGGCCTCGGGCCGGTGGTTAAGGGCATAAACGGGAGGCCCGCCGGGCCCGACCCCGGGGCCTGCCCGGGGATGTTTTTCGAGGCCGAGGCCGGGAGCATGAGGTACGGTTACACGGCCGGCTACGACCTAAACTCGTACATGGGCGCCCTGGGCCTTAACTGCGGCGGCGAGGTGGGGCCCGGGAACCTGGCCCTCGGCGGTTATGTCGATTTCGCCTACGGCGAATATGAGTCCTCGGCCGCCCTGGGCGGGCGACGGGTAGAGGGCCGGGGCGATCTCGAGAGGATAGGGGGCGGGTTGATGGCCCGTTACGATTTGGACCCCAAGACGGTAAGGGATATGGGCCTCGAGGCCAGCCTGAGGTTCGGCCAACTGCGCCAAAACTATACAAGCGAGGATTTCATCAACGCCGAGAACGACGCCCGGTTCAATACCGAGAGCCTGTACGTTGGTGGCCACGTCGGCGTGAGCGGCAAGGCCTGGTCCTCCGAGACCTCAAGGATCGACGTCTACGGGCGCTACTCCCACGTTTGGCTCCAGGGCGACCGGGCCACGGTGGACGGCTCGGCCCCGGTGAATTTCGAGGATTCATCCTCGATGGCGGCCAGGGCCGGGGCCCGCCTGACAAAGGATTTTACCCCAAGGCTGCGCCTTAAGCTAGGGCTGGCCTACGAGCAGGAATTCGGCGGGGAGACCAAAGCCACCACCAACGGGTACCGGATACCTACCGTGAGCTCGGCCGGCGGGACGGGCGTGGCCGAGCTGGGCCTGGCCTACGGGGGCGACGAACCCAGGCGCCTGTCCGTCGGCCTGGGCCTTGAGGGCCACGCCGGCCGCCGCCAGGGCCTGGCCGGTAACCTCAGCCTGTCCCTGGCCTTTTAGGCCCAGCTTTTCCCCGGCCCCTGGCGGGTTGCGCCTCCCGGGGCCGGTGGCTACCGGCAACGCGCCGGGGTTAAACCGTTTGGTTCAAGGCGAAAATGGAACCCGCGACTTTTCCATGTAAATAACTTCAAAACTCCTTAGACTCAATTATCCTTTTTAACATTTTTCCAAATATAATATAGACTCTTGGAAAATTTAATTTGGCCGAGGTTTACCATGATGAAAACGGATCCACGACGTGAACCATTGTCAGTCAAGCCCCAAAATAACCGGTACGCTTTTTTTTGTATGCTATACTGCCCCCATGGATCTTTGGGAGGCGTTCACGCGGCCAGGGGAGGGCCGGCCCGTTTTTTGAAAAAGCGTTTTACGAGGCGGCAAAGTTACACCGATTCCAATAAAAGTCTGATCTTTAGAAATTAGCTAAAATAATTATTTGCTTTTAGGTTGTAAAAGTAATCCTTTATGCTAACGTCAGGTATCTTGGCGATTTAAACTGTAGGATATTATCATCCTAACTTATAGAGTGCCTAGATCTTATACATCTTATATGGTTTAAATAGATATAAAAGACATGTGGGAGTAGCTTTGTTAGATATAATCGTGGAACATACCGATGAATATATGGCCTCAAGGCCAAAAGCCGGGCGCAAGGGCCTCGGCCAGTTTTTCACGTCCAAGGAAACGGCCCGTTACATGGCGGGTTTGTTCGATATTCCCTCCCATGGCGTGATCCGGGTACTCGACCCGGGGGCCGGCTCCGGGATACTGTCGGCGGCGCTCATTGAGAGGCTGGAACGGCAAGCGGTCCCGGACCTGAAAGTCGATCTCACTTGCTTTGAGGCGAACCGGGACGTTTTGCCATTGCTGCGGGCCAACCTCGACCTTGTCAGGGCCGACTCGCGATTGGCCCTGAGTGTCCGCGTCATTGACGCGAATTACGTCCTGTCACAGTCAAACGACTTCTCCAAGGAGCCGTCGGCCTCGCCCGGTCCCGCGAAGTACGATATGGTTATCGCCAACCCGCCTTATCTCAAGCTGTCAAAAGACGCCCCGGAGGCGGTATCGATGAGGTCGGTTTGCCATGGCCCGCCCAACATGTATTTTTTGTTCGCGACCATGAGCCTGTTTAATTTGCGGGACGAGGGCGAGATGGTTTACCTCATGCCGCACTCGTGGACTTCCGGCGCGTATTTTTCAAGCTTTCGGGATTACGTTTTAAGCCGGGGCAGATTGACGGACGTTCATTTGTTTGAAAGCGGGGACAAGGTTTTCGACAAAGAGGGCGTCTTGCAAGAAACCATGATCGTTAAAATGAGGAAGACCCCAACCACCCCACGGGCCATTAAGGTCAGCTCTTCCGTCGGCCCAAGTGACCTCGGGCAAAAAAAGTCGTTGTCCGTCCCTTACGGGGTCGTGGTTTCCGGTAAGGACAATTACGTTTACCTTGCCCGGACAAGGGAGGAAATCGATGTCGTGAAGACCGTCGCCTCCATCGGGAAACCCTTGCCAAGCATCGGCTTGAGGATGAAAACCGGCTTGACGGTGGATTCCAGGAGCAGCGAATCGCTGGGAAACTCGATTGTGGATCATGCCGTTCCTTTGTTCCACGCCCAGCATATCAAGGACGGCCAAGTCGTTTTCCCCATAGGCCTGGAAAACGAATACATAATCGGCGGGTCGAAAGGCACGCTCCAGTTAAACAGGAATTATCTTTTCGTGAAGCGCTTCGCCTCGAAGGAGGAGCCCCGCCGATTGCGATGCGGCGTCTACCTTGCGCGGCTGTTCCCCGGCCACGACAAAATCAGTACGGAAAACAAAATCAATTTCATCGACACCATGGACGGTTCGGGCATGTCGGAGGAGCTGGTTCACGGGTTATACGTTATCCTCAATTCATCCTTGTACGACGCGTATTACCGTATCCTGAACGGCACGACCCAGGTAAACGCGACCGAGATGAATTCCGTCCCGGTCCCGGCAAGGCATGATATTGAGCTCCTCGGCCGGGAAATGATGGGCGCGAACGATTACTCGACGGGGTTTTGCGACCAACTTTTGGGGGAGCTCCTGGGTGGCTTGGCCGGATGGCGCAAGGCGCGCGCCCCTATCCCCAGAAGCGCACGGCGCGGTGAGGTTTGCCGACGGCTGGCATCGGACTGACCGTGTCGAGGGGCCGTCCGGTCCCGAACCCGGGGCAAAATTATGATGGTTGGGTATAATCATTAGCATATCCGCAGCCTTAGCGATAATTAATTATCGTGACTTGATTCTGGGCCGATTTATTGGGAAAATTTCTCAATATGGTCGAGGTTTTCAAAATTTTGGCCTGGCCCCTCGCGAAATGGCCAGGGCGATATTTTGAGATTTCGTTTTCACATGCCGATCATTTTTGCTGAGGCTGGCCGAGGGGCGATTCCCGGCCCGGCCTGGAAGGATTTAACATGACGGGCGACGAATGGAAACTGAAGCCGGAGGAGATCGAGGCCAAGAGCTTTTCGATAATCGACGCGGAGGCCGGGGACCACGGCTGGGACCCGAGGAGCTGGAGGTTGGTCAGGAGGCTGATCCACGCCTCGGCCGATTTCGATTACGCGAGGGACCTCGTCATAAGCCCCGGGGCGATCGAGGCCGGGATTAAGGCCCTAAACGACGGGAGCATAGTTTTCACCGACACCAACATGGCCCTGAGCGGGATCAACCTAAGGCGACTCGGGGATTTCGGCAACACCATGGCTTGCCTCGTGGGCGACGTCCGGGTGGTAAGCCTGGCCGCCAAGTCCGGCATGACCAGGTCCATGGCCGCGGTGGACGTCGGCCTCTCCTCGATCGGCCACCAGGACCGTCCGGAGGGGGCCATCTGGGTTTTCGGGAACGCCCCCACCGGCCTTTTCCGCCTTCTCGAGCGGCTCGGGGAAGACCCACGGCTCCCCGTGCCCAGGCTGGTCGTGGGCCTGCCGGTGGGCTTCGTGAACGCCGAGGAGTCCAAGATCGCCCTGATGGGCTCTGGGCTCCCGCATTTCATAACCAACCGGGGCCGCAAGGGCGGCTCCAACGTAGCCGCCGCCACCATAAACGCCCTGTCGGCCTTGGCCCGCGAGGGAAACGAGGGCTGAGGCGCGGGCCGGCCGCGGCCAAACCGGGGGTCTAACCCAAAACCCA
>JAITKA010000016.1 GCA_031278635.1 Deltaproteobacteria bacterium | reverse complement strand
CAGCTGAGATGGCCTATTTGATTACTTTATACGAGCCAAACAAAGCCATGATTGACGAAGCCGCAGGTTCTGGCCTATATCATAGCCCTGACGGTAACGCCTATCCTAAAATTCAAATTTTATCGATCGAAAATCTTCTAAAAGGGCACCAGCCCTCCCAGCCAAAGGACTTATTGTCCGGGGCGGCCACCTTTAAGAAGTCAAAGCCAAAATTATCCGACACATCCCGTAAGGCATCGCTTTTCTAGAAAAAAACTTCTCGCGTAGTCCGGCCCGGACCGATACCTTAAGCCAAAAGATCAATGTCAGGCCCCTTCGGCTCCCTAACCCAGCAATCCCCCTCCCAGGCGGCGCGACCTCGCGCCGGCAGGGGCGCTAACCCGTTTGGCCCCAAGGCTTTCGTTTGGTTGAAATAGCCCCCACGGAATCGCCCCTCCCGTGGGGGCCTTTTTTATGCCACGGGTCGGAATCGGTCGCGTTGCATTTTTTCGGATCCCACAGGGTTACCGCGGATCGAATATGCGGCCCTTTGGCCGGCCCTCACCCTTTGGATTATTGACCGTAAGTGTTGGGGTTCAACCCCAAATCCGGCCCAGTGAAAATTATTTTCGCCCTGGTTGGCCCAAATCTCGCGATCAGATAAACTAAGGCGATCCACCCCACGTCCGATTTTTGTCACGGCAACCGATATTGTGGGTGGTGGCAATCGTAGGCCGGCCCGGCCTACACCGGCCGAGGGTGAGGCGGGCGAGAAATACCGCCTCAGCGGAAGCCTTGGCCCCCATCGTCGGATTCTGGCACAAGGGCCACTTGCGGCAATCGGGGGGGCCGGTAAATCCGCCGCCTGGTCGGGCTGGGTTCGCCGCTGAGCGCCTGGGGGTTCTCGCATGGCCCTTTTTACGGGCTCTTCCCTGGCGTTGCTTGTTGGGACGGATAGGCCTTTGGCAGGCCCGATCTTAAAAATATGACCGCATCGGCACGGTGCGATGGGAAAATAATTTTAATTTTTTGCCATCAGTACTTGACAGCTGTTCTGGAATGATTATACTCTTATGGTCTAAGATAGATTTGGCTCGTTTCGCTGAAGGGAGAGGCGTAACAATCTTCCATTGGGGGATTGATAGTGTGCAATTTGGCACTTTATTAGTTTCCATGGAAAAATTTTTTATATCAAAGCTAATTTTTGACTGCCGCGGCGGTGGTCAAGCTACCCATTATCGCCCCCGGTGGGGCAAGGAGAATCGTGATGGCGTCCGTACCCCCTACACTCTCTAAAACGGATGGAAACAGCCCATCGTTGGTTTCCGTTCAGGCCAAGGGTCAGGTTGAGGGCCTTTTTTTCAAAATGACCGTGACCCAAAAGTATCGCAACGATACCGGCCACAACCTGGAGTTGGTCTACACCTTTCCCTTGTCCCACGGGGCCGAGCTGATGGAGCTCAAGTTTCGGCTGGGCGGGAGGGAGATGACCGGGGTCGTGATGGAAAAGAGGCTGGCCGAGGAGACTTACGAGGAGACCTTGGCCGATGGGGACACGCCGGTTTTGGTCTCCAAGTCCTCGGAGGGGCTGTTCACGGTTAACCTGGGAAATTTGTTGCCCGGGGAGGAAGCCGAGGTGGAGTACGCCTACGCCCAGCTCCTGAAGGTCGAGGATGGCAGGATCAGGGTCGTCGTCCCTACGGCGGTGGCGGAGCGCTATGACGATCTGCACGAAACCGGCGAACTTCGGATACACGAGTCGGTCGAGGTAAGCCGGTCGGCCTCTTACCCCCTGAGCTTGGAGATAGACCTGATCGGGATCGTCTCCAAGGCTTCGGTTTCCTGCCCCACCCATATCATTTCGATCAAAAATACCAAAAATGGGCGGGTAAAGGTGGCCCTATCGCCGGTGGCCTGGCTGGACAGGGATTTCGTGCTTCTCTTGGACGATCTACCCGCCGGCTCTTTCGCCCTGTCGGCGGCATCCGGGGACGGGATGGCCGTTTTGGCCAGTTTCTTGCCCCCGAGGCCGGAAAAATCTTGCCCCGTCCTGCTGCACGTGCTGGTCGACTGTTCCCAATCCATGGCCGGCAAGGGAATCGGGACGGCGGTCAGGGCCCTGGGTTTCGTCGCCGATAATCTCGGGCCGGACGATTACGTCTCCCTGAGCCGTTTCGGGAACTTCGTGGAACACCTTACCAGGCAGCCGTTTAAAGCCAGCCCCGAGAAAATCGGGGATCTTTTGAAACATATCGGGACTATCGAGGCCAACATGGGTGGTACCAGGCTTGACTTGGCCCTCCAATCAACCCTAAATGATCTAAAAGACCCAAAGAATGCACCTAAAAACAAGGCCCTTCTGTTGATCACCGACTGCCAGGTAGGCGGCCTGCACGCCCTCAGGAAAACCGCCACCTCGGCCGGGGTAAGGATTTTTACCGTGGGGGTTGGGCTCAGCCCGGTCGAAAGCTTTTTAAGGACCTTGTCTGACCTTACCGGGGGATCGGCCGAGTTCGTGACCCCGGGCGAGGAGGTGGCGAGGCCCATAAACCGAATCTTTCGTCACATCCGGACCCCCCTTCCCGAGAAGGCCAGGATTGACTGGGGGGTGAAGGTCGCCTGGGGGTCGGGGATCCCCAAATCGATTTTCGGCGGGGACTCCGTCAACCTCTTCGCCTTCACCGACGAGGGGATAAAATCCCCGCCTACCCTGCGCTACGAGATAGACGGGGAGGGTTTCGAGGTTCAGGCGGGCGACCTTGAGCGAACGGGGGACACGTGCTTGGCCAGGCTCGCCGGGGCGGCCCAGGTGGCTTCCCTCGAGTCGCTGGAACTCGATTCACGGGGCTTCGGGGACAGGGGCAAAGAGATACTGGCTTTGGCGCTAAAACACCGGCTGGTCACGGCCCATACGAACCTGTTCTTGGCCCATAAGCGCTTGACCGACAAGGCCGACGGGATTCCCTTTTTACAAGTTATACCCCAAATGGTTCCAAAATATGGCACAATTGATCGCTTCAAGGTTGCCGATCACAATTTGCCGGCGGCAAAGCGTTTAATTGCGCCCAAAAGCGAGAAAGCCCCTCACAAAGCGGCGGCGAAATCCCCGCGCATTCACCATACCCTGCAGAATAAGGCCAAAGCGGTTGGCGTAAAGGCGGATTCTCGTCCCATGAAAACATCGGGGAGCGAGTGGAGGCCGAAAGGTTTTATCGACGGGGAAGGCCCGGTGTCGCTTAGACCGGGAGTGGGGACGAACATGGATAAACTGAAAGGGTCGGCCGCCCGTTTCAGCGGCATCATTTCAGAGATAAACCTGGCCGCCGAAAAGCGCGACGCTTCGGGCGGGTATCTTTACGGGTCCTTTTCCGGGCTGTTGAACTCCCCGGAAGTGGCCGAGAAACTTAAGGGCGCCCCCAACCCGCTGAGCTTTTTCGTTGACCTTGCGGGGTTACCCCAGGAGGAGGCCATGGTCCAGGCGATCGCCCTCATTTGCCTGGCGTTGGCCCAGGCGAAAGGGTTAAGCGATAGGGTACTTAAGCTAATTTTGGGGGAATATCCCTTGGCTTAAGCCGGGACGGGGTCCATGGGCCCACGGGAAGCCCCGTAACCCCATAATAGCCCGGGCGCTAGACGGGCATACCTGTCAACCCAAAGAACAATGGCCAAGGCCATGGCTCGATTCAATTCGGGCCATGGCCTTAAAATTGTCGCCCCATGGCCGTGGGCCATCGGCGCGGCCAAGCCTGGGGCGGGGGAAAGGTGACCGGGATACCGCCCCGGACCATGGGTTTTGGGGCGGGGCCAAGTCGCGACGAACCTAAGCCGGCGAGGGCCGGGCTAAAACGTCTCGGACCAGTTGTCGCCGGTGAAAGAGGCGACGTTGGCCGTGGCATCCTTTAAATAGAAGACCTGGGTGTTGCCGTCATCGGCCGAATACATCGTCTTGAGCTCTGGGACGGCGTCAAGGACGGCCTGTTTGGCCTCGAGGCGGTCGTCTTCCACGGCCACGGCCTGGATGCGTATCCAAGTCCCCTTGCCGTCATAGGCGCAGATCTCGATTTTCGGGTTGGCCATGATTTGCTTGGAGACATTCTTAACCTTGCCGGTCTGGAAGTATATCTTGCCCTCGAAAATAACCAGGCTACTGAAAGGCCTTACCCTCGGCTGATCGCCCTCGGTCGTGGCCAGGAAATAATAGCCGCTGTTTTTAACGAAATCGAAGACCTTTTTCACGGCCTCGGCTTTATCGGCGGTCTGGGCGGATAAGGTCGGGGTTAAAGCGAACACGGCGGCCAACGCGACCGCGACCATAAGGCACAAAGCTGTTTTTTTCATGACATCCATCCTCTAAATTTAAGCCCCTGGCCCATGGCGGGCGAGCCTTTGAAAATTATGGTTGGTTAGGTTGGCCCCTATGGCCGGAAAGAACACATTTTTGCGGGCCATCCTGGGGCAGCTATGCTCCCCCATCTTGGCCAGCGCGCCTTGCGGGCCGATATTCTTCGCCAAACCTTGCGGGCCTTTCCCAAAGCACAAGTTTACCAGCAAACATTGCCGCCTTCAATGCCCAGCACCTTCCACAAATTCCTAATTAAATAAAATTTATTATCTTATATATACGACCAAACAATTTTATAAATTATTTAATTTGTCTTGAGTCAATTATTTTAGATTATATTTTTAATAAAGTCCGTCACGTTTTCATTGGGGCAGCCAGCCTCGGGAGCTTGCCTCACCGTAACTAAGCGTATTCATGACATTTTTAGGTAAACCTAAAGTAACCCATCAAGACGCTTAAATTTTTTTCAAAAATATTTAAGTATTCAGGATCGACGGACGATAAGAAACTTGAAGAAAGCTTGACGGCTATCTAGCTTTCTTATCAAATCCGAACCCAGCGGTTTGGAGAACAATCGAAGGTGTCTTATGGGTCTCGTCATCAACCACAACATGCCGGCAATCTTCACCAGCTACATGCTGGACAATCATTACGCCCGCCTGGCCGTCAATACCGAGAGGCTCTCCTCGGGGTTAAGGATCAACAACCCCGAAGACGACCCGGCCGGTTACGGCGTCAGGGAGTTGATGCGCTCCGAGCTTGGGGTCATGGAGCAGGGACTCAGGAACACGGCCGATGGCATCAGCCTCCTGCAAACCGCGGAGGGAGCCTTGGCCGTCATCGACGAAAAGTTACTCAGGATGCGGGAGCTGGCCGAGCAGGCCGCCACCGGTACCTACACCACCCTTCAGAGGGAAATTATCAACTCGGAATACCAGGCCATGGCCGCCGAGATCGATCGCATAGCCAACTCCACCAATTTCAACGGGGTCAAGCTCCTTGACGGCAGCATGAGCGCCATGCACCACGGCCAGGGGCTTAAGATTCATTTCGGGGCAGGCGACAACAAGGCCGAGGACTATTATTTCGTCAGCATCGACGACGTCCGGGCCACCACCTCCACTGGCCTCAGGGTCGGCGGGGACGCCAAGAACGATATCTGGAGCACCAACAGCATGGTCGGCCCCGAGGCGGCCGCCGGTTGCTGCGGCGGGGGCATCCCCAGCCTGAGCCAGCCCGTCTCGGCCTGGGTCGCCGGAAGCATCTTCTCTTTCGGTTACAACTGGGATCTGGAAGAGAATAACGACCTTGACCTTAACAAGGGCCGATACGTGGCCGGGGCTTACGCCGTGGGCGAAGGGGCCACGCTGGAAAGCCTAATCAACGCGGTCAACCAGGGCACCCAGTCCAGGGTCAGGGCCGATTTTAAGGTAGGCCTCACCGGCTCGGCCTTGGTCGGCGGCGATATGAGCGCTAACGTCAGCCGCATCTGCCTTGACAACGAGATCTACTACTTCGGAAGCGGTGAGATAGCCGCCACCGCTTGCGGGCCCGACGACATGTTCGTCAATCTTTCCAACTATTACGGCGAAGAAGGGACCATGGCTTCGGCCACCAGCATAGTCTCGGCCTTCGTGACCGCCGTCAATACGGAAAGCAAGCAATTCTGGGCCAAGGCCGAGACCTATCAATACAGGTCCGGCTACGTCTCGGTTTACATCTTCAACCGTCAGGGAGGCAATCACGACGAACTGAAGGCCAGCGACCAACAACTCGGCAACGACGTGGTCGGCAGCGCCAGCCTGGAACGAGCCATCACCTGGTACAACGACGAGACCGGGGCCGAGGGTTACGCCGGGTCTTTCTTCGGGAACGGCGGCGAGTTTTGGGGGACCTTAAGGGCCCAGCCCACCGGCTACGGTACCTACGGGGTCAGTTTAAACGGCCGGGACGTCGGCCTGGAAAGGGATCTGTGGATCCTCAACACCGGGGCCAGCGACGACCCCGACAGCAACCTTGACATCAACTTTTACGGTTATTCCGTGAACTCCTCCCTCCTGGGGCTTTACGGTTTCGGCCTGGTCGGCACCACCAGTGGCCTAAACCGCGAATCCTTCTTCGAGGTCCAAAACGCCTCCGACGGGGACTGGAAAGGAGCCAGCCTCCGCACTCAATCCACGGCCCAGATAGCCCTGGAGGCCGTAGCCGAGGCCATCGCCAGGAAAGACACTATCCGGGCCAAATTGGGAGCCATCATCAATAGGCTCGAAAACACCTTCACCAACCTGGAAACGATGCACGAGACCCTCCAGGGGGCCGAGAGCCGCATCTCAGACGTGGACGTGGCCACCGAGATGACCGACTTCGTTCGCAACCAAGTTTTAAGCCAAGCCGCCGTCTCCATACTCAGCCAGGCCAACGCCTTGCCCGAGATGGCCCTATCACTACTAAACGGCTAATGGCCGTAAGCGTTCGCCAACCGTCATGAGCGCAAGGAGATCCGTCATGTTGAGAATCAGAGAATTCGAGGAAATGAACCACGTTACCGGCATTTTGGCCCAGACCCTCTCGGAGGCCATCGGCCGGGACATCCCCCAGGACGTGGCCTTGACCATCAAGGCCGCCAAAAAGCAGATGGAGGGCCTGCCGGAGGTCATAGAGGATCTCAACCTGGCCTTTAACCGTTACGTCACCCTAAACGAGGCCATTACCCGCATGATCGTTCTGGCCAACCAGTCGGCCAACATGATCGACGGCCCCAACGTTCTGGCCATCCGCCAGGACATGGAGGAAGAGTTCCACTCATTGGCCAGGGTGGTGGCCCAGGAGGCCGGCCGGCAGCACTTCGAAAAGTCCAACCTGACCATCCTCAATACCGGCTCCGCCCTCCTCTCGGTGACCATCCTCACCTACCTTAAGCCGGTCCTGGAAAAGCTGGACCACGAGCTCCGCGGCCAAAAGGAGCTTATCATCGAGGCCATCGAGGAAACCATGAACTTCCTGGGCATCGTGGCCATGAGCTACCCCGACTCCGACGGCATCGCCGCCATCCGGGACACCCTATCCAAGGTCAAGCTACCCAAAAGCGTGGAGGCCCCGATAGAATTCTCCGCCACCTTGCACTGAAGCGAGTGGGACAATGGCCGCCACCAAGGCTGGGATCTTTGGGGGAAACCCCAAATCCCGGCCTTAAGCCCATGATTCCCCCCCGGCGGTTCTCCGGCATTGGCCTGAAGGCCAATACGGATATTGCCTTACCGAGCCAAGCTTGGCTGCCTTGCGGCGGTCTGGGCGAAAAATTACCCCAAAAGACAATCTTCTTCGCGTGTCCCCCCGCTCAAGTCCCTTCCTTTGAACGTAACCCGGAAATTTAGCTTTGAACAGGCAACGCGAAAGAGCGCCGCCGACTTGCCCGGGAAGTTGGGCATAAAAATGCGGGTGACTATTTTGGTTGGCATTTCAAGGGCGAGAACAAAAAACAAAAGCCCGAAACGCGGCCTAGGCATGGGAGAAGTTAGTATACGAAAGAAGATGAAACTTTGAATTTTTGGAGGCCGGTGGAAGCTTTGCTGGTTTTGGGGGGAATTCCGGGGTGGCATACTTTTTTCGGGAACTTTTGGCTTAACGCAAAATGGATGGCCCACTTTTGCCTGAGAAAAGTTGGCCAAAATGGACTACGTTCAGTCGAGAAAAACCATTTTGCCTTCGCGGGCTTTGCCGTTTTCGTTCACCGATCCTGAGCGTCCTTGTCTCTCCCCGGCAATACGCGGGGCTTCCCGTCCATGTCATAGTTCCACGGCTTGGCGGTGGGCATGTCCCAGCCCTGGAGAAGGCC
>JAITKA010000110.1 GCA_031278635.1 Deltaproteobacteria bacterium | reverse complement strand
TTCTTCAGGAAACCGTAACGCTTCCTATGCTCGTGAGCCATTTTGGTAATCTCTTCCTGGGCTGGCGGCGGATTGGGATGGCGGCTCAGGCACATGGACGCTTTAAACTTGACCTGGCGTTTGTTAAACTGGGTGAACGATTCGGATCTGCCCATGAATTCCCCCGTTTTCAGTTTGTTGACATCAAACAGGCCCATTTTCTTGCAAGTCTCCACGTCCGTGGGGGAACCTTGGTAACCGACGAACAAGTTTTTGCAGTTGGATATCGTCTGGTTATCCAGGCTTCTGATACCCTGCGAGGCCAGAATCAGTCCGCAGCCAAATTTCCTGCCCTGGTTGGCGAACCTCATTATGGCCTTTTTGGCCGGGGATGAGGCGACACTGGGGATGAAGTCCTTGGCCTCGTCCACCACCACGAGGTAACTCAGTCTCTCCTTAGTCATGGTATTTTTGGTTATCCAGGTAAACAAATTGACCATGAGCTTTTGAACGAAGGACTCCCTTTCCTTACCCGATGAGATGCCCTTAAGGTAGACGACCGACAACCTGGCCTTGCCGCCGGGGGATACGAGCAGATCGGCAACGTTGGTGGTGTCGGTCTCTTTCAGCTCAAGGTTCAGGTTGGCCGCGGCCTGTAACTCGGTGGCCATGGAACGACCTTGCTTGCAAACGTCATCGCCGCACGCTTCGTAGGCTTGCTGGGGCAAATCGTTCAGAAGGTTGATCAAATCGTCAAGGTTCAGTGGCCTTTCCCGGGTATATGTGGACATGAGGCGAAGCAAAACGGCAATCAAACCCCGCTTCTTTATGTCCTTCATCATTTTTAGGCCATCGATCGCCGACAAGCCCTCAATGGTCAAGGCCACCGCCTCCTCCAGGGCATCGGAATCGTCCCGGATGGCCATAAGGTTGGGGATGATAGGGAGCGTTAATGGGTTGCCCCTGCTGATCTTCGGCGTCCAGATAACCGTTTCCGTGCGCGAGAAATACCCCATGGCCTTTTGCTCGTCGTCAAAGAGCCACTTGACTTCCCTCGGCTCCCCCCACCGCTGCCCCAAACAGCAAAGGTCGCCCGAGACGTCCATGATCACCGCCGAGGTCCCGCCCAAAGACGCCTCCTCGATTACGCGCCTAAGCAGCACCGTCTTGCCCGAACCGGTGCCGCCAAGGATGGCCACGTGCTTCAACAGCTGATCCGACGAAAGGCTAAGCGGCCTCACGATATCGTCATGGTAGGGGATGGTGCCTATCCTGATTTGGTTGACCGTCCCCCCGCCTCCCTCCCGCGGCGCCTGCCCTTTGGGGTCGGCGGCCAGGGGCTCGGCGGCCAGGGCCTCGTCGCTTTTTGGCTGGGCCGGTTCGGTATCGCCGCCCGGCGCCCCCGGCCCTTGGCCGCCCGGGGAATCGGGGTCGGGCCCGATGGGCGGCAAACCTTCCCCGCCTGAGATTTCCATGTCGGGCGGCCATGGCTGGCCAGGTTCCTCGGTGGGTTTCATCGATCCCGGCGGCCAGCCAATCAGCCATTCGAGATGCGGGACGATGGATCCTATCGCCTGGGCCGGTTTGCGATAATCCACCCACTGGCGGAAAAGGCCATCAAACTCCTTGGAAACCTGGAACAGGGCATACAGGAGGCGCAAATCCCCGTCGGGAATCTCTAGCCATATGCCCTTGTTGGTCGTGAATTCCTTAATCTTGGTGGCCGTGACGTTACCGGCCGGTAAGGGGCTGAAGCGGATGACGGCCAGGCGCCTCACCCCGAGGCCCTTATCGATCCCGGACTGGTCGAGGGACGTGCTTAACCGGGCCTGAAAAGCCCTGGCATTGTCATGCAAAATGGCCCATAGGCTCAGGCAATGATCGGCGGCACCCCCGTTAACGTAAAAGTGGCGCAAAAACGTAAAAGATCGATAATTTTTATGCAAAGGGCGACTGTCATCCCCAATAACGATTTCCTGGTCACCAGACAGGCTGATGGATCCGGCGAAGGCCTCGGAAAGTACCGCCAAGGCCTCCACCCAAAAGCCGTTTTCCGACCCGGCCGTTTTAAGGGCCCCCACGTCGCAATGCCCCCGGTGATAACGGAACCTTTCCTCGATGGCCGAGAACTCACCCGCCGCGACAGGTTCCGGCCCGGGGCCACGGTTTATCGTTAACCCTTCACATTCAAATACCCTCTTAAGGATAAGGCACCGGTTAAAATGCCCGGCGACGCATTGGAGTAATTCCCGGGGCATGAAAGATATGCCCTCGAACACCTTGGCCGGAAAGGGCCAGGTTGGGTACGGGGGATTGAAGCCAACCTTTTCGTAGCCTTCCGAGAGCCTCCCCAATACGATCCCCTTACCGGTGTCGGCCTTGGTGACCGCGGAGAGCGTCTGCTGGCGGTCAAACCTTTCCAGGGCCGGCTTAAGGCCCTTTTGGTTTAAATTATCCCAGGTGTCGCTTAAAACCGTGGCCACCGTAAAACATGAGTGGGAATTGCTGATAAGGGCGGCAAAGCCGTCACTGACCGAGATAAGTATTCTTCTGGAGGCCTGGTTTTCCTCATCGGACTCGGTGCTCAGGGCGTTAATCTGAACCGTGGAGTCCAGTTGATCGATGCCGATAACCGTAAAACCGCCCACGATGGAAACGAGCCACGTGAGCCCGATCATGAACCACTCATTACTTGGTTTTTTATTCCTCTTAAACCCGTAATTACCCGAATCCTCCATATCCCTGTCAGAGCTATACCAGAACTTGGCCTCATCAAGTATTTTTAAGTCGTCCGATCGAGTTAGCAGCAAAAAGCGTATCAAATCTTGGTAATCCAGGGCGTTGGCCCTCCAAGCGCGATTTTTAAATAGCCCCGCGCATATTTTGTCGGCGACGGCGGCGTAGTCTTGGGCCTTGGCCGTTTCGAAAAAATCCCCGGGGGCCTTTAGATCCCCGACGCCGGCTAGCTCGGCTAACTTTTGGGCCAAACTCACGGTTTGGTTTTGCCCGCCGACGCCGGGCCGATCCAGCGAGCGCAACGTTTGATCGGCAAGGATACCCCAAAAATTATTGACCGAGGTCATGTCGGCCATGATGAAATAACCGCCATTGTCGATGACTATTTTACGGAGGTAAGACAAGAGATGCGTTTTGCCCGATCCGCCTGACCCTACGATGGGCAATCCGGAACTTTTAAGGTTCTTTTTGGTGGATAAATCGCTAACCTTTCGTACTAAAATGTCCCTAACATTATCATGGACCTCGGATAGATCATAGGAAATGTCTTCCCAGATCGAATCTCCTCTAACATACCATGATAAATCAACTTCCTGAATGGCTTGAAGCTCTCTAATCTGAATTTCTGTATCATTTTCTGACATATATAAGCCTCATTTATATACATTTAGCAGTATAAATAAGAGTGTATAATTATTGATATTGTTTAAATAGACACAATATATAATAGAATACGAAAAAAGTAACCCCAGCCAACTTTTCCCCGGAACGTCCCAGGGGACATTCAAACCGTGCCACCGCACGGTTTTCCAAATCGTGGGAATGGTTGAGGATACCGTAATAGGGCAAGGAAAATAAATGATACTTCCCATCATCTAATCATTGAAAAACATATTCTTTCATGCTCTCAAAAATGAGCTATTTACCCATTAACCTAAGACACTCTTTGATTAACTCGTCGGCTTCTTTCTTGGTATCGATAAGTCGCGTTGAATCGGTTTCTCCCATTATATCCCCAAAATGAAAAATTTCATGCCTAGTAGTGTTGTAAAAGTTATAACATTCTTCTAAATTAGCCCTTATATTAGGATCTGGGACTTTAATCGATACGGACAAATAATACCTGTCTGATTTTTTATCCTTGTCAAAAATACCGAATGCCCTTTTGCCGAATGTCCATTTGCCCGAAGACGTGACACCTGATTTGGCGAAAAGGTATTTCATGTGCCCTTCGAGGGCGCGCAACACCGGAAAGACGTATTGGGAATAGTCACCGCTTTCAACATAACAAGTCAAAT
>JAITKA010000098.1 GCA_031278635.1 Deltaproteobacteria bacterium | reverse complement strand
TAGGAGGTCCACGGGGCCAAGAACCCGGCGGCGGAACCGCCACCGGCGAGGTGCTTGAGAAGAGCGCTCCCGATGATGACGGCGTCGGGCCTGGCCCCCAGGGCCGTGAGCTGGGAGGGGTTCTGGAGGCCGAAGCCCAGGGCCAGGGGCAGGCGGAAGGCTTCCCTCGCCCGGGCGAGGGTGTCCAGGGTCTCGGGGGGAAGGCCCTCCCTCACCCCGGTCGTCCCCAGAACGGACACGACGTAGGCGTAGCCACCGGCCACGGCGGAGTACTCGCGCATGCGCTCGAGGGTGGTGTTGGGCCCCACCAAGGGGATCAGGTCGAGGCCGGCCTCAGAGAGGGCCGCATGGAAGGGCCCGGCTTCCTCGAGGGGGACGTCCGGGACTATGAAACCGGCGATCCTGGCCTCCTTGGCCGCCTGGGCCAGTCGTCTGAGGCTAGCCAAAACCCGCGCCGCCAGTGGGTCCCCCGGTGGGGTCCGGTCCCAGGCGTACTGGACGAGGGGGTTGGCGTAGCTCATCAGGACCAGGGGGGCCCTGAGGCGCAAGTCGGTTAGGTCGGCGAGGATCGATTTGAGGTCAACGCCGCCCTCCAGGGCCGCGAGGCCGGCCGCGGCCACCACCGGGCCGTCGGCCACGGGGTCGGAGAAGGGCACCCCTATCTCGATGACGTCCGCGCCGGACCGATCCAGATCGGCCAGGGCGGACAAAAAACGGGGCCGGTCGGGGTAGCCGCCGGTCAGAAAGGGTATGAGGGCCGGGCGGCCGAGGTCCCTGGCCGCCAGGATCGCCTTAGTCAAAACGCTTTCGGTCATTTTTTTCTCACGCTCGGCCGCCCCGGCGAAAGGGCGGGCCGTTAAAGGGTTTCGCGGTTAGGCCTCAGCCGATGGCGGGTTGGCCCATGTAGATGCCCATGTCCTTGTCGCCTCGGCCGGAGAGGTTGACCATGACCTTGGAACCTTTGGGGATCCCCTCCCCCGCCCCCAGGACGTAGGCCAGGGCGTGGGCCGATTCCAGGGCCGGGATGATGCCCTCCATGGCGCTCAGCTGCCTGAAGGCCGAGAGGGCCTGGGCGTCGTTGGCCATGGCGTATTTTACGCGGCCCGTTTTGGCCAAATGGGCGTGCTCTGGCCCGACCCCCGGGTAATCGAGGCCGGCCGAGACGCTGTGGGAGGGCATGACCTGCCCATCGGGCGTCTGGAGGAGCATCGAGAACTGGCCGTGGAGTATGCCCGGCCGGCCCAGGTTGATGGGGGCCGAGTTATAACAGCCAGGCTCCCCGGTCCCGGCCGCCTCCACCCCGACCAGGGCCACGGACGCGTCCGGCAAGAAAGCGTGGAAGGCCCCGATGGAGTTGGAGCCCCCGCCGACGCAGGCGACCACGAGCGAGGGGAGCGAGCCGGTGAGGCTAAGGAACTGGCTTCTCGCCTCCCGCCCTATGACGGCCTGGAAATCCCTGACCAGGGTCGGGAAGGGATGGGGCCCGGCCGCCGTCCCGAAACAGTAATGGGTGGTGGCCTGGTTGGTCAGCCAGTACCTGAGGGCCTCGTTTATGGCGTCCTTGAGCGTTTTCGTCCCGTCGGCCACGGGCACGACCCTCGCGCCCAGAAGCCTCATGCGCTCGACGTTCAGGGCCTGCCGCTCCACGTCCACCTCGCCCATGAAAATCACGGCCCCCAGGCCCAGCCTGGCCGCGGCCGCAGCCGTGGCCACGCCGTGTTGGCCGGCCCCGGTCTCGGCCACGAGCTCGGTCTTGCCCATTGTTTTGGCGAGCAGGGCCTGCCCGATGGTGTTGTTGACCTTGTGGGACCCGGTGTGCAGGAGGTCCTCGCGCTTGAGCCAGATCTCAAGGCCCAGCTTTTCCGACAGCCTGGGGCAATGGGTGAGCGGCGTGGGCCGCCCGGCCCAGCCAGCCAGAAGCGAGGCGTACTCCTCCCTGAAGCCCGCCGTCGGCAGGATAAGCTCCATGGCCCTTTCCAGTTCCGCCAAAGGCGGCATGAGCACCTCAGGGACGTACCGGCCCCCGAATTCCCCGAAATAGGCTTCCATTAAATCAAGTCCCCCTGACGGGCCAGCGCCATTTGGCCCCGATAAAAAAACCCCCCGCGAAAAAGCGGGAAAGCCAAAGCTGAAAACGATATGAGCGCGCCCGGGCCCGGCAAAACATGGCCCGGCAAAACTGGGTCGGCGGGCCGGCCTAAAAAGCCAGGCCTAAAAGCCGGTATAGTGGCCACACCTGGGCGCGGGCTCAAAAGGGCCCGCACCCAAGCCCTTGGTTAGAGGTTATAATAATTACCGTCCACGCATGAATTATTTTTGAGGTACATGGGTTTGGGAATGGGTATGTTTAAAATTTTTAAATATTCGTTCATTGATTCGTTGGGTTCGGAAACGCATAATTTAGTAGATTTAAGGGTGGCTGTAAGCAAACATAAACTAAAAAAAGCGTTTTTGGCTAAGAGTTCTGTCTCGTCAAAATGTGAATCGATTCCCATATGGGTACACGTGGCTAAAAAATTAATTAAAGCGTGGCCCCTTAAGTGATCAATGGTGGGGTTTTCGATGGGCTTTAACATGTCGTTGGTTTTCGATAAACCAAATATTTGTTCGATACGGTCTTCATTCGTAAAATAAGGAACTATCCCGGATATATCAAGATCTATCGAAGACACTAAAATATACGTGCA
>JAITKA010000043.1 GCA_031278635.1 Deltaproteobacteria bacterium | reverse complement strand
ATGACTATCTTTTGCTGGCCCAGGATCTCGTCGGCCTTGATGGACTGGCGGGAGTCTATCTTGCCCCTGAGGATGATGAATATCATGTTGCTTTTGACGCCGCTGAGGAGGCCCGCGGCCTCGCCGTCGTTGGGGTCGGCGGCGGCGTGGGGGTCGGGGGTTTGGGCCTCGGGGAAGAATTCCGGCTCGTCGCCCTCGATGCCCAGGAGGCCCTTGAGGTCGATGACGGAGATGACCATGTCACGGTGGCGGAAGACGGCCCCTTCCTTGTGGTGGTGGACGGAGTCGGCGGGGACGGTGACGATCTCGTTGACGAACTCCAGGGGCAGGCAGAAGGTCGAGGTGCCCACCCTGAGCATGATGGCCTCCTTGGTCAGGAGGGTGTTGGTGATGGGGAGGCGGAGGCCAACGGAGAGGCCGTGGCCGGGTTTGTTGTCGATGAGGACCTCCCCGTTCCACTTTTTTAGGTTGGTCATGACCACGTCCATGCCCACGCCGCGGCCAGAGAGGTCGGTGGCCTGATCCTTGGTCGAGAGGCCGGAATTGAAGATGAGCATGGCCGCGTCCTTGTCGGCTATGGTCTGGGCCTGGTCCTCGGACAGGACGCCGCGCTCGATGGCCTTGGTCTTGATCTTCTCAAGGTCAAGGCCCCGGCCGTCGTCGGCCACCTCGATGAATATTGAGGCCTCCTCGGGGGTGACGCTGATGTTGACCGTGCCCCGGCGGGGTTTCCCGGCGGCGATGCGCTCGTCGGGGCCCTCGAGGCCGTGATCGACGGCGTTCCGGACGATGTGGACCATGGCCTGCTCGACGTCGTCAAGGAGGCTCTTGTCGATGGGCACGCGCTCGCCGGTTATGATCATCTCGGCTTCCTTGCCGATCTTATGGGAGATGTCACGGACGAGGCGCGGGAACTTCTTGAGTATGTTGTTCATCTCGACCTGGCGCACCTCCATGATGGAGCGCTGGAGGTTGACTATGTCGGTCGAGATGGTCCGGGAGACGGTGGAAAAATCCCGGAGCAGGCCGGTGTCGATACCGGCCTGCCTGAAGGAAAACTGGAGGTGGTTCAGGATCTCGCTTTTGGTTATGAGTTTGCCCACCGACTCCAGGAAGAGATCTATCTTGGCCTCGTCGACCCTGATGGTCTTGACCTGCGGCTCGACGGCCTTGGCCTGGCTTTTGGCCGGCCCGGCGGCCTTGACGGCCGGGCCCTCGACCTCGACGTGGAACTTTTCCTTCAGTTCCTTGAGCATGGCCGCGAAGAACTCGACGATCATCTGGTCCATCTCAAGGTTGCGCTCGGTGAAGAGGGAAAGCCCGTCGCCCAGCTCGGCGATCAGGCCCATGGCGTCCTCGGTGGCCACGTCAGCGAGGCTGTTGTAGAGCTTGTTGGCCGCGTCCAGGAAGGCCTGGCCGTCCTCGGGGGAGGCCTTGCCGTCGGTAAACTTTTTCAGGAGGTTCTCCATCGACCTGACCTCCTCGGTCAGGTCGGCCCCGTTGTAATTGAAGCGTATCTGGTTGGAGCCTTCCTCCTCCAGGGTGACCAAGGCCAAGCCGTTGTTGATCTCCTGGATGTCTTTCTTTAGGTGCTCTATCTCCATCTCTTCCATGGCCGGGAGCAGGGCCTCCAGATCCTCGACCAGTTTGCGGGCCGACTCGACCAGTTGGGTGTCCCGGCGGTTGATCTTGTCGATCTGGGTCTGGATCTCCCCGACGAAGGCCACGTGATCGACCGTCATGGAGGTATAGGCGATGTCGTCCTCGAGCTTGGCGATGATGTCCCGGAAAATATCGTTTCCCTTAAATAGCAGGTCAATTATCTTTGGGTACTTGGTCAGGATAGCGTTATTTTTGTCTATCATCGACATAAGATCTTCGAGACGGTGGGCGATGTTAGCGATATTATCGACGTTAAACATCTTAGAGGAGCCCTTCAGCGAGTGCATGTGCCTAAATAAGGAGAAAATAGTCTCGCTGGAAGTCGGATCCTGCTCTATGGCCACCAACTCGTTATCAAGGGTGCCGATGGTCTCCCTGACCTCGTCCTTATACTGTTCGAACAATTCGGCTAGATTTTCGTCGCTTACGTTCATTTGACCCCTCCGCAGCCCTTGGATTCGGCTGCCTCGGCGATTGGGCGTTTTAGGCGATACGGGTCATAATTTTATCTTAGGGGGCGGGTAATTACCGCCTTAGCCTAAACGCAGGGCCTTTTTGACGGCCGTCATGACCTTTTCCTCGTCGTAGGGTTTGATAATGTATTGCCGGGCGCCCATTTTCAAACAGTGCATGACCGTCCTCGCGTCCGAGACGGAGGAGGCCATGATGACGCAGCTTTCCGGGTATTTTTCCATCAACGTCGCCAAAACGTCCGTGCCCCTGATTTTGGGCATCACGATATCCAAGGTGGTAAGCTCAGGCTTGTGGAGCTCGAAGAGCGTCAAGGCTTCCTCGCCGTCGGCCGCCTGGGCCACGACGTTAAAGCCCTCGTTTACGAATATGTTGAACAACATCTGTCTCATGACCGGGGAATCATCGACAATCAGCACTGTTTGACCTGAGCCCAGGGGCATGATGTCCACCTCGTCTGGAAGCCCCGACCGAAGTCTTGGGGGCCAAAGGGAGCCGCTATGTCCCCGCCGCGGGGCTTGGCTCCTTATCCGATTAAGCCCGCCGAACGCTTGGCGGGTCATTGCTAATACCTAAAGTAAACCCAAAATGAATCAGAGAATTATTGTCGCAAGGCCAGTCAAAACAATTCGTCAAGTTTCCAACGACTTAAATCAACTAACGAACGTCAAGTACACGTGAAATTAAAAAAAACTTACCCATAATAATCTTTGAGGATTATTTTTAAGCAAGAAAATATAGTTTTTGTTCAAGAAAAATAATAATTTCTCTATATGAAATTAAACTTATTGCCAAAAAAGTTAAACAGACGAAAAAGCAAACACCGTGGCTATTGATTCGCTCTGCCCGTCCCCCAGGGGATCCAAGGCCGCGGGCGGGCCTGGCCGGGGTCAAAGTCAAGTTATTTCGGTCCGGATCGGGCAAATCCGGTTTATCTTTAAAAAGTATAGCACTTAAGGCCTTAATAGTCCAGATAAGCGCGGCCCAAGGCGGCGGGGCAAGGCCGGCCCGGCGGGGGGGGGACGGCCTTGGGGGGCCGGCCCGAGCCTTGAAACGGGAGCCGATTTAATGGATAATGTTAAGCGTATTTTTACGCCTATGGCTGCCTCGGGGCGAGGGTCGCGAACCATTCCGGGAGGGGACCGCGAGCCATTGCCGGGCGGGGCGTTAAACCCAGTGTCCCGGGTTTAGGAGAGAACATGCCTTTCGAAGGACAATTTACGCCGCCGGGCGACAAGTCCATGAGTCACCGCTTGATCCTGATGTCCTTGATCTCCAAGGGCGAGATGTTGATCGATGGTTTGTCCGATTGCGAGGACGTTAAGACGAGTTTGGCCATCTTTAGGTCCCTGGGAGGCAAGGCCGAGCCCGAGGGGGAAGCCTTAAGGGTCCACGGCATGGAGGGCAAGTGGGCGCCCCCGGCGGGGATTGAGCTGGCCTGCGACAACAGCGGGACGACCATCCGGCTGCTGATGGGCATCCTGGCCGGGAGGCCCGGTCGGTACGTCCTGGACGGCGACGTGCAGCTGCGGCGGAGGCCCATGGAAAGGGTGGCCGAGCCGCTCAGGCTCATGGGGGCCGAAATCGAGACGGTCCAGGGGAAGCCCCCGGTGACCATCGTGGGCAAGGACCTGACCGGGATCGACTACAGGATGTCCACGGCCAGCGCCCAGCTGAAAAGCGCCATTTTGTTGGCCGGCCTCGCGGCCCGGGGGAATACCACGGTAACCGAGCCCCACGCCACCAGGGACCACACCGAGCGCCTCATCGATTACTTCGGGGGCAAGATCGACGTCGAGGGCCTGACCATGACCGTGGCGCCAAAGACGCTCTCGCTGTCCAGTCGTTTCTCGACCCCGGGCGATCCCTCGTCGTCGGCCTTCTTTCTCGCCGCCGCGGCCATGGTCCCCGGCAGCCGGGTCACGGCCCGTAACCTTCTGCTCTCCAGGGGCCGCTCGGGCTTCCTGAGGGTCCTGGACCGCATGGGGGCCAAGGTCAGCCTGACCATGGTGGGCGACAAGCCGGAGCCCACCGGCGACGTGACGGTCAGTTACGACGGGCCCCTTAAGGCCACGGAGATCCTGGCCGCGGAAATCCCGAGCCTCATCGACGAGGTGCCCATCCTGGCCCTGGCCGCCACCCAGGCCCAAGGGCTGACGGTCTTTCGCCAGGTCGATGAGCTGCGGGTCAAGGAGACCGACCGCCTGATGGCCATTCGCCACCAGCTGGGCGCCCTGGGGGCCAGGGTCAACTCCTCGGGCGACGATCTGGCCATAGAAGGCCCGACCTCGTTCATCCTCCCCGACAGCCTCGATTCCGGCTCGGACCACAGGCTGGCCATGACGCTTTCGATCGCCTTGAAGGCGGCCGGGGCGGCCGGGGCGACGGCGACCCAGGTGCCCATACTGGGCCGGGAGTCGATCGCCATCTCCTACCCCTCCTTCGACGACCATTTGGCCGCCCTCTGGAAAGGCTGAGCCCGTTCCGGGCCCATGGCCGCGGGGCGGCGTGAAGGGATCGCCTGGCCGCGGGGCCGAATCGGCGGGATTGGGAAAGATTTTGCTTGGCGGGCTTGATTGGGCCCCGCCGGGCGATACGGCGAGAGAGGGGAAAGACTGGAACATGGCCACTAAACGGGACGAGCGCTGGCTCCTTGGGCTTTTGGGCGGGCCCAGGGTTTATTACTCCCCCTCGCCCAGCATGCATCGGTCGGCCCTCAACTGCTGCGCCCTCGAGGGCGAGTACCTGGCCCTCGAGGTCAACCCCGAGCACCTGCCGCTGGCCATGGCCGAGCTCAAGCACGCCGGCTACCGGGGCCTTAACGTCACCACCCCGCACAAAATCTCCGTTATCGAGTTCCTGGTCGGGCTGTCCGACGAGGCCAAGGCCATCGGCTCGGTCAACACGCTGATCCAGGCCGATGGCGGCTTCTACGGGGAAAACACCGACGCCAGGGGCTTCCATGGGGCCTATCTGGCCGACCTTAAGGACCCGGGGCTGACAAGGGCCCTGGTCTTGGGCTCGGGCGGGGCCTCCAGGGCCGTCATCGTGGCCCTCAGGAGGGCCGGGATAGAGCCCTGGCTCTCGGCGAGGGATCCCTACAAGGCCGGGGCCCTGGGGCGGGAGTTCGGCCTAAGGGTACTGGCCTGGGACGGGCTGGCCGGGGGCGGCCCCTTCGACCTTCTGGTCAACGCCACCAGCTGCTCCAGCGCGGCCGACTTCTCGCCGACGCCGCCCGAGATCAACCTCGCCCAGGGGGCCAGGGTCATCGACATCAACTACGGCCGGGTCTCGAACCTTTTCGAGGACCTGGCCGCCAAAAGCGGGGGCGACTTCCGGGACGGGCTGGCCATGCTGGCCCACCAGGCCAGGCTCTCCTTTTGGCACTGGACGTCCCAGGACCCAGGGCTCGGCCCTTTTCAGGCCTCCCTTGAGAACTACCTCAGGGAGAGCAGGAAATCCGGCCATTAGACAATTAACCCCGGGGGCCGGGGACGTTTCCCCGCCGCCGGAACGGACCCTTTCGTGAAAGACCATAAAATCTTCGCCATATCCCCCTCTGGCCAAGGCCGAACCTACCCGGAAAACAACATTTTTTTGACCGGCTTCATGGGCGCCGGGAAGACCACGGTGGGCCGCGCCCTGGCCAAGGCCCTAAACCGCCCCTTCGTGGACATGGACGAGGAGCTGGTCAAGAACCACAACAAAAGCGTCAAGGAGATCTTCGCCGAGAGCGGCGAGGCCTACTTCCGGCAAGCCGAGGCGGCCTTGCTGAAAACCCTGAGCGAGCAGGACCAGCCCAAGGTCATCGCCACCGGGGGCGGGATCGTCCAGGCCCAGGCCAACCGGGACATACTGAAAAAGTCCATCACCCTTTTCCTGGACCTCACGGCCGAGGAATCCTGGGCCAGGGTCGACGGCGCCGGGCGGGGCGAGAGGCCCCTGGCCTCGGGCTTCGCCGACTTCAGGGCCCTCCACGCCAAGCGCCGCAAGCTTTACCTCGAGTGCGGGTCGGTCTTCTCGGCCGAGCCCGGCCCGGCGGAAATCGCGGCCAACGTCTTGGATTTCGTCCTGTGGCAGGACCCGGTCCCCCTTAGGGCCGAGGGCCGGGAGTGCGTGGTCAGGACCTACGCCCCGGCCCAGTCCATGCCCGGGCTTTTGAGGAACCTCATCGGGGACTCCAAGGCCATGATCCTCTCGGATCGGCACTTTTTGGAAAACCCGGACGGGTTCGGGGGGCTTTTCCCCGGGATACCGACCGTTTACCCCAAAGAAACCGGGGAGGCGGCCAAGACGATGGCCGAGGCCACCGATCTGCTCCTGGCCATGGCCGGGGCCAGGCTCGACCGCTCCGATTACCTCCTGGTCAGGGGCGGGGGGAGCCTTACCGACCTAGGGGCCCTGTGCGCCGGCCTGTACCGCAGGGGCCTGAACCTGGTCCTGATCCCGACAACCTTCCTCGCCGCCGTGGACGCCTCCATCGGCGGCAAGGCCGCGGTCAACCTGGCCGGGGCCAAAAACCAGGCCGGGCTCTTCCACCTCCCCAGGGAGGTCTGGATCGACCCGCTCTTTCTGTCGGGCCTCCCGGACGGCCTCAAGCGGGAGGGCCTGGTCGAGTCCTTCAAGGCGGCCCTGCTCTTCGACCCGCCGCTACTTGGCTTGATAACGAGGCAGCTGGGCAACATCCTGGCCGGCGATACCCTTCTGCTCTCGCAGATAATCCACGACTCGGCCAGGCACAAGGCGGCCCTCGTGGCCAAGGACCTACGGGAGGAGCTGGGCCTAAGGGACGCCCTGAACCTGGGCCACACCTACGGCCACGCCGCCGAGAGCTTCCACGGCCCTACCCTGAGCCACGGCCGGGCCGTGGCCCTCGGGCTCGCCGTGGCCCTCGTCTACTCCCGGGAGCGGCACGGCCTGGACCACGACCTCGCCAAAAGCGCCATCGACGTCTGCCGCCGGCTGGCCGGGGGCTCGTTCCCCGACCCGCCCCCGGACGGGGAGGTCGTAAGGCTCCTCTCCTTCGACAAGAAGATCCGGGACGGGAAGCTTAAGTTCGTGGCCATAAAGGCCCCGGGCGAGAGCGTCATCGACCGGGGGGTCCCGCCGGGGGACATCCTCTCGGCGGCAAGGGAACTTTTCCGAAACGAGCCAAAGGCCTAAGGCCAAAACCCACGGAGCGAGCGCATGGGCAGCCTAACCGGACGATATTTCACGGTCATGACCTTCGGGGAATCCCACGGCCCGGGCCTGGGGGTGGTCATAGACGGCCTCCCGGCGGGCCTCCCCATAGACTTGGCCGCCATCCAAAGGGATCTCGATCGCCGCAAGCCGGGCCAGTCGCCCTTCGCCACGGCCAGGAAAGAGGGGGACCGGCCGGAGATCCTCTCCGGGCTGACCTCCGGGGGCCTCACCAACGGCTCCCCCCTGGCCATTTTGATCCGTAACGAGGACGCGAGGTCCCAGGACTACGCAAAAACGGCCGGCTCCTTCCGGCCGGGGCACGCCGACTGGACCTATTTCAAAAAATACGGCCTGCCCCCCCAGCCCGGCGGCGGGCGCTCGAGCGGCCGGGAGACCGTCTCCAGGGTGGCCGCCGGGGCCGTGGCCAGGGCCCTCCTCGCCCCGCTGGGGGTAAGCGTGCGGGCGGCCAGCCTTTCCTTCGGGCCGGTCAGGGCCGCGAGGCGGGACTGGGACTTCGCCGAGGGCCACCCCCTTAGGTTTTTGGACCCGGACCTGGCCCAGGAGGCCGAGGCGGTCGTCTCTGGGGCCAAGGCCCGGGGCGACTCGGTCGGCTCGTCAGTGGAACTCAAGGCCGGCGGCCTCCCGGCCGGCTGGGGCGACCCGGTCTTCGACAAGCTCGAGGCCAACCTGGGCCGGGCCTTCTTTTCCATCGGGGCGGTCAGGGCCGTGGAGTTCGGCCAGGGGCTGGCCCTCTCGTCCATGCTCGGCTCGGAGGCCAACGACCCCATGGGCCCCCTGGGCCCCCTCTCGGACCGCCACGGCGGGGTCCTCGGGGGCATCTCCACCGGCCGCGACCTGACGGCCCGGCTCTACGCCAAACCCACGCCCTCGATCGCCCTCGAGCAGGACACGGTCAGCCTGGACGGCGAGGCCGTGAAAATTTCCGTCCCCGGCCGCCACGACCCCTGCCTCGCCCCCAGGCTGGCCCCGGTGGCCGAGGCCATGTGCCTGATTACCCTCGCCGACTTTTACCTCCGGGGCCCGGCCAGGCTGGGCGGGCCCGCCCAACCTTAACGGGCCGGGCCGGTCGTGCTATACTGAGCGACCCGGCGGGTACCGCCGGCGGGACTTTTAAGGCCAAACGCACTAAAAGAAATTTAATTACAAAGATATATGGCAAGATAAGGTCATTTGGATGAAGAAAATCTTAATCATAAACGGACCCAACCTAAACCTACTCGGCCAAAGGGAGCCGGAACTTTACGGCCGGGAAACCCTAAGCGACATCAACGAATCGCTTTCGAGGCTGGCCCAAAAGCTCGGCCTCGCGGTCGATTTCTTCCAGTCCAACGGCGAGGGCGAGCTGGTGGGGGCCATCCAGCGGGCCGGGGCCGAGTACGACGGGGCCATACTGAACGCCGCCGCCTACACCCATACCTCCCTTGCCATCAGGGACGCGGTCCTGGCCATAGCCAAGCCCGTCGTCGAGGTCCACCTGACCAACCCGGCCGGGAGGGACGGCTTCAGGGCCAAGTCCTTCCTCTCCGGGGCGGCGGTGGGGGTCGTGGCCGGTTTCGGGCCCCGCTCCTACGCCCTGGCCCTCCAATGGTTCGCCTGGACCGAGCCCACGGCGGTGGCCTGATGTCGTCCCGCCGCCTAAAGGGCCAGGCCGAGGCCCTCGCCCCGTCCCCCGGGCCCCTGCCCGCCCCGGAGGGCGCGCAGGGGGCCTCGCTCATAGTCCCCAGGGATCTTAGGCCCGCGGGGGCCGCGCCCAAAAACCAGGACCCCATAATCATAAGGGGGGCCAGGCAGCATAACCTCAAAAACCTCGACGTGGACATCCCCAGGAACTCGCTGACCGTGATCTCGGGCCTCTCGGGCTCGGGCAAGTCGTCCCTGGCCTTTGACACCCTCTACGCCGAGGGCCAGAGGCGCTACGTCGAATCCCTCTCGGCCTACGCCCGGCAGTTTCTGGGCCAGATGGACAAGCCCGACGTCGATCTCATCGAGGGCCTCTCCCCGGCCATCTCCATCGAGCAGAAAACCACCAGCAAAAACCCGCGCTCGACGGTTGGCACGGCCACGGAGGTCTACGACTACCTGAGGCTTCTCTTCGCGAGGGTGGGGGTCCCCCATTGCCACAATTGCGGCCTGCCTATCCAGGCCCAGACCCCGGTGGAGATAGTCGATAAGCTGATGACCCTGCCCACCGGCACCAGGATCATGATCCTGGCCCCCCTGGCCGAGGGCCGGAAGGGCGAGCACCAAAAACTTTTCGATTCCCTCAGGAAGGACGGTTTCGCCAGGGTCAGGATCGGCAAGGAGATCATGGAGCTGAGCTCGGAGATCACCCTCGCCAAGAAAAAGAAGCACAACATCGAGGTGGTCATAGACCGCCTGATCATAAAGGAAGATCTGGGCCGGAGGCTGACCGACTCGGTCGAGCTGGCCCTGAGGACCTCCGAGGGGACCCTGATCGCCGTCGTCCATGACGAGAAATCCAAGCCGATCGAGGAGCTGTTTTTCTCCCAGCGCTTCGCCTGCGACCGCTGCGGCCTGTCCTTCCCGGAACTGACCCCCCAGCTCTTCTCCTTTAACGCCCCCCAGGGCGCCTGCCCCCAGTGCGACGGCCTGGGGGCCAAGCTGTTTTTCGACCCCGATCTGATCATACCGGACCGATCCCGCAACATCCTCAACGGGGCCATCGTCCCCTGGTCCCGGACCTTCGGCGGCTATTACATAAACTTGCTGTGCCGGGTTTTCGAGCGCTACGGCTGGGACGTGGAAACCAGCGTCGCCAAATTGCCGCCGGAGGCGCTCGACGTCATCCTCCACGGGACGGGGAAAAAGAAAATCGATTTCAAATACCGTTTTGACGATGGCGACGACGACGAAACGTATTACGGCTCCCCCAAGCCCTTCGAGGGGATCATCCCCAACCTTGAGCGCCGCTTCAGGGACACCGACTCCCAGTCGGTCAAGGACGAGCTCAACGAGTACATAACCTACCAGAACTGCCCCGCCTGCGGCGGGGCCAGGCTAAGGCCCGAGGCCCTGGCCGTGACCGTGGCCGGGCAGGGCATCAAGGATCTCTGCGACATGACCATCGCCAAGTGCCTGGATTTTTTCATCCACGTCGAGCTGGGCGAAAGGGATCTGGCCATAGGCCGCCGCGTGGTCAAGGAGATCAGGGATCGCCTGGGCTTCCTGAACGACGTGGGGCTGGGCTACCTGAGCCTTGGCCGCGGCTCGGCCACCCTCTCGGGCGGGGAAACCCAGCGCATCCGGCTGGCCACCCAGATCGGCTCCAAACTGGTCGGGGTCATGTACGTCCTGGACG
Organism: Deltaproteobacteria bacterium; assembly: GCA_031278635.1. Classification (GTDB taxonomy): domain Bacteria; phylum Desulfobacterota; class Desulfarculia; order Adiutricales; family Adiutricaceae; genus JAIRNQ01. Next base: position 3,814 of record JAITKA010000043.1, on the reverse strand, counting down.
AGCCCTCCATCGGCCTCCACCAGAGGGATAACCAAAAGCTCCTGGGGAGCCTCAAGCGCATGAGGGATTTGGGGAACACCGTCATCGTGGTGGAACACGACGCCGAGACCATCCTGAGCGCCGACCTGATCCTGGACCTGGGCCCGGGGGCCGGGGAGCACGGGGGCCGGCTGGTCTTCCAGGGGACCCCGGCGGAAATCCTGAGGGCCGGCGATTCCCTGACCGGGCAGTACCTGACCGGGGCCAAGACCGTGGGCCTCCCCAAAAAGCGCCGCCCGAGCACGAAAAAACTGACCATCCACGGGGCCAAGGGCAATAACCTGAAAAACCTGACGGTCTCCTTTCCCCTGGGCGTTTTGACCTGCGTGACCGGGGTCTCGGGCTCGGGCAAAAGCACCCTGGTCCTGGAGACCCTCCATAACGCCCTGGCCCATAAACTCTTCCGGGCCCGGCTAAGGCCGGCCGACCACGACTCCATCTCCGGCCTGGAGTTCGTCGATAAGGTCATAGACATCGACCAGAGCCCCATCGGCCGCACCCCCCGCTCCAACCCGGCCACCTACACCGGCGTCTTCACGCCCATAAGGGATCTGTTCAGCCGTCTCCCGGAGGCTAGGGCCAGGGGCTACGGCCCTGGGCGCTTTTCCTTCAACGTGAGGGGTGGCCGCTGCGAGAAATGCCAGGGCGACGGCATCATCAAGATCGAGATGCACTTTTTGCCCGACGTCTACGTCCGCTGCGAGGCCTGCCAGGGCCGGCGCTACAACCGCGATACCCTTGAGATAAAGTATTCCGGGGCGACCATCGCCGACGTCCTCTCCATGACCGTCTCGGAGGCGGCCCAGTTCTTTACCAACTTACCCGCCCTGCGCGACAAGCTCGTGACCCTCCAGGAGGTGGGCCTTGGCTACATACGCCTGGGGCAGCCGGCCACCACCCTCTCCGGCGGCGAGGCCCAGAGGATCAAGCTCACCAAGGAACTAAGCCGCAGGGACACGGGCCGGACCGTGTACATACTGGACGAGCCGACCACCGGCCTCCACTTCGACGACGTGAAAAAACTCCTTGAGGTCCTCCAAAGGCTGGTCGATAACGGCAACACCGTCATAGTCATAGAGCACAACCTGGACGTCATCAAAAACGCCGACCACATAATCGACCTCGGGCCCGAGGGCGGCGAGGGCGGCGGCCTCATAGTGGCCGAGGGCACCCCCGAGGAGGTGGCCGCCGTGCCCAGGTCCCACACCGGCCACTACCTGAAGCGATTCCTGGCCGGCAAAAAAAGCTAGGCCCTTGGCCCTCCGGGCCAAAGGCCCACAAACCTCGCCAAAAAGGGGACACGACCTTGAGCCGCCTTTCCGACTTCCTATTCGAAACCGCCACCCTAAAACGCACGCCCAGGACCGGCTACCAGTTCCTGGGCCGGGGCCGCGAGAACGTGGCCGAGCACAGTTTCGGCGCCGCCGCCATCGCCTACGTGCTGGGCCGCATGAACGGGGAAGCCAACATGGAACGCCTCCTCATCCTGGCCCTCTTCCACGACCTTGCCGAGGCCAGGACGGGCGATCTCAACTACGTCAACAAGCGCTACGTCAAGGCCTTCGAGAAGGAGGCCTTCTCCGACGCCATCGATGGCCTGCCCTTCGCCCCCGAGCTCTCCTCGGCCAACGACGAGTGGCTCTCCGGCCGGACCATCGAGGCCCGCCTCGCCGCCGACGCCGACCAGCTGGACATGATCGTGGAACTCAGGAGGCTAAACGATCACGGCTGCGACCAGGCCGGCGAATGGCTCACCTACGCGACCAAAAGGCTCAAGACCCCCGAGGGCCAACGCCTCTGCCAGGAGATCCTCTCCTCCGGCCCCGACGACTGGTGGTTCGAGCGCCGCGACGCCCTTTGGGTCAACCCGGCCGGCCCAGGCCAGGCCGGCCCCGGCCCGAAATAGCCCCACCCCTTTTGGGGCCACGAAAATAACCCAACGCTTCCCCAAGGTCTACATGGGACAACTTCTGCGGACCCGCCAAGATGACCCGAAAGCCGCCCTCTTTGGCGCGGACCGCCAGCGCTTTACCCTTTTCCTCACCCTGGCCCTGGGCCTCCACCTCGCCGCCTTCCACCTCTGGGGCTCCCTGGGCCTGACCCCCTACGGCGCCTTCGACGCCCTCGAGATCCCCCAGGAAAGCTTCCTCGAGCTGGCCCTCGAGCTCGCCGGCCCCCCCGACGGGCCGGCCCCGCCCGAGGCCGGATCACCCCCGCCCGAGGCCGAAGCCCCGCCCTTGGAGGTCCCGCCCGACGAGGCGGCCCCCAACGAAGCCACCCCCGACGAAGCGGCCCCCGACGAGCCCACCCCGGATGAGCCGCCGCCGCTCCGGCCCTCGGCCAACCTCCTGGAAAACACCGCCCCCGTGACGACCCCCCTCCGGGAACTCCCGGACAACACCGTCAACCTCGAGGACACGGCCCCTGAGTTTAAGTCCTACCACACCTTCGTCCGCTCGGCCGTGGCCAGGCACTGGATCCTCCCGCCCGAGGCCCGGACCAACTTCAAGCCCGGCCGCTTCACGGCCATAATGACCATATCCAGGGAGGGCCAAATCCTCTCCATAGTCGTCGAGGAGAGCTCCAACAGCTCCCCCCTCGACTTCGCCGCCATGGAGGCCATGAGGGGCGCCGCCCCCTACCCGCCCTTCCCCCCCGAGCTCTCCGAGTTCAGCCAACTAAATTTCCGCCTCCACTTCGACTACCGGGCCATCCAGCGCCGCGTCGGCCCCGACTATCGGCCCCAATAGCCGCCCCGGCTGTCGCCGCCCCTACGGGCCCTTCCTCCAGGGTCCTTCGGGTTCGGCCGTCTCAATTCCCGGCCCCGCTTCGACTCCCGGGCCATGCGACGCGGCGTCTGGCCCGATTACCGGACCCGTTAGTCGGCCTAGGCGCGACCAATCCAAGTCGATACTACCCGGCCTTGACCGGTCTTGACCGGCCCCCAACGGGACGCTGTCATCTTTAAAATATTTAAAGCTACAAAATCGCATAATACCCTACTTATTTTAGTTTAAATATAATTGATAAAATTAAAATGTAATAGATTAAAAAAAATATTTTATAGAAACAATTTATTAAGTTTTTGCCAAAAAAAAAGTTGTCGCAAAGTCCAACTAGAACTGATATTATGAGCCTGTTGTAAACAAGTGAGAGAACGTATAAAATATGGAAGTTCCTTATCGACAAAGGCTTGAAGAAAAAAGATTCTACCAATATTGGCTCGACTTCGGCTTCCAAACTTGCCAAGAACGAGAATATACAAATCGAAATCCGTGGAAAGATTAGCATTGCCCTGCGGTGCAACATCTCAGACATAATGGAGATGACCACCGCCTAAAAAGTGAACACAAAATACCATTGCGCAAACTTAACGTACCGCAATTGCAAAGTCGGTGCGATTCATGCAAAGTACATCTTCCGATAAGTTTTTAACCATCGGAACATTAGGATGGAACAGCGATGACTCCCGAACAAAAAGCGCGAGCAAATATAGAACAAATGCTATCGAATGCAGGATACGTTATTCAAGATATGCGCAAGCTTAACTTAGCCGCCGAACTCGGCGTAGCCGTCAGGGAATACCCGACCAACAGCGGCAAGGTAGATTATCTTATATTTATTGACAGCAAACCAGTGGGAGTTATTGAAGCAAAGGAAGAGAATAAAGCGGAAATTCTTACTATTGTTGCCGAACAATCTAAACGCTATGCCGAAAGTGAATTGAAGCATTATAAAGGTACGTCTAAAATTCGTTTTGCTTATGAATCAACAG
>JAITKA010000175.1 GCA_031278635.1 Deltaproteobacteria bacterium | reverse complement strand
GGCCGGGGGGCTAGTCGATGGACTTTATTGGCAAATGGGGCGACGGGTTGGTGATGGTTTGTTATTTTAGGGGGAATGGTTTAGATTTTGGACGTATTCTCGTTTTTATTAGGTTGTTTAAACGATGTAGGGCTTTAAGGTTAAATTTGAGTCTTGGCCGCAAGATATTTTTTTCTTGCTTTTGAGGCGGAAAAAAACTATTTTTGTTTCTTTAGCCGTGGGGCTAGCGGCGGGATTTTTAACCGAGGGGCGTCGGGGTCGTCTTTTGCCCTTGACCTTGGGGCCGTTTTTGGGCTATCTTTCCACTAATAACGCCGTCTATTCGTTTAGACCGTAAGCGTCGGGCTTGGCTGGTCCGTTTATTCCATGACCGGTGAGCCCTTTTGCGTTATTCGCATGTCCGTGTTTTTTTTCGCGCCGAGGTTTGGCGCGAGAGGTTTAGATTTTATTATCGGAGGCAAATTTTCCATGAAATCGGCAGTAAAGTTATTAGCCATCTTTGCGTTGGCGTTTTTCTTGCCCCTTAACGGCGCGGCCCAGGCCCAGGAAGGCGACACGACCAAGATCGGCTACGGCGGGGCCATTTTGGGCGACCTGGCCAGCTATGGCCTCTCCAACCTGTACGGCCTGGAGTACGCCGTTGGCCAAGCCAATGCCAAGGGCGGCCTGTTGGGCAAGCAGATCGAGATCATCCAGGAGGATGACTCCTGCATCCCCGAGAACGCGGCCAACGCCGCCTTGAAGCTGGCGTCCCAGAACCTGACCCTCATTTTGGGCCACACCTGCTCCGGCGCCACCCGTAGCGCCCTCAGCGCCTACGGCAACAAGGTCATCATGATCTCCAGCTCGGCCACCGAGGTCTCCCTGACCGACGACGGTGCCAGCCCCTATTTCTTCAGGACCACCCCCCGCGACGACGCCCAGCCCAGGCTCCAGCTTGATTTCATCAAGCAGAAGGGCTTCAAGAAAGTGGCCATCCTGCATGACAAGGGCGACTACGGCCAGGCCCTGGCCGAGACGCTCCAGAACAACATCAAGGCCGAGGCCCCCGAGCTCGAAATCGTGGTTTTCGAGGGCGTGACCACCGGCGAGGTCTCCTACGAGGACGTCATCTCGGTCCTCAGGAACAAGGAGGCCGAGGTCCTGGTTTGGGGCGGCTACTACAGCGACGCCTCGAAGCTGGTCATCCAGATGCGCGACAAGGGCCTTGAGACCGTGGTCATCGGCCCGGACGGACTGTATAACGAACAGTTCATCGTCATGGCCGGGAAAGACGCCGAGGGCGTGATCGCCACCGGCCAGGCCGACATCAGTAACACCGAGGCCGCCAAGGCCGCCATAGCCGACCATCAGTCCCGCCATCAGGAACCGATCGGCACCTACTTCTTCTACGCCGCCGGCGCCGCCCAGGCCCTGTTCGCCGCGGTCGAGAAGGTTGGCAACATGACCGACCTGGACGCCATCAAAAAGCGCCTGACCGAGGACACCGTCGAGACGGTCATGGGCCCGGTCCGTTTTGATGCCAAGGGTGACGTCATTGGCGCCAAGTTCATCCTGTACGAGGTCAAGGACGGGAAATTCGCCCCGGTCAATTAAGCGACTTTCGTCTTTGCGCCTTTCAATCGCCTACCCCGGGGCCCCTTTGGGGGCCCTGGGGGGGGGCGATCCCCCGCCCTAAAAGGCCCGCCAAGCTAGCTCCCCCGCCCAAAAAGCCAAATATCGACAAGGGGACGGCGGGCCGGCCGGGCGCCGGCTTAACATAACGCGTGGGCACGGTTCGAGAGGCCGCTCCCGATCCCAGCCGCGGCTGGGGTTTTCGTTGGGATTTTTTTGATGACTTATTTTTTGGATCTCTTTCTAAGCGGGCTGACCAGGGGCAGCATCTATGCCTTGATTGCCCTTGGCTACACCATGGTTTATGGGATCATCGCCCTCATAAACTTCGCCCACGGGGAAATATACATGATAGGGGCTTTCACGGCCCTTTTGGCTTCCATGGTCCTGGGCAGCCTTGGCCTGACCGGCTGGGGCCTACTTTTGTCGGTGGCCGTCATCGCCGCCATCTACTCGGGCATGTACGGGTGGACGGTGGAGAGGATCGCCTACAGGCCGCTCAGGGGGGCCTCGAGGCTGGCCCCGCTCATCAGCGCCATCGGCATGTCCTTTTTCCTGCAGAATTACGTCCAGCTGGCCCAGACCTCCAATTTCGTCCTTTTCCCCGATCTGGTCCCCCAGATGCCCTTTCTGAAGCCCATCTCCGCGTACCTTAACCGGACCCAAGTCATCATCCTCCTGTTCACCTCGGTCTCGATGGTGGGCCTGACCCTTTTCATTAAATTCACCAAAATTGGCATGGCCATGCGGGCCGTGGCCCAGGACATGACCATGGCCAGGCTCTCCGGGGTCAACATCGACAGGGTCATCTCGGTCACGTTCATAATCGGCTCGGTCCTGGCCGCCCTGGGGGGCGTCCTGATCGGCTGCAGCATGCGCCAGATATACTTTTACATGGGTTTTTTGGCCGGGATGAAGGCCTTCACGGCGGCGGTCCTGGGCGGCATAGGCAGCATCCCCGGGGCGGTCATCGGGGCCCTGATCCTGGGCTTCGCCGAGAGTTTCGCCGCGGGCTACATCTCCAGCTCCTATAGGGACGTCGTCGCCTTCATCATACTGATTATCATATTGATCTTCCGGCCCGAGGGCATCATGGGCCAGGCCCAGACCCAGAAGGTCTGATTTTATTAACGCGAGAGAACGTTTACCGGCATCGTCATGACCCATAAAATCACAGCTTCCCATATCGGCCGCGTCATTTGGTCGGAGTTTAAACCGGCCCTCCTGGCCTCGTTTTGGATCTGCTTACTGGCCTTTCCCATAATGACCCTATCCATAAACCCGACCAACCAGTCCTTCAAGTTTTCGTTGGATCGGATGCCATACCTCGCCCTCGGCACCTTCGTTTTGTCCATACTTTGGAGATTTTTCCTGAAACGGCGGGCCTTTATCGGCATAACCAAGGCCGTCCACCAGTCCGAGGGCCTGCCGGAGGATCTGAGAAAGGGGCCCAAGCCCAGCTGGCTGACCGTGGTCAAGGCCTCCCGCTACCGCCGCCAGGGCATTTACGTCCTTTTGGCCATCATGGCCATACTCCCGTTCATCAGCTCGCCCTACACCGTGAACGTCATGGTGACCGCCCTTATATACGTGACCCTGGGCCTGGGCCTGAACGTGGTCGTGGGCGTCTCGGGGCTCCTGAACCTTGGCTACATCGCCTTCTACGCCATCGGGGCCTACACCTACGGCCTTTTGAACCACTACTTTGGCCTGAGCTTCTGGGTCTGCCTGCCGCTGGGCGGCCTCACGGCCACGCTCATGGGCCTATTGCTGGGCTTCCCGGTCATCCGCCTCTCCGGCGACTACCTGGCCATAGTGACCCTGTCCTTCGGCGAGATTACCAGGCTGGTCCTAAACAACCTAACCGTCACCCGCGGCCCCAGGGGCATCAGTTACATCCAGCCGGCGGGTTTTTTCGGCATCGACCTGAACGGGGCGCCCAAGGAATTTTTGGTCAATTACCTGCGCGTCGACCCGGCCATGGACATTAACAAAATATTTACCTATTTCATCATCCTGTGTCTGGTCATAGTGACGATCATCTTCGTCTTCAGGCTTGAGAACTCCCGCCTCGGGAGGGCCTGGCTGGCCATGCGCGAGGACGAGGTGGCCTGCCAGGCCATGGGCATCAACCGGACCCGGGCCAAACTCACGGCCTTCGCCCTGGGCTCCACCTGGGCGGGCCTGGCCGGGGTTGTCTTCGCCTCGCAGATCACTTTCATAAACCCGGCCAGCTTCTCGTTCCTGGGCTCCATCCTGGTCCTTTCCATAGTCGTCCTGGGCGGCATGGGCAGCATCCCCGGGGTCATCCTGGGGGCCATAGTCCTAAGCGCCCTGCCGGAGCAGCTGAGGTTTTTCTCCCAGTACCGCATGCTCCTTTTCGGGGCCCTTATGGTCCTTATGATGGTCTTTAGGCCAGGGGGGCTTATCCAAAGCACCCGGGAGGTCTACATCCACAAGACCAACGGGAACGGCAAGGGCGACGGGAACGGCACGGCGAGGCTTGAGGCCCTGACCGGGGCCCCGAAGCCGGAAGCCACGGGGGAGCGGCCATGAGCGCGGGCCTGGACAAGGGGGCGGGGGCCAACGCGGCCGGGACCGGGACCGGGAGCGGGAGCGGATGCGTTGACCCGATACTGAGCACCGTCGGCATAAGCATGGTCTTTGGGGGGCTGGTGGCCCTAAATAGCGTTGATCTGTCCATCGAGAGGGGCTCCATCACCGCGCTCATCGGGCCCAACGGCTCGGGCAAGACCACCTTCTTCAACTGCGTGACGGGAATCTATAAGCCGACCAGGGGCGAGGTGATCCTCTACCCGGCCCTGGATCTGCCCTCCAAGAGCCTGAAGGGCCTCCCGGCCGACGTCATCACCCACGAGGGCCTGGCCAGGACCTTCCAAAACATCAGGCTTTTCAATAACCTGACCGTTTTGGAAAACGTTTTGATAGGCAGGCACACGCGCATGAGGGCCGGTCTGTGGGGGGCCCTGACCCGGAACAGGAAGACCCGGGCCGAGGAGGCGGCGGCCATAGAGCGCAGCTACGGGCTTTTGGTGACCTACGGGCTGGACGCCATGGCCAACGAGCTGGCCAAGAATTTGCCTTACGGCGCCCAAAGGCGGCTTGAGATCGTGCGGGCGCTGGCCACCGAGCCCAAGGTCCTCCTGTTGGACGAGCCGGCGGCCGGCCTTAACATCGCCGAGACGGCGGCCCTGAGGGATCTGATATCCGACATCCGGGAAAACGAAAAAGTGTCCATTTTGTTGATTGAGCACGACATGAATTTGGTCATGAAGGTATCAAAGAAAATATACGTCTTCGATTATGGGCGATTGATCGCCCAAGGGCCGCCGGACGAGATCCAAAAGGACCCAAAAGTCATCAAGGCTTACCTGGGCGAGGACTGATCCATGACTAAAACCATGCTTGAGCTGAAAGGGGTGCGCACGGCCTACGGGAACATCGAGGCCCTGAAGGGCGTGGACCTCCACATAAACGAGGGCGAGATCATAGCCCTGTTGGGGGCCAACGGGGCCGGGAAAACCACCACCCTTGCCTCCATTACCGGCCTCGTTCCGCCCAAAAGCGGGACCATCACCTTCGAAGGCGAGGACATCAGGGGCGCAAGGACCGAAAACCTGGTCAAAAAAGGCCTGATCATGGTCCCCGAGGGCCGGCACATATTCCCCGGGCTCACGGTATTGGAGAACCTCAAGATGGGAGCTTACGTCCTCAAGGACCAAAGCGGCATCAAGAAGGATCTCGAGTACATCTTCAACCTCTTCCCCATCCTGGCCACCCGCTCCAAGCAGAGCGGCGGCACCCTCTCCGGCGGCGAGCAGCAGATGCTGGCCATCTCCCGGAGCCTCATGGGCAAGCCCCGCATGCTTCTCCTGGACGAGCCCAGCCTCGGCCTGGCCCCTATCGTCATACGCGACATTTTCGACACCATCCGCAAAATAAACACGGAAAACGGCACCACCATCCTCCTGGTCGAGCAGAACGCCAACCTGGCCCTCATGCTGGCCCACCGGGCCTACATCATGACCACCGGCCTCATCACCCTCTCCGGCACCGCCTCGGAATTTTTGAACGACGAGAACGTCCGCAAGGCTTACCTCGGCGGCTAGCCCGCCCGCTTCGCCCCCTCGCCTGGCCCCACCGGGCGCCCTGGCCGGCTAAGGCTAGGGTACTGACTAAATTTTTTTGCCGGGGGGCTGTTTTTTTTCCCACTTTGCAATTATCATGGAAGCGTGGCCCGGCGCCCGCCCCAGGCGCACGCCTGGGGCGGGCGGGTCAAAAGCCTTAAGTCTCCCTAAGTTAGGAGCCGTTATTGATCGAGAGCCAAAACCATAGCCCGTTTAGGATCGAGCCGGCCGAGCCGGGGCGTTTTGTTCTAAAGGGCTCCCTTAACGCCCACGTTCCGTCCAAAGTCTGGGATGTCTTCTCCAAATTCCCAAGGGGTCAGGTCAGGCTGGATCTGGCCTCCATCAGCAGCCTGGATTTGAACGGGGCGGCCCAGCTTTTGTGGCTAAGGGAAAGGCTCCGCCGCAGGGGCGTGGCCGCGGAGTTCACCGACCCGCCCGGGAACCTGATCCCCATTTGGCGGCTGGCCGTGGATACGCTCGGCCCGCCGGCCGACCCGCCGCCAAGGCCGCACTTTTTCGAGAGGATGGGGCGGATCCACTCCGAGGTCTGGGCCGATTTCCTTTCCATGGCCGCCTTCCTGGGCGAGCTCCTTTCGCACCTCCTGGGCTTCCTCGTGAGGCCCTGGCGCCTCAGGTGGGCGGACACGTTCTTTTTGATCGAGCAGGCCGTCATCGACGCCCTCCCGGTCACGGCCCTGGTGGCCTTTTTGGTCGGCCTGATCCTGGCCTTCCAGTCGGCCATGTTCATGCGCCTGTTCGGAGTGGACATTTTCGTGGCCGATCTCGTGGGCCTGGCCCTCATACGGGAGCTGGGGACCCTCCTCACGGCCATAGTCCTCACCGGGCGAAGCGGCTCGGCCTTCTCGGCCGAGCTGGGGGCCATGAAGGCCAACCAGGAGATTGACGCCTTCGTGACCATGGGCCTCTCCCCCTCCAGGGATCTCGTCCTCCCCCGGGTCATGGCCCTGACCATGGCCACGCCCTTCCTGACTATCCTCGCCAATTTCGCCGGGCTGCTCGGCGGCAACGTGGTCATGGTCACCCTGGGCCATCCGATTATCGTCTTTTGGGAGGAACTTTCCGGCCACATAGACCTCTCCGACGTCATGACGGGCCTGTTCAAGGCCTTCGTCTTTGGCTTCACGGTGGCCACGATTGGCTGCCAGAGGGGCCTTGCCGCCGGGAACGGCCCCACCGCCGTGGGCCAGGCCACGACCCACGGCGTGGTCACCAACATCATCGTCCTGGCCGTTTTGGACAGCCTTTTCGCCATATTGTTTTACGTAGCTAACTGGTAGGGGGGATCGCGAACTTTCTGGCCAGGGACCGGAACCTCCCGGCCGCGGAAAACGGATGCGTATTATTTCGTGGATCTAGAGACAAAAATACATTATCCTTTAGTGGTGACGGGGCTCGAGGTGGGCTACCCGGACGCCCCGCCCCTGCTGACCAACGTCAGCTTCTCGGTTGCCGAGGGCGAGATATTCGGGCTCCTGGGACCCAGCGGTTGCGGCAAATCGACCTTACTTAGGCATCTTGTGGGCCTCGAGCCCGCAAAGACGGGTAAGATAGAGCTATTCGGCCAAAATCTTTGGGCCCACGACGGTGCCTATCTGGACCGTATACGCCGCAAGTTCGGGGTCATGTACCAGGGCGGGGCCCTGTTCGGCGACCTGAACCTCATAGATAACGTAAGCCTGCCCCTCATAGAGTTCACCGACCTCCCCCAGGGGGCCATCAAGGCGGCGGCCCAGCTGAAACTGGCCCTGGTGGGGCTCACCGGCTTCGAGTACTACCTCCCGGCCAGCCTCTCGGGCGGCATGCAGAAGCGGGCGGCCATAGCCCGGGCCTTGGCCCTGGAGCCGGGGCTGCTGTTTTTGGACGAGCCCTCGGCGGGCCTGGACCCGGTGACCTCCTCCGAGCTCGATAACCTGATAATGACCCTGGCCAGGAACCTTTCCCTTTCCTTCGTCATCGTCACCCATGAACTGCACAGCATCATGGCCACCCTGGATCGGGCCATATTGCTTGACAAGGGGAAAAAAGGCATCGCCGCCATGGGGACGCCCCACTTTCTGGCCCACGAATCGGACAGCCCGGAAGCGGCCATTTTTTTCCGCCGCGAGGAGTCTTTGCTTGCCCCAGGGAAGAACAAATGATCCCCTTCCCTAGCTAGGTTTTACAGAACGACAAAAACGGTCGCTCAAAACGATAATCATTCTTTTGTTTTTTAACTAAAAAGCTTTAATTTAACAAATAAACATAATAAATACTTCTATTAAACACTTAAGTAAAGTGAGTAAATTACTTATGACTTGTGATTTTGAATATTTATCCCATCTTAAGAGAACATAATAATGTTATCTCGGGTTAACTACATTAAAATAGGTATTTTCACGGTATCCGCTCTTGCGTTACTGATCGGGGCCGTGATATATTTTGGCCTCAGCTCGGTTTTACGGAACTCCCTGGGATGCCAGACCTATTTTAACCACACCGTCCAGGGACTGTCCTCCGGGGCCTCGGTCCATTTCAGGGGCTTCAAGGTGGGGCAGGTCTCCAAGATCACGCTGCCCATAAACGGCGGGACCGCCGGGTCGCAGCTCATGGTCAGGGTCGAGTTCAACATCGACCCGGAACTGCTCCTGGGCCAGTCGGACGCGGACGACGATGACGCGAGGCGCCTGCTGGAACGCGAGATAAACAACAAACTCAGGTGCTTCCTGTCCTTCCAGGGCGTCTCGGGCCTCGGTTACCTTAACCTCGACTACCTTGAGGCCAACGCCGTGGAGGAGCCGGTCATCTTCGACCCCAGCGACAAGCTGGTCATACCCAGCGCCAAGGGGGCCATGCTGGCCATCGGCGAGTCGCTCTCGAAGATCCTGGAGTCGCTCTCCAAGGTCGATTTCCAGGCCCTCGACAAGGCCATGGTCTCCACCCTGAGATCGGTCAACAACCTCTCGGACACGGTTAACGACGATCTCCACAAACTTTCCGGGACCATAACCGACTCCCTGGCCAGTTTCGACAAGGCCGCCTCGGAGATAACCATCCTGGTCGGAAAACTCTCCAAGGACGTCGACCAGATGGGCCTGGCCCGGATGTCGACCGACCTGGGCGCCGCCCTAAGGCGTCTCCAGGCCCTCCTGGCCCAGGCCGAGGGCCTGACCAGGTCGACCAAAAACAGCCTCCCGTCGACCCTGGAAAACCTGAGGGTGATGTCGGAAAACCTAAGGGAGGTATCCGAGATGGCCAAGCGCTATCCCAGCCAAATCCTCTTCGGGCAGCCGCCACCCGAGGTCCAAAAATGAGCCTTCACAGTTTCCCCACCCCTTCCCGGACCCGGAAGGCCGACGCCCAGCCCGGGCCCGGCCTCAGGCTGGCCATCGGGCTGGCCGTGGTCGCCCTGGCCGCGGGGGGCCTTTTCGCCGGCTGCGGCCTGTCCCGCCCCTACCCGTCCATCCGGTCCTTCGACCTTGAGGCCACCGGCCAGTCGCCGGCCAAGGGCAACCCCGCCAAGGGGCAGAGGCGCCCGGCCAAGGTCAGGCGGCCGATCATGATCCAGGTCACCTCCAGCGGCGCCGCCCCCCAGTACGAGACCCGCAAGCTGGTCCTGAAGATCGGCCCCAACGAGTTCAGCGAGGATTTCTACAACGAGCTGGTGGGCATGCCCTCCCGCCTGGTGGCGGCCCAGCTGGCCAGCTACCTTGACCTCAATTCCGACCGCTACCGGGCCACCCAGGGCGTGACCGCCCAAAGCCCCGATTACACGCTGGACGTCTACCTGATAGCCTTTCACGGCGACTATTACCAGAACCCGCCCCGGGCCACCGTGGAGCTCAAGGCCACCCTGACCGACCAAAGGAGCTCGAGGCCCCGGACGGTGATGTCCAACACCTACTCCGGCTACGAGGATCTCCCGCCCGAGGCCGCCGATCGGCCCAAGGCCCTGGCCACGGGCCTGGCCCAGGCCCTGAACCCGGTCCTGGCCGAGATCGCCGCCGACCTGACCCCGGCCCTGACCGGCCGGCGCTAGGCCCGGCCGGCCCGAAGGATGCCCTCCCCGGCGCCAAAAGGGCCCGGTAACGGCCCCTGGGGCCCCCTGGGGCTGTTTTTCCTCTTCCTGGCCCTCCTCGGCCTCGCCCTGGCCCCGGGCATCCCCGGCTTCTGGGCCCTCCCCCTCGCCTTAAGCCTGATCATCCTGCCCCTCAAGGGCCCCCGGGCCATCCTCCGGGATCTGCGGGACTTTTTCGGCCCCCGCAACCGGGGGGCCCTCAAGGTCGCCCTTAGCCTCGCCATGGCCCTGGCCATCGTCCTCGCCGCCGGGAGCGCGAGGTTCCTCCCGGCCCTGAACCTGGCCGCCCCGGAGGAGGCCCTTCTGCCCCCGGAGACCCACGGGCTCCTGGCCCGCCTTACGGTCCCGGTCAGCCTCAGGGCCCGCCTGGGCCGGGAGACGGCCAGGGGGCCGGTCACCCACCTGATGGATCTCTACGGGAAGGCCTCGGGCCGGGTAACGGCCACGGTGGAGCTGGCCGAGGGCCTCTCGGAGACCCAGGACGGGGAGGTCTCGGTGGTCAGGCCCGATAGCGTCCTGATCGAGGCCGAGGGCTTCTCCGAGACCGTCAGCCCCATCACCCGCTTCGCCATCGACAGGAGCCTTAGGCGCCTCATGAGCCCCAACCGCCTCGCCTACAACCTCATGGGCCACGGCGTCAAATCCGTCCTCGACGAAAGCCCCTCCGGCCTCTCGCTCTGGGCCCGCTCGCTCATGGGCGAGAAGATCTTCCTCCTCGATCTCGCCTGGCAGGGCGGCCCCCTCCCGCCCGAGGCCTTCATGGCCGGGGCCCTGGTCCTGGCCGGCCCCCGGGCGCCCATGGGCGGCGACGCCGAGAGGGCCCTGATCGATTACGTGGCCGGGGGCGGCAAGCTCCTCATACTCCAGGACCCCATGGTGGCGGGCTTCGATCCCGGGGCCCTCTCCGCCCTGGGCCTCGACATCCCCAGGGGCCTCGTGGTCGACCCCGAGGACGCCTGGGCCGGGACCCAGGATCGCTTCATCGTCTCGAGGGACTTCCCCGCCCACCCCATCACCCTGGGCCTCGAGCGCCCCGTGGTCTGGCCCCTCTCCGGGGCCGTGACCCTGGCCAAGGCCCCGGCCAGCGAGGCCGAGGCCGAGGTCCCGCTCCTGAGGCTCGGCGAGGGGCCAGGGCCCCAAGCCCCCGAGCCCGAGGCCCCGGGCCCCGTACGGGACGCGGCCCAGGGGCTCCTCTACCACACCTGGGCCGTGGCCCTCTCCTCGGACGCCTCGTGGCTTGAGACGGACCTTGGTTCCATAGCCGACGGCGACCACCGCTACCAGCCCGCCGAGGACGCGAGCGGGCCCCTGGTCCTCTCGACGGCCACCTCCGTAAAGGGCGGCGGCCGCCTGGCCCTCGTGGCCGACGCCGACCTCGCGGCCAACGGCTTCATAAACTACGGCGACAACCGGGCCTTCCTGACCAACGCCCTCTTCTGGCTCATGGGCGCCGAGGACGACCTGCCCACCACCGCTAGGCGTGGCATAGCCCTGACCATAAACCACCGCCGGGCCCAGCTCCTCTTTTGGATACCCACGGTCTTCTGGCCCCTCCTGGCCCTTTTCGTCTGGTACCTGAACTACCGGAGGCGCCGCCGCCCGGCCCCATGACAAAAAAAACCCCCGGCAAGCCGGGGGGTTTTTTTTTATGGGGGGCGCTTGGCCTCACTCGGCCTCGGGGTAGCGGGCCCTGATCTTGCCCAAAAGGGGCCGGACCGAGAGGAAGGCCTCGATGACCGAGGGGTCGAAATGGCGGCCGCTTTCCTGGACCATGATCTGGACGGCCAGGGACTCGTCGAAGGGCTCCTTGTAGGCCTTGCGGCTGCTCAGGGCGTCGAAAACGTCGGCCACGGCCAGTATCCGGCCGAAGATGGAGATCTCCTCGCCCTTCTTGCCCCGGCCGGGCGCGCCGGCCTCCGGGCCCGCGGGCGGCTCCGCGTCCGCCGGCTCGCCGTCCGCCTTGAGGCCAGGGTAGCCCAGGCCGTCCCAGCGCTCGTGGTGGTCGGTTATGATCTGGAAGACCAGGCGGTCCAGGTGGGTCTTGGAGTCGGCGTAGAGCTTGGCCCCGAGGGCCACGTGGTGCTCCATCACCTGGCGCTCCTCCTTGTTGAGGCGCCCGGGCTTGTTGAGGATGTGGGTGGGTATCCAGGCCTTGCCCACGTCATGGAGCATGGCGGCCAGCGGCAGGACGTTCAGGACCCCGTCCATCTCGGCCTGGGGCACCTGGCGCTTGTGGGCCCAGCTCTTGTATATGGCCGTGGTCAGGAGGGCGATCCTCTGGGCGTGGCTGGTGGTCTCGGTCTGGTCGTGGAGCTCGACGAGCTTGAGGCTGTTTATTATCGAGTCCCTGAGCATGATGGCCCGCTCCAGGGCCGTGGACACGCTCTTGGCGTAGTTGGCCAGGACGGCCTCGTCGCCACGGTCGAAATCGCAGATCTGGCCCTCCCCGTCGGTCGGGTTTATGAGCTGCAAGACCCCCAGGAGGATGTCGTTGGAGGCGATGAGGGGGATGGACATGATGGCCCGGCAGGGGTATTGGGTCGAGGCGTCGATGGAAATGAGGTGCTGGAAGGGGGCGTCGAAGTCTATGGCCTCGGTGTCGTTGACGGTCAGGATGCGCCCCTGCAGGGCGGCGTAACCGGCCAGGGTGTTGGAATCGATGTCCAGGTTCGAGCCCACGAAAGGCAGATCCTCGGTCTCGCCGATCAGGCGCTCGAGGTAATCGTTCTGGCTGGTCTGGAACCTGAGCTTGCCCTGGTTGACCAGATAGACGGTCCCGGCCTCGGCCCTGACCACCTGCCGGGCGTTGGCCAGGATCTTGGAGAGGAGCAAATCAACGTCCACCAGCCCCGTGAGGCTGGCCGCCAGCCATGCGGCCTTCTGGCCCCGTTGGAAATCCATTGACGACAATTCTTCGGGAATCAACCGACCTGCCCCATAACGGTGCGGCGCCCGGCCCGCCTGGGGCCGAACCCGCCCTCTGTTCGCGATAACGACTCTGGATGGGGGGCCTTACCCCAGGCCCCGGCGAAACGCCCTCACGCTAGCGGCTCCGGGTGGAGGGCCTTGTAGACGGCCCCGGCTATGTCCTCTATCGTGTAAGGCTTGCTGACGAAATAACTGGCCCCCAGCGCCTGGGCCTTCTCCACCTCGTCGGTCTCGGCCATGCCGCTGGCTATGATGGCCTTCTGGTTGGGCTTGATGGCCAAAATGGCCTCGTAGGTCTCCCGGCCGTTTATGCCCGGGTCCATGATCATGTCCAGTATGACCAAATCGGCGTCGCTGCCCCTCAGGTACTCGACCGCCTCCTCGCCCGAGGCCACCGAGTGGGGCTCGTAGCCCAGGGTCTTCAAAATCTTCTGGGCCAGCTTCCTCTGGATGTCCACGTCGTCGACGATGAGGATCTTCTGGCCGCTCCCCAGGTATTCCTGGAAGACCGGCTTGGCCTTGGGCGCCTCGCTCACGGCCCTGAAGCACAGCGTGAAGGTCGTCCCCCCCGGCCCGCTATCGACCTTGAGGCCCCCGCCGTGGCCCCGCACGACCAGATCGACCACGGCCAGGCCAAGTCCCCGGCCCGAGCCCGGCTTGTTGGTGTAGAAAGGCTCGAAGATGCGCCCCACCTCCTCGGCGGGGATGCCGGGCCCGTTGTCGGAAATGGTTATCATGGCGTAGTTGCCGGGCTTGAAGGCCTCGAGGTAGCCGGGGTTGTCGTCCAGCTTGCTCCCGTCCACGCTTATGGTGATCCGGCCCACGACGTCCTTGGATTCCAAGGCCTCTATCGAGTTCACGACCAGGTGCTGGATGACCTTTATCAAATGCCTCGGCGATCCCTTTATGGCCAAGGCTTTCCTGGGCTTCTTAAAATCTATGTCCACGGGCTTGGTGGCCGTGGCCAGGGCGATCTTGATCGGCGGCAGGGTCAGGCTCTTCTCGATCACCTCGCTCAGGTTGACCGAGACCTTGGCCGTGGCCACGCCCTTGGCCAGGGTCATCATGTCGCTCACGACCTCGGTGGCCCTCTGCCCGGCCTCGAGTATCTCGCCCACCTGGGCCCTCTGGCCCGGCGACAGCGTCTCGTCCCGCAACAGCAGCTCGGGGTAGCCTATCATGCCCGAGAGGATGTTGTTGAGCTCATGGGCTATGGAGGCGGCCATGAGGCCCATGGCCTCCATCCTCTGGGAGCGGAACAGCTTCTCCTTGAGCTCGGACTTCTCCGACTCGGCCCGCCGCAGCTCGGTTATGTCCACCGAGACGCCCAACACGAAATCCTGATCCATGAAGCTCATGAGCTTCCCGAACAGCAACAGGTGGACGGGGTTGCCCTGCCTATCGACCAGGGCCAGCTCCTGGCCCTTGTTGACCCGGTCGTGCCGGAGGTCTTCCAGGAACGCGGTCCAGGCCGCCTTGGGGATGTCCAAAACCTTGGCCAGCGAGCGCCCCTTCGATTCCTCCAGGGACCTGTTGGCGTACCGCTCGAACTGGTCGTTGGCCTCCAAAAGGTAGCCGTCCCTGTTCATGATGGTGATTATCTGCGGCGAGACCTCGAAGACGGTCCTGAACTTCACCTCGTTCTCGGCCACCTTCCTTTCGGCCTCAAGCCGCTTGGCGATCATGCTGTTGGCCGATCTGGCCAGCCTGGCCAGCTCGGAAAAGGGCTGGGCCCCTGGGTCGATCTCAACCGAGCTCGTCGCCGCCTCGCCGAAAAACTTCGTGAAGCTAGACAGGCTCTGCCGAAGCTTGCGCGAGACGACCACCGAGATGATGGCCACCATGGCCAAAATGCCCAGCGAGATGGCCAGGACCTTTTTTATCTCCCTGAAAAGGGCCGCCCGCAAATTCCGCTGCAGGATCTCCAACGTCTCGTCCAGGACCGAGACGTTGACCCAGTTGACCACCACCCATTCCCAGTTGCTGAGGGCCCTGAAATAGGCCACGCAGTCGATAGCCTGGCCGGGCTGGGTCCCGGGCAGGCTGAAACGCGTGACCCCCTTGCCCTTCTCCCTCGCCTGGGTGATGACCGTGGCCAGCGTCTCCCCCATGACCGGGTCGAAACCTGGCTCCTTTATGTTCTTGCCCATAAGCGACGGGTTGGCGTATGACAGTATCAGCCCGTCATAGTCCATGACCAGGAGATTGTCCACCGCCGGCAGCGGCACGTTGTCGATCCAGCCCAGCAACTCCTGGCCCAGATTCTTCTCGAAGTCAGAGTAGTAGCTGCTGGCACCCAAGACCCAGTCGAATTTTTCATAATATTTCAAAAAGGTTATGGGAATCTCGGACTGCGGCTCCAAGGTCTCGGATCTGACCAAAATCCTATAGAAGCCCTCGCCTATGGCCTTGACCGACGCCGTGGCATCGTTCAGGCCCTTTTCCTCGAAATGGAACCTTACCTTGCCGACCTTCGCCGCCAAGGCGGCGTCCCTGGCCCGGGCCGCCCTGTCCGCCGCCCCGACCCCACCCTCGCCGGCCTTCGAGTCCAACAAAAACTCGCCCCTGGAGTCTATGCAAAAGTAGCCGCTCTGGCCCTCGGTGAACGAGAGGTTGTCGAGCATGGCCAAAACGAGCTCCTTGGCCGCCCTGTCGCCCACCAGATTCAGCCGCGGGTCCGTCTCCAACCCATTGAGCATGTTCCAGATCTCCTGGACCCGGCTCTTTATCATCTGGTAGAACTTAATCTGGCTGGCCGAGGTCTGGGCCATGATGTAATCGCATATCCTGTTGGTCTCCAAACTCAGCGACGTCTCGGCCTCGTCATAAAACTCCTTGGCCAGCCTCTGGCTCTCCTGGCCCGTCCGGGTAAACTCGTAGTTTATCCACATGAGCGCCAACATGATGATGGACACCAACGAAACCGCCGTCAACAACAATGGTATGACTTTGGTTAAGGCGTATTTCGGCTCCTTGGGCATACGAAAACCTAAAAAACGTAATCCCGGCCCGGCCAACCCGGCCCGATGGAAGGCTAAAGCGCCACCCAGACTGACTTTTACCCAATACTTATCGGCATTTCACCCAGCGATAATAACCCCGCGGCCACACCCAACCAGGCCTTCGCCCAACCGATCCGGCCCCAATCCCCATGCCGAACACCCTCGCCCACACATTTTCGTAGACAAAACCACCAGTCTAACGAATATTTGTTAGCATTTCCTCAGGATATACTTATACATAGCTTTTACAAGCAACAATAATCCCCTCTTTAATTCCCTTTTGATTCAACCAGGCAAATCCCGCCCAGCCTACTCCCAGCCAACCTAACTCCGGGCCAACCCTGGCCCAGCCAACCTAACTCCGGGACAACCCTTGCCCGGCCAACCAGTCCAGGCCCCTTGGCGACAAACACCCATCCCTGGTCCCTCTTTCACCGGACCCTAAATAAAATTTTACCTTACTTTTTCTTTTGGGCTGACCGGGACCCTTGCGCTTTTGGCTTGCCGCTCTTGGCTTGCCGCCACCGGGCGAGAACCGTTTACGGGCGACCATAGCCTCCGCCAATCTCTTCCCGCTATTAACTTATTATAGTAATTCTATAGAATTTTGATTATGAATGCAACATTGGGGTTTTTCCACATGGCAAATCGTTAAAATTCTCTCAAAAAAGCCCCCCCACTTTCAATTTCTGGCACTATATTTGCTTCCTCCCTTCGCCCCCCATACCGGCCGGCCCGATTTCCCAAGCCTCTCCCACCTTGGCCCCCATGGCGAAACTTCGCCGCCCGTTAAGCGAACCGGTGACCGCCCCAACGCTTTCCACTACGCGAGAGGCCGTAATCACGGCCAATTCCCGGGGCGGGCTCCTGGTTTATTTTTAGCCGAACGCATCAAAGCGACCATGGGGCCTCCCAATGGCCCCAGATCGGGTGGCGGCGAGGGGCTGGCCATAAAATATCGGCCTCCACGGTTGGCGGCTTTTCGTCGGAACGCCCCAATAAATCCTTTAACCTTGGTTGCGACTTTTTGGATCCCGCGCCTTCCCAAAAAACGCAACTATTTTGAACCTGGCAAGATTTTTGCCACAGCAAGCGGGCTATTTCTGGATAAAACGAACCGTCTGGACCATAGTTAGGAAAAACTTAGGTCAGCATTGAAATCGTTTTGGGTCATGGGCGCAATTAAATTAATATAATGCTATATTATTAATCAGTTACCAGCGTTTGCAGTCTAATCATAACTGGGATTACGATAAAATAATTTATATCGTCATAATAAATTTTATCTAGTCAAAATAACGTATCAATTTCTTTCATATATCTGAACCCTTTCGTTTATCACTTTTCGTATAAACGTTTGAAAATGTTCGATATCAATCTGGCCGCTTGAGGAATTTATTGGAACCAAATCAATTTTTTTATTAAATTTAGTTTCTAAATCAAGCCTAATATCAGATAAGGATTCGAGATTATCAATCGTTGAATCGGTATAATCCATAACGAAATCAACATCGCTTTCTTCAGT
>JAITKA010000106.1 GCA_031278635.1 Deltaproteobacteria bacterium | reverse complement strand
GCCCCACGGCGACGGTACCGAACACGCCGCAAACGCCATGGACGGAAACGGCGCCGACGGGATCGTCGATCTTGAGTTTCTGGTCTATGAAAATGACGGAGAAGACCACCAAAACGCCGGAGACGAAGCCGATGATGACCGCCCCGAACGGGCTTACGTCATAGCAGCCGGCGGTGATGCCGACCAGGCCGGCCAAAACGCCGTTAAAGCTCATGGAGGGGTCCGGCTTGCCGGATTTAATCCAGCTGGTGAGCATGGCCCCCAAAAAGCCCGTGCAGGCGGCGAGGTTGGTGTTGGCGGCTATGAAGCCGATGGTGCCGTCCGGGACGTTGGTCGAGCCGCAGTTGAACCCGAACCAAGCGAACCAGAGGATGAAAACGCCAAGGGCGGCCAGGGACAGGTTGTGTCCCGGGATGGCCCTGGCGACGCCGTCGGAGGAGTATTTCCCGAGCCTGGGGCCGACGACTATGGCCCCGGCCATGGCCACGAAACCGCCCACGGAATGGACGACCGTGGAGCCGGCGAAATCGATGAAACCGAGGTTCCCTATCCAGCCGCCGGAGCCGTACAGGGAATTCCAGACCCAGTGGCCACTGATCGGGTAGATGACGGCCGAGATCAGGACGCTGCTGATAAGGTAGGCCGAAAACTTGGTACGGCCGGCTATGGCCCCGGAGACGATGGTCGCGGCGGTCCCGCAAAAAACGCTCTGGAAAAACCAGAACGTCAAGCCCCACTGGCCGTCGGGGGTGTTGCCGGCTATGCCGGACAAGCCAAAAAGGGAGGTGCCGAAAAGCCCGCCTTTGGTCTGGCCGAACATGATGCCGAAGCCTACGAATAGGAAGACCAGGCTGCCGATCATGAAGTCGGCGTAGTTCTTCATCAAAATGTTGGCGGCATTCTTGGCCCGAGCCAAGCCGCACTCAACCATGGCAAAGCCGGGCTGCATGAACATGACCAAAACGCCGCCCAACAAGGTCCACATGATGTTGGCGTTTGATTGCCCATACGCCTCGGTCTCCTGAGCCCAGCAAAGCCCAGGCGTGAGAATCAGAAGCCCCAATAAAAGTAAAGACCTCCGGGCTAATTTTGGAATTGTCAACCTTAACATTCTTGACCTCCCATCGGGTTAAGTTACGAGCGTAACTTTTTAAAGCTGTTCCGGGTCACTAATGCGATTAACATGCCAAGGCCGGATTGAGTCCGTTTTTGGCCCAAAAACCCCAAAAACGGGAAAGAATTAGGGCGAACAACCCCATCAATCGCGAGTCGACTATAGACTATAACGCTTGAATAATATTGCTTAAGTTTCAGAGCCGCTAACGCCCGTTAGGCCCGGGGCCCGGCCAGGGGAGTCCCTGGCCGGGGGTTGAAAACCGGCCCAGCTTTAAACCGATTGTGTGTCAATCAACGAGGAAAAGCGACAAAAACGTGTTTTTTATTTTTTTCGGTTAAGCCCGTTTAGCCGGCGTAGAGTGAGAATTTGGGAAAATCCCCTAAGCCAATAACTAACTATCTATTTTAACGGGATAATTTTTTTAAGGGATGCCGGAAAGCTTGGCCGTGAACGAAAAAATATTCGGGCGTTTGGTAAAAACCCACCAAAACGTTATTTTTCGTCCAGGATTTAAGGCCAAAAAAACCCCCGGCCGGATGGCCGGGGGTTTTTTCGGGCGGGGGGCCGGGAGGGGCGGGCTTCGCCGTCACTCCAGCTCGGCTTTGATGGTTGACGAGATATCGAGAATGTCGTTCGAGTTGTTCATGATCAGGTCGAAGTGCTCCCTTACGGTCTTGGAGCTGTTGAAACCTTCCTCGACATTGGAGATGGTGCTCTCTATCATCTTGCGGGTGTCGACGACCGCGCTCGCGCTCTTGGAGGCTAGGTTACGGACCTCGTCCGCGACCACGGCGAAGCCCGCGCCGGCCTCGCCGGCCCGGGCGGCCTCGACGGCTGCGTTCAGGGCCAAGATGTTGGTCTGGAAGGAGATGTCCTCGATGGACTTAAGGACCGAGCCGATCTTCGTGGAAAGGCCGTTGATCTCCTCCATGGAGAGGGTCATGTTTTTGATGGAATCCTCGGCGGTCACGATCGAGGTGTGCACGTTCTCGGTCAGGCCCAGGATGCTCAGGATGTGCTCGTGGCCCTTGGTCATGCGCTTAAGGGTATAGTGCTGGCAGTTGCTGGGATTGTTTATGCCCATATGGATGGCCATGATCATCTTTTCGCAGGCGTGGTAGCCGCAGCCGGAGCAGTTGAAGAAGTCGTCGGTGTCTTCCTTGCCCAGCTTTTTGGCTATGGCGTCCCGCTGGGCCGGTGTCATGATGGAGGCCTTGAAATTGGCGCTGTGATCGACGTAGTTCCGGTCGTAAAGGTTGGGCTTCCAGTATTCGGCCACCAAATCGTTGACCGTCCTGGATCTGTTCTTCTTGGGCTTAAAGAGGTTGACTATTTTGGCCAGTCCTTTGGGCTTGTCGGTTTTTATCTGGTCGGCATGGAACTTTTGCATGGCCTTGGACCGTTGCCTGACATTATGCTCGAGTTCGTCGAAAGTTCTCTCGTTAAGGTTGGGAACCCCCGTACCGCCGTTGCAACCGGCGTCGCAATTTAGGGCGTCGATCAAACGGGGGGCCACCCCGGCCCTAATCGAGCGGGACAGCGTCGACAGATAGGGATAGATGATGTCCGGGCCCTCAATCTTGCGGGTAAACCCGTAGACGCCCGGATGGTAACGCTCCAGGGTGGTCATCAAACCGCCCGGGGAGGAAAAGTTGACGGCCCTCTCGGGCTCGGGCCCTAGGTATGGCTCCTCGGGGTAGGTGGAGAGATCTATCCCGTTATCCGTGATGTGTTTCAGGAGGCTGATGAAGGTCACGTTATAGTCGCCGTAGCCCGTCTCGTCGAATTCCCGTCGTTTGGCGTAGCAAGGCGACATGACGGCAATCCTGTACTTTTCGTACTCGGGAAAGTAGTGCTTGATCTGTTTCATGCTGTGGAGCATGGGGCTGTCGGCCGGGGCCAGGTACCGCAAGAGCTCTGGCTGGTAAATCTCGCAGAAGTTAACTATGGCCGGGCACGGCTGGGCCAGGACGCAAGAGGGCTTTTTGGCTTTAATGTATTCCCAGTAGCTCTTAACGGTTAGCTCAGCCCCGAAGCTTACGTCGAATATGGCTTTAACGCCCATGGATTTGAGCCAGCCGTTGAAATTGAAGTACTGGTTGGGAAAGGTTGAGGCCACGGCGGGAGCCACTATAGCGATGATGGGAGTTTTGCTTTGCAAATCTTGCATAAAGGTGCTGAAATCATCAATACCTACCCTTGCGTTGTGCTGACAAGCGTCTATGCATTGCCCGCAACCTATGCAAAGGTTGTCCACTACCCTAACGACGCTGCCGCTGGTGGCGTCATTTGCAAACTTTACCGGGCAAGCGGCAATGCATCGTTGGCAATTCACGCAATTTTCTTCGATGGTTTTAATGATTGGTCTTAAGTTGCCCATAAATTGCTCGTAGGCCCTAAAAGGGTCGAAAAATAGTTCGTGGATCGTCAGCCAGCCAGCCGAACGGGGCGCGATCCTTTGGCATGCCAAATAACTAGTAAGATTCCCTTATAAAATCATGTTCGCGCGCGAATAGGCTCATGGGACCGTCTAAGGTTGGCGCAAACTCGACAATGTGTAAGTTTAACATATCCATCTTAAAATAAAAACCCTATACTAGATTTCAAGCCAAAAAACGGGCCTCCAAATCTCAGGATTTGGGCGTTTCTTATATATTTCATTATTACGAAAAATATGATAAGCGTAACCTAAATCAAGTAAAATGTTTGCTTAAAACTCTATTTTAAACATAATCAATCCAGAAAAATCGAGGAGCCGCCCCCCCCGCTCTTGGCATGATATCTGAACGCGTTCGCCTTACGGCCGTAACAGTAAACGATAATTATATTTTTTGACCGGCGGCCAAGCCGGCCGGGCCGGGCCCGCCAACCGTCAGGTGGCGGAGGCCGGGACCTTGGGGGAATTTTTGGTGCCTTTCGCGACCCCTGGCCCAAGCCCAAAAAAAACCGGGGCCCCAAAGGCGGGGCCCCGGTGAAAACGCGGGGCTAACGGGCCTGGCGGGGGTCAGCCCCCGCCTAGATCGTGACCACGGGCTTGATGAGGTCCCTGGGCTTGTCCTTCATCAGCATGAGGGCCTCCTCGATGTACCCGAAGCCCTTGAAACGGTGGGTCAGCAAGGGCTTGACGTCCAGCTTCCCGTATTTCAGGAGGTTGGAGAGATACTCGATGTTCTTGCGCCCGCCGGGCATGAGGCCGCCGATTATCTTTATGTGGCTCATGCCCAGGCCCCAGTCGAGGCGGTTAACCTTGATGTACTCGCCGGTCCCGAGATAGTTCACGTTTGACACTATCCCGGCCGGGCGGACCAGCCTGATGGCCCACTCGAAGGCCTCCAGGGTGCCCCCGGCGATTATGACCTTATCCACGGGCTTGCCGTGGGTGGCCTCCATGATCTGATCGACCACGTTGCCGTTTTTGTAGTTTATGAGGTCGGTGGCCCCGTAGAGCCTGGCCGTCGACTGGCAGATTTCCCTTGAGCCCACGGCGAAGATGCGGGCCGCCCCCCTGAGGTTGGCCCCGGCCACGGCCATGAGCCCGACCGGGCCTATGCCTATGACCGCGACCGCCTCGCCGTAGGAGACCTCGGCGTTGTCGGCCCCGTGGAAGCCGGTGGGGACCATGTCGGAAAGCATCACCGCCTCCTCCGGCCCGACCCCGTCGGGCAGGGGGGCCAAATTGCCGTCGGCCTGGATGACCTGGAAATACTCCCCGAAAACCCCGTCCCGGACATTGGAGAACTGCCAGCCATTGAGCAAGCCCCCGGAATGCTGGTGGAAACCCATCTGGCTGGGGACGGTCTCCCAGTGCGGCGTGATGGCCGGGATGATGACCCTGTCGCCTGGCTTAAAATCCCTGACCAGCGGGCCCACCTCGACCACCTCGGCCACGGCCTCGTGTCCGAGGATGAGGCCGTGGCGGTCGCCGAGGGCCCCCTCCCACACGGTATGGACGTCAGAGGTGCAAGGCGAGACGGCCAGGGGTCTGGCCAAGGCGTCCATGGGCCCGATGGACGGCACGGGTTTGTCGATCCAGCCGACCTTGTGGAATCCCAGCATGGCTAAACCTTTCATATCTACTCTCCGTTTCCGCCGCCCCGTCCCGGCCGGGCCGGCCAAGGGGGCGGCGACTATCTATGTTAAGCGTCCGTTAACCGTCGTCTGTCCAAAATGCGTCATGAACCAGGCTACCGTTTCTACGCATCCAACGCCCTAAGGGTAGGCTAACGTTGGATGGGTCATATGGTGTTTACTTAGGAAGACTTATTTTGCCTTAAATCTGCTGACGCGATAAACGTGACGCCATATTGGTTAAATTTCCATGGATTATTATATAAAATAACCGGCGTGGACGTTTTTTATAAGTTAGGATGATTCGGCTTGGTGATTTGAGTGACCTCAACTAGTGACTTTTATTTCTATCAAGAAAAAGTTAAACGCATAAATTTTATATGATTTTATGTAAAAGTAAACCCTTCCTTCGAAGTCGGTTTACACTAAACACATATAATAATAGCATAAAATAATATTTTTGCAAATCTATAATTTTTTTAATGATATTGAGACCTTATATTAATGGTATGTATCGCCGAAAACAGATCTTATCGATTATATAATTAAATATGGCTTTGACATGGAACGAAATAGAATTACTTATCAAGGGGTTAGGGAGGGGTTGACGCGACCGGGGGACTCAAGGGAGCGGATTTCGGAGGGGAGATTTGCCTATGGCTAGGCGGCTTGGCCAGATGGCGGTAATTTGTCTGAAATTATCGCAACGGTTATGTTAACAAGGATAACGATATGATAGATATGGGGTAATTAATACGCTGACATTAAGTGGGAGGCTCAGGCCGGAAACAACGGGGAACAAAAGGCCGGCGCGGCCGGCAACAACGGGAAACAATGGGCCGCGCGGCCGGCAACGAGGGGAAACAAAGGCCGGCGCGGCCGGCAACGAGGGGAAACAAAGGCCGGCGCCTGGTTCCGGACCAAGCGAGCCCATGGCGCTTAAATATGTGATTTTAAACGGTATTAATTATTTCGGGAACGGATATGTAGAATATAAATTATCAAAAGTTAAAAAAATAACGTGTATAAAATTTTTAATCCTGAAAAAAAATTAAATACGCAATAATGACGATATGGTTAGGTTGTTTTGAATAGGCATTTCGTAAACATGAAGAAACAGGGCAAATTTATTGGGGCATAAAACGGTAATTGACTGGATAATTGTGAAGGCATTTGCA
>JAITKA010000089.1 GCA_031278635.1 Deltaproteobacteria bacterium | reverse complement strand
AGGCTTGCCGAGCAAAAATATTG
This sequence comes from Deltaproteobacteria bacterium, assembly GCA_031278635.1. Lineage (GTDB taxonomy): Bacteria > Desulfobacterota > Desulfarculia > Adiutricales > Adiutricaceae > JAIRNQ01. The sequence continues at coordinate 30,892 of JAITKA010000089.1, read as the reverse complement.
AACGCAGTAGATAAATTCATGCCCAAATCCTCAAATAACTTTTCGGCGTTCTCTTTTACTCTCCTGTCAAGCCGGATAGTAACATTTATTGTTTCTCGCACGGTAAACCCCTCCATTCTGTATTGTGAGTTTCCCCGAAAACTCTAACCTATTGAAATTTCAACGTTATTGTGGTTGCGTATTTTTGTTCACCTCCGCCATATGGCCGTTTGTACAACAAGCAGGCTGAATGAACGTTGAAATTACATAGCTTCCATAAAATGGTTTCCGAGGCCACACTATTGTAGATTCATCATACTACATCATCAAGTGCATTTAACCTGATCTCTTAATTTTTTTTCCACCATATATTTAATAATATATTTTCCGAAAATCAAGTGGGGTCCGATGAAATCAGAAATTTTATTGCCTTATTCTTGGTTGAACCAGCTTCAGTTGGCGGCTTTATCATTTCTGATTGACGTAAGCAACCTAGCCGCCGCGGTCGAACTCGCCTATGGCGGGCGGCCATTTCGTGAGAGAAACTGTCCTAGGACTTTGCTTTCGTCCCCGAGGCGGATAACGCCTAAGCCTAAGCCAAGCCCCCCGCTTGGAGGTCGACCCCGTCCATGGCGTTCATCCCCGTCACCCGCGAGACGATTACCGTTGCTTTAGCGGGGTTAAGGGAAGAGTTTCTAGTAAGTGACTTTCCGGCAAGAAAACAGTAATAGGGTCGGCTTCTGTGCGTCAGAGGATACTTACTACTGTAGGTGCGAAAAAGTCACAGATACTGTCGTAAAAAGGTAAAATTAAAGTTCAAGACAACGATGAAGAAGCTAGCACTTCTAAGGTTGATAAAAAATAGTGCAACTTAAGCCGCTGATTAAACTTCTGATCAGTTTTCCACACCAACAACTTTAGATGTTTTTGAATTTAGAACTATTAGCAATTTAATTAAACTTTAGGCTTATTTTTACTACCTATAGGGCGACCTCGTTTATGCTTTGAGTTATTTAGTAAAATATTATCTTTATCATTATGCGATTTAGGTTTATTTAAACTTCCTTTAGGACGCCCACGCTTTCTTTTAGGATTATTTGATAAAGAAAACTTAGTTAAATTATCTTTTTTAACTTTATTTAAAGAGCCTTTTGGGCGACCGCGTCTTAGCGAGCTTTTATTTAAATTTTCATTATTAGATAAAGGATTTTTGTCGTCTATATTTTCATTTACAGTATCGTTAGAAAAGGAAAAAGGTCTGTTATTCCTACCTTTAGGACGACCTTTATTACGTTTAGTTTTTAATTTATTTAAATATTCATTTGTATACTCTTTAGATAAATCTACTTTAACAGGAGAATCTAAATTTAAGTTCAATATGATAGCAAGTTCTTTTTCAGAAGGCATTAATGGTGACATTGTGGTATCATCATTATTATTATTGACATGTACTTGTAGATTATTCATAATTCTTAATGCGCTAGTAGCACAATATTTAGTATCCTTAAGCCTATTATTCAATTGCAAAGATAAAATTGTTGCTATAAATGATAGCAACAAATGTCCCATTGTACTTTCCATCCGATGAGTCCTTAGAGGTAGCATACTGCCATTATTTTTCGCTACATCGAATACTTGTTCAATATGTTCACGTGTGTAATAAAAATTTAATACTTCAGATTCTTCGATATCATAATTAGAATACAAAATAAATTTACCCATATATAACGATTTTTTAGATATATCTTCCTGCTTAGTATATTTAGCGTATATAGAGTTTCTATCAATTGTTTGTTTGTCAAAATCTAAAACTATATATGCATAATGTGTACGTTTGTCGTTGTTTAAAACAATTTTTTTGCAATGTAAATATCTTTGTCTATATAAAATTCTATATTTAGTTTCTTCATTTAAATCTATACTTTCTTTTTCTATTAAATATTTATATAGCGACCTATTATTACACATTCTTACTAAATAATTAATATCAATTTGATCTAAAAATTCTAAATTATTGTCAGAATAATAACCTGCATCTAATACACAACATTTAACTTTAATTTTCCGCATAATTAACAAATTTATAATATACTTAAGAGTTGATATATCTACAACATTCCCTGGGACTTGATTCATATATATAGGCAAATTTCTTTCATGATCAACGACATATATTACCCTAAACTCATTATTTACTAAACCATTATGATTACTAACTCTTGTAATAGGAATTTTAATATCATTTTGAGCGCCTGTACTATCTATTAAAATGTTATTACAAATTAAAACATCTGATTCTTTATCTTCTTTAAGATAATCGTGATATATATCAAAAAATTTTTCTCTAATACTATTTTCTCCAAGTTTTTTTAGAAATGCGCTTATGCTACCTGATGAAACAGCCGCATGTGGGTATAATATTTGAGCATATGATCTTTGAAACCAAGAGTCAACATTTACAAAGGTGTTTTCACCAGTTGTTAGTTTATATGCTAACAACACATGAAGTGTATCAGCTTCAAATGGCAATAGGTTTTCAAGGACAGAGCTAAATTTGGTAGAGTGATACAGGTCATGTAAAAGCCAAATATTGCCATAACAAAGGCTACAGAATTCTTGAGAGCCCTGAGAATTTAGAGTATATACATTATTTAATTGAGTATAACTATCTTTAATTGTAAATCTAAAAAACCCCCATTTCTTATTGTAATATACATTGTCATCTTCATTTACAATTCTTCCTAAGTATTCTTCACGGTTTGTATCGCTAGAAGAATGATGGGGGGAGACATAAGCTCCATACTTAACTTGCGAACGGTAAAATTTTTTTACGAACCCCCCTTCTCTATTTTTCTGTACGAGTTCTTGAGGTATTTGTTGATAGTAAGGCTGACTAACTTGCATTTTAACTTGACTTCCGGTAAGTTTTCTGGTGGAAATTTTTCAACCACAAATATTATATACACCGGATTTACAGGGAAGTCAAGTTTTTTTTACAGGGATTATTTTATAAATTACACATATTGGATATTAATTTTAACTATTTTGAGACCAATTATTAGGTTAACCTCAAGAAAAATAATCTCCCAAAATTAAAAAATTTATGGTGGAAAAAATAATAAGAATTCAGGTTTAAAGTGACATGCACGAAAAAAATAGATTTTTTCGATTTCTCGGCGCGGACTTTGGGCTGCGAAATCGCGGAAAGGGTATACCCTCGACGAGAATGGCGAGAAAATCCGCCTGCGAAGCGGCACGTTCAAGAGCCGCAAAGTCAACACCGTGGATTGGAACGACAAGGCCAAAGCGGGGGAATGGCGGGCGGCTTGGGCGAACGCCGTGAACGCCGAATCGCGGCGGCGAAACATTGATATCCGCGTTGACCACCGCGGTTACGAGCGCCGGGGCATTGAGCGAATCCCCACCGTGCATATGGGCGTCGCCGCGACGCGGATGGGGCGCAGGTATACACTCGCAATCCCCTCAAAGCTTAGAAATAGGCTTCGTGGGGATTTTTTATGCCCGCCCGAAATTAGACCTTGACAAAACAGTCAGAGGGACTCTTTCCGTGCTTTCCGTTGGCCGGCCCCGACCCGGGTATGGACAGTATCTTGCTTGCCGAGCCCCGGGCGGGGCGCCACGGGAAACCGTCGAATCGTCGCCTCCCTTCACCCCGCCCTCGCCCGCATCCAAGGCGAAGGGGCGCTACCCGAACCTGGCAAAGGTATACGGGCGCGGGTGGGACAATGGCCGGCCGGGTTTGTTGGGCGGGCGCCCAAAAATGAGGCCTGGCCGGGTGGGTTTGGCCTGGGCTTAAACCCACGGGGGGGTTGGATGGCGACCGTTTCTGTTGATTAACCGCCGTGAAGATCGCTATAATGTCCGGTAGGTCAGAGTAGGGACTTGCCAGGCCTTGGGTATCGATTTTACCCGTTGGCCGGTCCGGGCGTAACCGGCAAGGCCGGGTGGTTTGGGGGATTGGCCTTGGGGCGCGACTTGGCTTCCCAAAGGCGGCTAGACACTGGTTACGTTTTTGTTCACATAAGGTCTATCGTTTAGTTTAAAAATACTTAAATTACTAAATAGACTAGATTATTACCTAGCCTAAAGTAGGCTAATTTTAGGTTTCGATATGTCTAAATGCATCTTTTGCGAGATAGCTAACGGTCGGATCCCTTCCATACGCGTCTACGAAGACGAGGATTTTATCGTCTTTATGGATATAAACCCCGTAACCGAAGGGCATTGCCTGTTGGTTACCAGGACCCATTACCCTACTTTGGTTGAAGTACCCGACGAGCTTTTGTCCAAGGCCTTGCCCCTGGCCAAAAATCTGGCCGTGGCGGCCATGCTTGGCGTGGGGGCCACGGGCTTTAACGTTATCGGGAACAACGGGCCCGTCTCGGGCCAGTTGGTGGACCACTGGCACCTGCATATCATCCCCAGGCGGGACAAAAGCGAGTTGCCGCTGAAGCAAGGCGATCCGGCCGATCTGACCAAATTGCCTTTCGTGGCCGACGCCATCAGGACCAATCTCTGAACCACGCCCGCCTGGATCCTTGGGCGGCGTCCCCAAAGGCCCTGTTTTGGCCCGGGTGGAGGGGCCACGGGGCAGGGGCCATAGCGAGTTGAACTAAACGACGAGACGCGGGTGCGTTAGCGGTAAATTAAAACGGTAGATGTAACAAATTGTCAGAAAACACGGATTTTCAAGGTTCCATCACTACTTAATTAAATTCGTCTCGGTCTTTGGCCAGGGGAGGCTTTTTTATTGTCCGCGTTCGGGGCTAACGAATATGCGTTACAAGGGGAAGTCGCCTTTACCTAAGCGCTCTTAATGGTTATAAACTAAGACATGGTTATTTATTGACAGATTATTACATGCAAGTTTGATATTTTATTATAAAAAGAACTTCATATCTAGTCAAACTCTAATATATTTGCGATAAGGAATTTAACTTGGAGATCTAAAGCTCGGTAACGCCCTAAGATAATATTTCATGGATTGTTAGTTTTATGAACGAATAATGATTAGAATAAGCTCAGCGGTGGCTGAAACCGGGGGTCGGAAGCCAGAGCCGTGAAATTTTTCGCTTGAAAACCCAAAAATATGTCAATGTATTTGTAATTGCTGATTTTAGCTTGCTTTTCTGGCTATCGAATAACCAGGGAGACCGAAAAAATTATTTAACTATTTGTCCCTTATAACCGATCAGAGAAATAGGCCAAGGGACCATTTTGGGCGCGGTAGGCCTTGCCGTAACCTTTTTTCCTATTCAGATTATGAGCTTAAGCCGTAGGGTGATTTTTTTAGGTCGTAAGATTTTTTGACCGACTGGCGACTTAACGCTTAGAGCTGCCAAATCGCGCGTGGAATCCACGGGAGTTTAGCCTATGCCTCCAATTGGAATAATCGTTGTCATCGCGGCCGTCATCGGCGGCTACAAGATGCACCATGGGGTACTGGGGGTCCTATGGCAACCCAACGAGGTCATCATAATCTGCGGTGCGGCCTTCGGCTCCTTTTTGATCGCCAACCCCATGTCCCTCATCAAGGACACCCTGAAGTCACTCCCCAAGATCGTTTTCGGCAAGGAAATCAAAAAGGATCTGTTCATAGATTTGCTCCTTCTCCTGTACGAGTTCCTGTCGATCGCGAGGCGCGAGGGCATGCTGGCCCTGGAGGAGCACGCCAACAAACCCGACTCCTCGGCCATCTTCACCAAATACCCCGGGATCATCAAAAACCACCACCTCAAGGAATTCCTGGCCGATAACCTCAAGGTTTTCGTCAGCGGCAACATAGAGCCCGCCGAGTTCGAGAACCTGATGGACATCGATACCGATACCCACGAGCATCACGGGACCCTCATCCCCACGGCCCTGACCACGGTCTCCGACTCGCTGCCGGGGTTGGGCATCGTGGCCGCCGTTTTGGGCATCATCACCACCATGGGCCTGATGACCGAGCCCCCGGAAATCCTGGGCGCCTCGGTCGGCGCCGCCCTCTGCGGGACCTTCCTCGGCCTCCTGCTGAGCTACGGCTACATGGCCCCCATGGCCAAGACCCTCGAGAACCAGGCCCACGACCTGGACAACATCCTCAAGGTGGCCAAGTCCGTCCTGGTGGCCTTCGCCAAGGGGCTTCCCCCGGTCATGGCCATCGAGTTCGCCCGCCGGGCCATCCCCACCAACTGCCGCCCCACCTACGAGGAGATGGAAGAGCTTATAAAGTCGGTCAAGAAGTAGCCACCGGTTGGCCCCGGGCCCCGCCGGAATGAAGAAAACCCCTAAAAACGGACCCCCAGAACAAAAAACGAGATGAGCGCGGATAAAAAAAGCCCACCACCGATTAAGAAAATCATCAAAAAGGGTCACGGCGGCCACCACGGCGGCAGCTGGAAAGTGGCTTACGCCGACTTCGTGACCGCCATGATGGCTTTCTTCCTGGTCATGTGGCTTTTGGCCATCTCGTCCGAGCAGGGCAAGGCCGCCCTGGCCGACTACTTCGAGAACCTGTCGCTGACCGACGCCATCTTCAACGGCGGCCTTCCCTCGGCTTTCGACCCGTCGAAGGAGTCCCCGGGCATTTTGGAGGGCGGTTGCTTTCAGCTCAAGGAGATGGGCAAGGAGCTTGACGAGCGGGAAAAGGCCCTGGACGAGCGGGAGAAGGCCCTTACCGACCGGAGCGACAGCAGGCCCGACATGGCGGCCACGAGGCCCACGGATCGGCCCCAGGACCCCAACCTGACGGATCTGCCGGAGGGCCAGGAGGGTGGCGAGGGCTCGACCCAAACGGGCATAGCCCCCGGCGAGGGCGCTGACACCCAGGGCGCCGCCCCGGGCGACGGCGCGGGTTACCAGGTCACCCCCGGCATGGGCCAGGGGACGGCCGAGCAGGCCAGGGAGGCCAAGGCGCGGCTGGCCAGCGAGCTGACCACGGCGGTGGCCAACAACCTGGGCGGGGCCGCGGGCGTGGAGGGCCAGTTCATGGTCGAGTACGTGCCGGGCGGCCTCAAGATCCAGCTCCTCGACAAGGAGGGCCGGCCCATGTTCGTAAGCGGCCAGCCGAGGCTGACCCCGCTGGCCCAGCTCATCCTGACCACGGTCGCCGAAAAGCTCAACACCATCCCCAACAAAATAGCCATCGAGGGCCATACCGACGCCGTGGCCACCACCAGCCAGGAGCTTACCAACTGGGAGCTCTCCACGGCCAGGGCCTCGGCGGCCAGGCGCTTTTTGTCACGCCACGGCATAACCGACAACCGCCTGACCATGGTGGCCGGCTACTCCTCGACCCAGCCGCTGGCCGGGACCAACCCCACCGATCCGGTCAACCGCCGCGTGGGCATCATGATCTGGGACGAGCCCCCCCAGCCCGAGCCCCAGGCCCCCGAGCCCACCCCGGCGCCCGAGCCGGAGACCCAGGCCGCCCCCTCCGCGGGCGGCCCCGCGACCCCCCCTCGCCAGCCACAGCAGCCGCCAAGGCCGGCCACGCCGCTATTGGCCCCCCAGCGGCCCTCCCAGGAGTCCCTCGAGCAGATGCTCCTGGACGAGACCCTGCGCCGGGCCGCCACCCCCGACGGCGCCCCCTCCGGCCCCCCGCCGGCCCCGAACGGCCAATAGGCGCCCCTGGGCCCGCCGGGGGAGCCCCCCGGGGAGCCCCGGTGTCGTCTAAGATGGGGAATAAGCTAGTGAAGTTTTGAAAGTGACCGTGGGGGCCAGGGGCCGGGGGCGAGCTGGGGGAGGTAATTTGGAGGGGATGGGCGACGTTAGGGTTTAATCCGCGTTAGTGGAATATAGGCGGGGGGTTCCGCGAGAGGCATAAAATTGGCCCTGGACCACGAAACTCCGGTTATTTCGATAGCGCGTTTTGGTTCGTGGGCAACACGAAGTTGACAATGGACGTATATGGGTTTAAAAATTGTCAGGGTGGATATTGGGAGTTGTGAATAAAAGCGTTTGTTAGATATTATGTGTACTTGTACACATAAGTATCGTTAGATAAATTACGACTGCCGGATGAACGGGTCAATTTTCCACCCTCACCACGATAGCTTTGTCTACCTTGGCAAAAAGCCGCGCTGGACATTATAAAAATCGTGTTGTACAATAGTTTATAACAAAACGGTCGCGCCGGTCCCACTGTTCGAATTATCTTAAATTACTGGTAAATATCTTAATGGTAATCCTTTTTAATCCGTTTCGCCGATTGGTCGCTTTAACCCCCGGCCTTTAAACCGGCCGGACATGGGTGAAATCGGGTGGAACCCCTAGAGTGTATTTTTTAAGCAAAATCCGAGGCCAATAAACATGCGTTTGGTTACGAGATCCGATTTCGATGGCTTGGCTTGTGGCGCCCTCCTTAAGGAAGCCGGTTTGATTGACAGCTACCAATTCGTCCATCCCAAGGACATCCAGGATGGGCTCGTGCCCGTCGGCCCCAACGACATCCTGGCCAACGTGCCTTACGCCAACGGCGTGGGCATGTGGTTTGACCACCACACCAGCGAGGGCGAACGCCTGGGCTCCATTTCCTACAGGGGCATGTCCCGCATGGCCCCGTCCTGCGCCCGGGTCATCTATGATTTCCTTGGCGGCCCTTCCCGCTACTCGTCCCACTGGGACCCCATGATGCTGGCCGTGGACAAGGTCGACAGCGCCAACCTAACGATAAACGAGATAGAATTTCCCACCGGCTGGATCCTGATCGGCTTTTTGATGGATCCCCGTACCGGTTTAGGTCGTTTCCGTAATTTTAGAATCTCCAACTATAACCTTATGGAAACCATGATGGAAATGTGCCGGACAAAGACCGCCGAAGAAATGCTCATGGACCCTGACGTTAAAGAGAGGAGCGACCTATACTTTAACCAAGCCAACTATTACATAAACATGCTTAAATCTTGCTCCCGCCTGATGGGGCAAGTCTTGATAATAGACCTAAGGGATCAACCCATCATCTACCCGGGCAACCGCTTCTTGCCCTATACCCTATACCCCGAATGCAAGGTCAGCATCCACGTGACCTGGGGCCGCGAGGCCAACAACGTGGCCCTGGCCATGGGTAACAGCATCATCAACCGCGACAGCCAGGCCAACCTCGGTTCCATCGCCCTGCACTTCGGCGGCGGCGGTCACGAGTCGGTCGCCACTTGCCAGGTGGACAATACCTCCATAGACGAGACCTTGGAGACCATCGTTAATTACATTCACGAAGAAAATGGCTACGAGGGCTGACGGGGGCATGGCTTTGGGCGCCCATTGGCCAGCCAATGTTTAGAAACGAATCATATTTTTGACTTTTTGTCTCCCCGTCGGGAAGGCCATCCTTTGGCCGGGGATACGGGTGAGCCCGATCCCGGGCCAAACGCTCGACCACAAAAAGCCTCCTTATCAAACTTTTTGTTTACCATTCCTCGTCCTTAAACAAATATTTTTAGCTTTACATATATCTTTACGCCAAATTAAAGCATTATTTTAATTTTTTCTCAATTTATGCCGTCTTTAATGTATCAAGGCATATAGCCAAGAAAAAACCCGGTGCCCAGGGCTAACGTTCGCTCGGTAAGGCCCATGGAGGCGCCCAGGGCAAGCTTGGCCGCGAAGGATCGCGGCGCGGCCGGGAAAGTCGCCACCATGGCTCGCCTGTTCGGGGGGCCATGGTTAGCATGACGCCATGAAAAAGTAACCCATGGTTAGCATGGTTAGGGGGGTTCACCGATAAGGGATTATATTCACTCGGTAACGTCAGCTCAAATGTAGGAACTGTACCGTTAATTCGTAACATATTTTGATTTCACCCCTGTCATTTGTTAAACTTATGCCTATACGATAATTTATAGTAAAATAGGCTCTTATTTGAAATACATTCCAGCATGAAGATATCAAAGATTTAGTTCACCCCAAAAAGCTGTATTCGATAGGGCTAACGGCGCCATCGCCGCGAAACGATGAGGACACGTTTTTACCCACGCGACGGCTACGCGCGACAGCGGGGAGCGAAAAGCGCGAAAGCGAAAAACGCGATAGCTAAGCGCGATAGCTAAAAGCTGGTCTCACGCCCTCCTTTTTGGGACTATTAGAATAGTTTTGGTGGCTAAACGATTTTGGGAGCGGACTATGCGGATTTTTTTCGTCACCCCTGAAGCTTCACCTTGCTCCAGAGTCGGTGGCCTAGGCGACGTATCCTACCACATTCCCAAGGCCTTGGCGGCCAAAGGGCACCAGGTAACCGTTCTGGTACCGAAATACCGCATGTCTGAGGAGTTCGTGCTGAGCCCGCTGGAGGGGCTCACGACGGAGATCGACCTCACCATCAGCCGGAGGACGGCTACCTACTTCCGGTACGACTTACCCGGGGCCCACTCCATCATTTTGGTGGGCAGCAACGACTTCTTCGATCGCCCTGGCATCTACGGCAACGAGTTCGGCGACTACGACGACAACGCCGAGCGTTTCATCTTCTTCTCCAAGGCGGCCTTCGCCGCCATCTCCAAGCTCAACGACGGGACGGAAAAGACCATAGCCCACAGCCACGACTGGCCCACGGGCCTTGTGCCCATGCTCATCAAGGCCAAGGCCAACGAGGCGCCGGGCCTGTCCTCCGTCGGCACCGTCTTCACCTACCACAACCTGGCCAACCAGGGCACCTTCCCCTACTACGATTTCGCCATGACCGGCCTCGACTGGAGCCACTTCACCTACCAGGGGCTTGAGTTCCACGGGAACCTGAACCTGACCAAGGCCGGGCTCCTGGGCGCCCACCTGATCACCACGGTCAGCCACCGCTACGCGAGGGAGACGCTCGGCCCGGAGGGCCAGGGGCTGGAGGGGGTTTTGAAGGAAAGGCGGCGGGACCTTAGGAGCGTCCTCCACGGCGTGGATTACGACCTCTGGAACCCCGCGACCGATCCCTTGATAGCCGCCCATTTCGACGTGGGCGACCTTGCGGGGAAGGCCAAATGCCGGGCCTCCCTGACCAGGCTGTTCGGCCTTAACGACGACGGCCAGCCCATAGCCGCCGTGGTCAGCCGGCTTTTGCCGAGGAAGGGCTTCGATCTGATCGCCAAGGCCATGCCCGAGCTCCTTAAGCTCCCTTTCAAGCTCATCTTCATGGGCACGGGCGAGGATCACTTCATCTCCTTCCTCAGGGAGACGGCCCAGGCCAACCCCGGCAAGGTGGGCCTCAAGCTCAGCCACGACCCGCCCCTGATCCACCAGATCATGGCCGGGGGCGACATCCTCCTGGTCCCGTCGCGCTTCGAGCCCTGCGGCCTGGAGCAGCTCTACGCCCTGAAATACGGGACGGTCCCGGTGGTCAGGGCGACCGGGGGCCTGGACGACACGGTGACCGACGAGCTGACCAAGCCGGGGTCCGGCACGGGATACAAGTTCACGGATTACAAGCCCGAGGCCCTTTTGGAGACTTTGTCCAAGGCCATCTCCGACTACGCCGACACCGGGCGCTGGCGGGAACTCATGATCAGGGCCATGAGGGAGGACTATTCATGGGAAAGGGCCGCCGGCGCCTATGAGGAAATATACGTCCAGGCCCTGGCCGCCGCCGCTAAAGTCAAAGAGGGGTAAGAGATGCCCTCAAACGATGGTCAGTCCGGTGACGTGGCGGCGTTTTTGGCCAAGCTTATCAGGTTGGCCAACTCCAACATCCAGTTTGACGCCAAGGTCGGGAACTTCGTCAGCCTCCTGACATGGCAGCTGAGCCTCGACGCGACCCTGATGTTCCTGCTGTCCCACGATCGCAAGGAACTGACGGTCCATAAATTCCACGAAGATCCCAACATGCCCGCCCTCCCGATCGCCTACCCCGGCACCTTCCTGGAGCGGGCCATCGTCCACCGCCAGTCCCTCCTGACCGAGGCCAGCGACCTCGACAAGCTCCCCGACCCGTGGCGCGAGTATTTGCTCCCCTTCATCAACTGCCTGGCCGTGGTCCCCATCCTGGACGACAAGACGTGTTACGGGGTCATCGCCCTTCTCTCCAGGACCACGCAGGATCTGAGCGCCGGCCAATCCGGCCAGGTGGTCGAGGCCGTGGCCAACCAGCTGGCCCTGGCCATCAAGAACAACCAGCTGGCCACCGACACAAGGAAACGCATAAGCGTCCTGAACGTCCTAAGCGACCTTGGCCGCTCGCTCTCCTCGACCATCGAGGTCGAGAGGGTCATGAACATGATCCCCAAGATCGCCTGCGGGGTCTTCATCGCGGACGGCTGCTCGCTTAACGTCATCGACTCTGATGACACCCTCCTTTACTCATCCCAGTACGGCGTGGTCCCGCCCGCCTACAATTTCATCCGCTACCAGAGCCAAATCCTGCCCATATCGATTGCCGAGACGCTGCGGCGGGACGTACTTTTCATGGGCTACCTAGCCGACGACCCCAAGGCCCAGGAGCTGACGGTCAAGGAAAAGAACAACACCATCATCACCGTGCCCCTGATGTTCCAGGGCTCCCACAGCGGCAACATCTCCCTGTTCAACAAGCTCGGGGGGAGCCTGGGGGGAGGCAACGTCAACCCGAGGCTGTTCGATCGCGAGGACATGGAACTACTCAAGGCCATGAACAGCATGATCTCCGGCGTGGTGGAAAACGCCCTGACCTTCAAGAAGGTCGAGAAGCTGGCCAGCACCAACGAGGGCATGGTCCGCTACCTCTCCAACCTCTACGACATCTCCAGCGCCATGATGACCACCGTCCGCTACGACGAGCTGGTCTGGATAATCATACAGGCCCTGACCTTGCGCCAAGGCCTGTGTTTCGACAAGGTCCTGATACTCCTGATGCGCGGGAACCAGGGCGAGCAGGTCCTGGAGAGCTCGGCCTATTTCTCGGCCGATCAGGCCGACCCCAGAAACGAGCAGAAACTGGTCGATGTCCTCAAGCGCCCGGTGCCCGAGGAGGCGGCCAAGATGATGGAGGCCGGGGCGGGCCTTGGCATCTCCATCCCCGTCACCGTGGACACGACCAGGATACTGGCGAGGGCCATGGTCGAGAAGAAGGCCCTCCTGGGCTTCAGGGCCCTTGACACCTATGACGATCTGGAGCTGGGGGATTTCGGCCTGCGGGCCTACGCCGCCGTGCCCATGCTGGCCAAGGGCCGGGACGTGGGGGTCATCGCCGTCGACCGCTCCCTCTCCGGGGAGAGGCTTACCGGCGAGAGCCTCAGGGATCTGACCATGCTGGCCAACCAGGCGGGCCTGGCCATCGAGAACACCCAGCTCTACGACGACATCAAGCAGGCCAACGTGACCCTCAGCCAGGTGAGGTCCAGGCTGATCGAGGCCGAGAAACTGGCGGCCCAGGGCGAGATGGGGACGCAGCTGGCCCACGAGATCAGAAACCCCCTGGTCTCCATCGGCGGCTTCACCCAAAGGCTGATCAAAAAAATGTCCCCTGAGGATCCCCTCAGGCGTTACCCCGTGGTCATCCTCGAGGAGGTCGAGCGCCTCAACAAGGTCCTCAACAACGTCCTGGATTTTTCCCGTGACGAGATGGGCCTGGTCAAGGAATGCAGCCTGACGCAGCTGGCCAACGAGGCCCTGACGTCGCTCAAGCATGAGCTGAGCCGGATGAAAAACGAGGTCTTCACCGATTTCGAGGAAGACCTGCCCATGATATCGGCCGACGACCGCCAGGTGCTTCACGTGTTTTTGAACATCATCTACAACGCCTCCCAGGCCATGGCCCCCCAGGGCGGCGGGAAGATCTACATCAAGCTCTTTAAGGCCAAGGACGCCGATAACCAGTACGTGGCTTGCCAGATAACCGACACCGGGCCGGGCATCCCCGACGAGATCCTGCCCAACGTCTTCAGCCCTTTTTATACCACCAAAACTCAAGGCACCGGCCTTGGCCTCTCCATAGTCAGCAAGATCGTCGAGCGCTACAACGGCCAGATCTCCGCCACCAACCACCCCCCGGAATACCCGGACGGCGGGGCCTCGTTTAAGTTTATGTTCCCGGTGGCCTTTTGAGCATGGGCCGCCCGACGCGCCTCGGGCTTCTCGCCGCCATACCGATCATTACCCTTCGCGAAAGGGTTCAAACGCCGCCTTCCGTTAGCGGCGTTCCCCCGCCATGCGTATTTTTAAGCGTTTTCAGATATGTGTTTTTGGCCGTTTTAAGTAAACCGCTATCATAATGCCTTCCAGAGACAGACGAATATGCTCTCCCACCCCCTGATGCCGGGACTGATGCTCCTGGCCCAGATAGTTTCTTGGCGCTTTTTACAAAGCAGGCTAGAAAAGTCTTTAAAATATCTCGCCATTTTCCTCTACGTGGTCTTTAACGTCGCGGCGTTGCCCGCCTTTTATTACCTGTACTACTCCGACTCCCCCCCTACCACCACGGCCTTTCTCTGGGATTACGTTTACCGGCCCGCCTTCATCTGGGAACTCGTCCATCTGTGCTGGCTTCCCGTGGCCCTCCTCTTGACCATACTCGGGGCCTTGTTCAACTTACTTAAGGGCCAGCAACCCAAGGGCTTAAGCAGGCTTTTTAAGGAAGACACCAATAAATCAAAACTGGGCGATCCGAGGATCGTCGCCCTGGGCGTCATGCTGGCCCTGGCCGCCTACGGTTATTACCGGCAGCTCGAGCCGCCCGAGATCAAGGAGGTGGCAATCGAGGTCCCCAACCTGAGCCCGGCCCTCCAGGGTTACAGGATCGCCCTTTTGAGCGATCTCCATTACGGCACGGGCCTCAACCTGACCGAGCTCGCCAGGGCCATGGCCATGGTGGCCGCGCATGGGCCCGACCTGGTCGTCCTGGCCGGCGATCTCGTGGATCGGCGGGCCGCCTTCGGCCTTGACTACAGGATACCGATGCTTGGCCTGAGGGAGGTGCCCAACGGGGTGTACGCCGTCTTGGGTAACCACGACAAGAAGGTTGACTCCGTTGAGACTTTAATCACCAACCTGGAATCGACCAACCTTAGGATCCTTCAAAACCGTGGCGTTAACCTTTACGGCAAGCCCATAACCCTCATCGGCTTCGACGACACCGGCCAAAACGATCCGTTCCATACCGATACCGACTTCGCCCTCGACTTCGGCAAGGTGGTCGGGCAGGCCCCCCGGCAGGGCGATCTGCTGATCGCGGTCAGCCACAGGCCGGTGGGCGTGAACGACGCCGCGGCCCACGGGGTCAGGCTTTTCCTGGCCGGCCACACCCACGGCGGCCTGGTCCAGGCCCCCTGGGACCCGCAGCTGAACGTGGCCTCGCTCGTCATCGGCTACCCCCACACGACCGGGCTCTACAAGACCTCCGGGCTCACGCTCTACGTCACCAACGGCCTCGCCGGCCTGACCCAGGCCCGGCTCTTCGCCTGGCCGGAGATTACCATCCTGACACTCAAAAACCAGGCCGAGTGAGGGGGGCCCAAAGGCCCCGCCGGGCCGGGTTCCGGCCCGGCCCCTCGCCTGGCCGGGGATTACCATCCTGACACCCCGGAACCAGGCCGGGTGAGGGGGGCCCAAAGGAGCCGAAAATGGCCGGCATACTGGTCGTCGACGACGATCCCCACATCTCCGAGGTGGTCGAGTTCGCCCTCACGGCCGCCGGCCACTCCGTGCGGCTGGCCGCCGACGCCGAGACGGGGCTTGCCATCCTCAGGGAATCCAAGGTCGATCTGGCCATCGTGGACATAAACCTGCCGGGCAAGGACGGGCTCTGGCTCTGCCGGGCCGTGAGGGAGTTCAGCCAAACCCCGATCATCTTCCTCTCGGCCAGGGACGAGGAGCTTGACCGGGTCATGGGCCTGACCATCGGCGGCGACGACTACGTGACCAAGCCCTTCAGCCCCAGGGAGCTGACGGCCCGGGTGGCCGCGGTGCTGAGGCGCAACCAGGGCCGGACGGGCGGGGACCATGGGCCCAGGAGGATCGGCCTCGGGCCCCTGGAGCTCGACCTTGAGAGCGTGGAGGCCTTCTGGGACGGGGAAAAGGTCGAGCTCACCCAAACGGAGTTTAAGCTCGTCTGCGCCCTCTGCCAGCGGCCTAGGAAAATATTCAGTCGCGAGGAGATCCTAAGCCTGGTCTTCCCGGGCGTGAGCGTGAGCGACCGGACCATCGACAGCCACATCCTCCACATCAGGAAAAAATTCGCCAAGGCCGGGTCGAGGGAGATCATCCAGACCCTTCACGGCTTCGGCTACGGCCTGGCCGCGGGGCTGGGGCAGGGGCCGGAAGGGTAAGGTAAATGCCCGCCGGGACTTTAAAATAATCCATTTTGGGGCTATCATGACCTTTGAGGCCACCGGCGTCCGCAGCCCGGGGGCGGGAGGCTGGTTATTATATCCTTTCGTACGCTTACGGTACGTCCCTTTTGCGATTATTTGGAGGCAATGATGAAACCCCTCGTGATTTTGGCCCTAGCGTTAGCCCTGTCCCTTTGCCCGACCCTTACCAAACCCCTAAGCGCCGCCGGGGGCGATATCGCCCTGCCCCCGCCGGGGAAGACCGGCGGCATGCCCCTGATGGAGGCCCTGTCGAAAAGGAAATCATACCGGGAGCTTCGCCCGGAGACGCTCACTCTGCAGCAAATCAGCGACATCCTCTGGGCGGCCTTCGGGGTCAACCGCGAGGACGGCAAACGGACCATCCCCTCCTCGCACGGCAACAACGAGCTGGCCGTTTACGCGGTCCTAAGCTCGGGCGTCTACCTCTACGACGCGCCGGGCAACAAGCTGGTCAAGGTCCTGGACGGCGACCGCTCCGCGTCCTTCAGGGGCGCCCCCCTGACGCTTCTGTACGCCGCCCCGGCCAACGGCCCGGTGGGCGGCTTCCACGCGGGCTCGGCTTACCAGAACGTGGCCCTGTATTGCGCCTCCAGCGGGCTGGCCAATTTGGTCGCGACCTCCGGGGTGGCCGCCCTCAAGGACGAGCTTAAGCCGGAGAACGGCTGGGCCGTCCTGGTCGTCCACTCCATAGGCCATCCCGCCGGCAAAGACTTCTAGGCCCCCAGGGCCACATGGGTCGGCCTAAGCGGGGGGAACCCCGCTTAGGCTTTTTTTTTGCGCCGGGAGGGGGCAAAAAAAAAGCCGACGGCAGGCCATGGCGGTGGCCGGTGCCGTCGGGGAAAGGGGTGACGGGGGTTCGTCAGCCGGGCGCGGGCCCGTCAGTAATCGTCCTCGTCCTCGTCGTCGTCATAGTAATCGTCATCGTCCTCTTCGTCGTCATCCTCGTCGTCGTCGTCATCGTCGTCGTAGTACTGGAGGTCCTCGTCGTCCTCGTCGTCATCCTCGTCGTCATCGTCCCCGATGCCGTCGGGATCGACGTCGGAGAGGTACTGGTCGTACTCCTCCCGGGTCATCAGGTCGTCGTACTCGGACGTGGAGTTGATGGTCATGCGGACCAGCCAGCCTTCCTCGTACGGGTCCTCGAGTATCACGTCAGGGGCGTCGACCAGGTCATCGTTGACGGCCAGCACTTCGCCGGAGAAGGGAGACAAAAGTTTAAAACTGACACCCTTACCCACCGAAATACGGCCAAACTGTTGGTCTTTTTGGTAATCTTTACCCTCGGTGGGTAGACGGATATTAGTCAGTTCCAGATACTCTTCTAGGCCCTCCTCGGTAATGCCGATTATTGCGTTATTTTCCTCGTCAAGTTTGACCCAAAGGTGGTCGGGGGTATATTTCAGCAAGCGCAAATCCACATTTGCCTCCTTTGGTGGCGTGGTTTAAAGAGATTTAAGCTTATATTAGCAACCTTTAACTAAACTTTTTGGGGCGGGGAGCGGTTGGGATCGACAAACGAAAATCGGTTATCTATCCGTAGACTTCTTACACTATGGGGAAAAGAATTTCAAGCTTTTTTTATAAGGCCCTTCCGGTTATCCGGGTTAGGCCCTTATACTCTAGCTTGGAACAGATTCGTTAACCTTAAAAATAATCTGAAGCTAGCCTGAGGAATCTACGCCTAAACATTAGATTCATATGGGCCCCCGTCAAGAAAAAGCCTGCGTAAAAATTGCCTCGCAACCACAAACGGTTGAAATTGTCCCATAAAATCGCGGGCCAGACCGGACCGGACCGGACCGGCCACCGCCCGGGCACCGCCCGGGCGCCAGGCGGTTTAGGGTTTTCGGCCGCCCTGTGATATACTTGCCACAGCCCGCCGAGACTGGCAGTAAAGTGCCCTGAACTAGTTCGCTAATAAGCTTATGCGTTTCCATTGTTTAATATAATTTACCATGGTTAAATTTCGTGTGTTTTTTATATGGCGAAAGGGCTTTCGGGGGGCGAAAGGGCTTTCGGGTGGGGGAAAAGGCAAAGGGTTTTGTCGCTAATTTTAGGCCGCTCCTTGGACTGATTGGCCCTTTAACGGTCACGTCAACGTCATGGGCGCTTAACGTCTGGGTGAAATGCTCAAAACGATCCTTGATTGCACCGCTTTCCTGACCCTGATACCGATCAGGACCGAGGGCGAGTTGACCGAAACCGAGATGGGCCGCTTCCCGGCCTGTTACCCGGTGGTCGGGCTGATTTTGGGCTTCACGTATTTCATTTTGGCGACGCTCATGGGCTGGGCCGGCCTGCCCGTGGCCACGATGGCCGTTTTGCTGGTCATCTCCCAGGCCATCCTGACGAGGGGCTTTCACCTGGACGGCCTGGCCGACTGCGCCGACGCCCTTTTGTCCCACAAAAGCCTCGAGCGCAAGCTGGAGATATTAAAGGATAGCCACCAGGGGACGTTCGGGGTCCTGGCCATCGTGACCTCGTTTGCCGTCAAGGCCACCGTCCTCGCGAGTTTGGGGGCCGGGGGCGCCATCCCGCCCCACCTTTTGCTGCTATTCCCCATCTGGGGCCGCCTCTCGGCATCGGTCGTGGCCACGCTCTCCAAGCCGCTGGGGTCCGGCGGGGGCCTGGGCTACGCCATGGTCGCCCACAGCGGCTCAAGCGAGCTGATTTTGGCCGGCCTCTTTAGCCTGATCATGAGCCTCGCCTTTGGCCTCAGGTCCTTCATGTGCGCCCTTCTGGCCATTGCCGTCGGCTACCTCCTGACCAAGGTCTGGAAGGCGGCCCTGGGCGGGGTCAACGGCGATCTGCTGGGGGCCACGGTGGAGCTGGGCGAGATGGCGACCCTCCTTTTGTGCGCGATAATCTACATCTAACCGCCCCCCCGTGGGGGCTTCCCGGGGAGCCCCGGGATTGAAAGACTTATGGGATATGCCGAAACCGATAACCGTCGATAGCCAAAACAACCTGATCGTCCCCGACGGGGGGGTGGTCATCCCCGTCATAATCGGGGACGGCGTGGGGCCCGACATCTGGCGGGCGACCGAGCCGGTCCTGACCAAGGCGGCGAGGCTCTCGGGCCACGCCCTGGAGTTCGTCGAGGCCCTGGCCGGCCAGGCGGCCCACGCGAGGTGCGGCCAATATTTGCCGGACGACACCCTGGACACGCTTAGGACGTACAGGGTCACGCTCAAGGGCCCGCTGGCCACGCCCGTGGGCGGGGGCATGAGGAGCCTTAACGTGGGCATAAGGCAGGCCCTGGACCTCTACGCCTGCGTGCGGCCCATAAAATGGGTCCCCGGCGTCCCCAGCCCGGTCAGGGAACCGGCCAAGGCCGACATGATCGTTTTCAGGGAGAACACCGAGGACGTGTACGCCGGGCTGGAGTGGCCGGCCGGGACCAAGGAGGCCGACGATCTGATAGGCTATCTGGCGACGAACCTTGGGGCCAAGGTCAGGCCTGGCTCGGCGGTGGGCATAAAGCCCATGAGCGAGTTCGGCTCCAAGCGGCTGATAAAAAGGGCCATCGATTGGGCCCTTAAGGAAAAGCGCCCATCGCTTACCCTGGTCCACAAGGGCAACATCATGAAATACACCGAGGGCGCCTTCCGCAAGTGGGGCTACGAGCTGGCCGCCGGGGAGTATGGGGACCAAACCGTGACCGAGGGGGCCTGGGACGGGAAGGACCCCGGCCGTCTGGTCATAAAGGATCGCATAGCCGACAACATGTTCATGCAGTCGCTCCTAAGGCCCGACGAATATAGCGTCCTGGCCATGCCCAACCTGAACGGCGACTACCTCTCGGACTGCCTCGCCGCCCAGATAGGCGGCCTGGGCATGGCCCCCGGGGCCAACCTGGGCGACGGGCTGGCCGTCTTCGAGGCCACCCACGGCACGGCCCCCAAATACGCGGGCCAGGACAAGGTCAACCCCTCGTCGCTGATACTTTCCGGGGCTTTTATGCTAGAGTACCTGGGATGGAAGGACGCCGCCGAAAGGATAACCAAGGCCCTGGAAACGGTCGTCTCGAAAAAGATACTGACATACGACCTGGCCCGCCAAGTCGGGGTTACCCCGGTGAAGTGCTCCGAGTTCGGGCGGGCCTTGGTCGACCACATGGAATAACCCGGCCCGGGGGCGCCCCGGGCGGCATCTCACTTTTTTTTCCTGGGAGGCTGAGACGCGGGGCCAGGCCCCGCGTCGCTATGATTTATGACCGAACCGCAGAACCTGACCCGCAAGATAATGGCGGACCATTTGAGGGAAGGAAGATTAATCGTTGGCGAGGAAATAGGGCTGGCCATCGACCAGACCCTGGTCCACGATGCGACCGGCCAGATGGCCATGCTCCAGTTCGAGGCCCTGGGCTTCCCCAGGGTCAGGACCAAAAGATCGCTCATATACTCCGACCATAACATCCTCCAGGTCGGCTTCGAGAACGCCGACGATCACGCTTTTTTGAGCTCGGCGGCCAGCCGCTTCGGGCTTCACTACTCCAAGACCGGTAACGGCATCTGCCATCAGCTAAACGTCGAGAGGTTCGCCGTCCCCGGGGAGACGCTCCTGGGGGCCGACAGCCACACCACCACCGGCGGGGCCGTGGGCCAGCTGGCCATAGGGGCCGGGGGCCTGGACGTGGCCGTGAGCATGGGCGGGAGGCCCTTCCACTTGCCGATGCCGCGGGTGATCCGGGTGACCCTGACCGGGGCCCTGGGGCCCTGGGTCAGGCCCAAGGACCTGGCCCTGGAAGTCCTAAGGCTCCTGGGGGTTTCCGGCGGCAGGGGCTCGATACTGGAGTTCGCGGGCCCGGGCCTCGCAGGCCTCTCGGTCACCGACAGGGCCACGGTGGCCAACATGAGCATAGAGACCGGGGCCATCACGGCCATCTTCCCCTCGGACGACAACGTCTTGGAATTTTTGGGTAAGCAGGGCCGGGAGCGTGATTTCAGGCGCCTCGCGGCGGACCCTGGGGCCACATACGACGGGGAGATGGCCATCGACCTCCCGGCCCTGGAGCCCCTGGTCGCCCTGCCCCACTCGCCCGACAACGTGGCCAAGGTCGCCGGGCGGGCCGGGATCAAGGTGGACCAGGTGGCCATCGGCTCCTGCACCAACTCGTCCTTTTCCGACCTCATGGCCGTCGCGGCAATCCTACGGGGCCGCAAGATCGCCCCCGGGGTGAGCCTCGTTATCGCCCCGGGCTCGAGGCAGGTCCTCCTGGAGCTGGCCAATCGTGGGGCCCTCGCCGACATCGTCTCGGCGGGCGCCCGGCTCATGGAGGTGGCCTGCGGCTTCTGTAACGGCGTGGGCCAGGCGCCCAGGACCGATGGCGTCTCGCTGCGGACCTCCAACAGGAACTTCCCCGGGCGGAGCGGGACGGCCAGCGCCGGGCTCTACCTGGTGAGCCCCGAGACGGCGGCGGTCTCGGCCCTTAAGGGCGAGCTGACCGATCCGAGGGTTTTCGGCGACGCGCCCGTCGTTGTCTGGCCCGACAGGATGGGGATAGACGACTCGATGATCCTGCCGCCGGCCCCGGAAGGGGCGGATACGCCCATCCAAAGGGGCCCCAACATCGCCCCCCTCCCCAGGTTCGCGGCCCCCGGGGAAACGGTCCAGGGCGAGGCCATGCTGGTTCTGGGCGACAACGTGACCACGGACGACATCCTCCCGGCCGGGGCCCACATACTGGCCCTCCGGGCCAACGTCCCGGCCCTGTCCCGCTACATATTCAGCAACATCGATCCCGCCTTCCACGAGAGGATACGGGCGGCGGGTTGCGGCTTCGTGGTCGCCGGGAACAATTACGGGCAGGGCTCAAGCCGCGAGCACGCCGCCCTGGTCCCCAGGTACCTTGGCCTCGCCGGCGTCGTGGCCATAAGCTTCGCCCGCATCCACAAGGCCAACCTTTGCAACTTCGGCATCTTCCCCCTGGAGTTCGTGGACCCGGGGGACCTGGCGGGGATAGGGAAGGGCCACAAACTAAGGCTTTTGGGCCTGGGCCCGGGCCTCGCCCCAGGGGCCGTCCTGACGATGGAAAACGAGACCACCGGCAAAAGCCTCAGGGTCAGGCTAGACGTGGCCCGGAGGCAGCTGGACATGCTTTTGGCCGGGGGCCTTCTGGCCCTTGAGGCCTCCGCCGGCCGGCGGAACCAACCCTAAACCCGTTCCCCCGGCGGGAACGCCCGCGGGAACCTTTGGTCGTGACATGAGCAAGACAGCTTTCATATTTCCCGGACAGGGCGGGCAATTCGTGGGCCAGGGCCAGAAATGGGCCCAGGCCGACCCGGAAACGGCCGAGCTCTTCCGGACCGTGGACGAGGTGGCCCAAAGGCCCATCTCCAAACTCTGCTGGGAGGGTCCCCTCGAGGAACTCTCCAAGACCGAGAACCTTCAGCTGGCCGTCCTGGCCGTGGGCCTGGCCGCCGCGAGGGAGTTCGGGCGGGCGGGCCACGAGCCCTCCTTCGCCGCCGGGCACTCGCTGGGCGAGTTCGGGGCCCTGGCCCTGTCGGGGACCATAAGCGAGGAAAAGGCCATCGAGCTCGTGGCCAGGCGCTCCGAGCTCATGGCCAAGGCCACCGAGAGCCGGGGCAGCATGAGCGCCATCCTGGGCCTGGACGCCCAGACGGTCGAGGCCGTCTGCGAGCTGGCCAAGAGCGAGGGCATGGTCGTGGCCGCGAACTTCAACTCCCCCCAGCAAACGGTCATCTCCGGGGAATCCCGGGCCGTGGCCGCGGCCGTGCGCTTCGCCGGCCTCAAGGGCGGGAAGGCCGTGCCCCTCCCGGTCTCCGGGGCCTTCCATAGCCCCCTGATGGGAAAGCCGGCCGAGCTCTTCGCCAATGTGCTGGACGGGACGGAATTCAAAAAACCCCTCTTCCCCATCGTCCCCAACGCCACGGGGGAGCTGACCGACGATCCCGCCCTGATCAAGGAGCTTTTGAAAAAGCAGATGGTAAGCCCCGTCCGCTGGACCCTGACGGTCCAGAGCCTCTTCGAGGCCGGGACGGAAGCCTTCCTGGAGTGCTGGCCCAAGCCTTACCTCGGCCCCATGATCCGCAAGACCCTGGGGCCACAGGTGAAGGCCCGGATTTCCGCGGCCGCCTAGCCAGGCGGCCCCGGCCAAGGAGAAACCATGGCCCGAAACGATTGGCTGAGCGGCCTTTTAAGGACCCGCGGGCGCCGGGCCGCCCGGCCCAAAACCGCCTGGGACAAGTCCACCCGCGCGACCGGCATAGGCATCCCCGGCGCCCTTAAGCCGAGAAACATCCTAACCTCGGTGGTCACGAGAAGCGTCAACCAGGTGGTCAGGAAGGTCATCGGCTCCCTCTTTAGGCCCAAGTGACCGCCAAACCCGCCCCGCGGCTCGCCCGGCGGCTCCTCCGCCTGACGGCGGCGCTTTGCGCCGCCCTGGCCCTTTTGGCCGGCCTAGGCTGGCTGGCCCTGGGCTGGGCCGGGGACCCGCTGGCCGGGGACCCCCGGTGGGATTACTCGGTCACCCTGACCGACCGCCACGGCAGGCCCCTCCGGGAGATCCTGCCCCCGCCCATGAACCGCCGGCAAAACCGGCTCCTCCACGAGTTTAGCCCCCATCTGATCGAGGCGGTCATCGCCGCCGAGGACAAGCGCTTCCGTTACCACCCCGGGGTCGATCCCCTGGCCGCCCTGCGGGCCCTCTACCAGAACCTCTCCCAGGGCAAGGTCGTGAGCGGGGCCTCGACCATCACCATGCAGCTGGCCCGCCTGAGCCAGGGCCTGGCCCCCGGGCCCAGGACCCTCGGGCGCAAGCTGCGGGAGCTCTATCTGGCCCTCGCCATCGAGCGGCACCACCCCAAGGACGAGATCCTGGCCCTCTACCTGAACTCGGCCCCCGTGGGCGGCCCCAACGTGGGCTTCGGGGCCGGGGCCATGGCCTGGCTGGGCAAATCGGCGGCCCGGCTCTCCCCGGCCGAGGCGGCCTTCCTGGCCGGGCTCCCGGCCAGGCCCGGTAACCCCGGCCCCCTGGCCGGCCCCAGGTCCATCGCCCGCAAGGACATGATCCTAAGGCGCCTCGCCAAGGCGGGCCGCCTGAGCGAGGACGATCTGGCCCGGGCGCTGGCCGAGCCCCTGATCCTCTCCGGGGCCCGGGGCTCGTTTCTGGCCCCGCATTTCACCAACCTCGTGGCCAAGGGTTTGCCGGCCATCCCGCCCCGGTCCGTGACCACGACCCTGGACCTGGGCCTCCAGGCCCAAATCGAGCGCCTGGCCGCCATAACGGTGGAAAGGTACAAGGGCCGGGGCCTCCGGCAGGTGGCGGTGGTCGTGATCAGCCTCCCCGAGCGGGAGATACTGGCCTACGTGGGCTCGGCCGATTATTTCGACCCGGAGGAGGGGCAGATCGACGGCGTGACCACGCCCCGCCAGCCGGGCTCGGCCCTGAAGCCCTTCATCTACGCCCACGGCCTCGAGACCGGGGCCATCTCGGCCTCAAGCCTCATAGACGACGTCCCGGTCGATTTCGTGGTCAGGGACGGCTCCTACAGCCCGCGCAACTACTCGGGGGCGAGCCACGGCCCGGTCCAGGCGAGGCTGGCCCTGGCCAGTTCCCTGAACGTCCCGGCCATCAACCTGACCTCCCACCTGGGGGTCGATGACGTCCTCGCCTTCCTGCGGAAACTGGGCCTCAGCGCCCTCTCCCGCGACCCCGGGCATTACGGGCTGGGCCTGGCCCTGGGCGGCGGGGAGGTCACGCTCCTGGAACTGGCCTCGGCCTACGCCACCCTCGCCGACGGCGGGCGCCAAAGGCCCCCGGCCATGACCATGGGCGCCCCGCCCGCGCCGGGCATAAAGGCCATGGACCCGGCCGTGGCCTTCATCGTCTCGGACATCCTGGCCGACGCCCCGGCCCGGGCCACCGGCTTCGGCCAGGGCGGCCCCCTGGACGCCCCCTACCGGGTCTCGGCCAAGACCGGCACCAGCAAGAACTTCCGGGACAACTGGTGCCTCGGCTACTCCGACGGCTTCGTCGTCGGCGTCTGGGCCGGGAATTTCCAGAACCGGCCCATGGGCAACGTCTCCGGGATCACCGGGGCCGGGCACCTCTGGCGGGAGGTGACCGACCTCATGGCCGACATGAGGCCGCCCGCGCCGGAGCTGGCCATGCCCCCGGGCGTCACCCCCGTGGCCGTCTGCCCGGTCTCGGGCCTCCTGGCCGGCCCCGACTGCCCGAACGTGAGGATGGAGTATTTCCTTGAGAGGGCCCTGCACGGCCCCAGGTGCGTCCACGGCCGCATGAACCTGACCGGGGCCGGGGCCAAACTCGCCCCCGGCGACGTCCCGGTGGTGGGCCACAAAGACCGCTTCGGCTTCATCGGCCCCCAGCACGGCGAGACCTACGCCTGGGACCCCGGCCTCCCGGACCGCTACCAGGTCCTCAGGGCCACCGTCCAGTCGACCCCCGATCTCGACGAGCTGGTCATCACCCATAACGGCCGCGAGATCGCGAGGCGCAAGGTGGCCGGGGCCTCGAGGGCCAGCGTGGACGTGAGCCTCGGGAGGGGCCGGCAGCTCCTGGAGGCGGCCGGCCTCAGGGACGGCCGGAAGGTCGCCGCCGACCAGGCCGTCTTTTTCGTTAAATAGGCCCGGAAACGAAAAACCCCCGGACGAATCCAGGGGTTTTTCGCTATATGCCCATCCCGGACTCCCCACCGGGATGGTAAAGCCGCATGAACCGGGGAACGGCTTGGAGTGTTAAGCCAGACGGGCTATCGCGCTCGTCCCGAGCCTTTGGGGGGCGCGGGCGTACCGGACCGCGGGCGGCCCGAAATAAACCGAGTAAAAGGCGTCGGTCGCCCCGAGGCCCAGGGCCTCCCTCACGCCCGGGACGGCGCGCTCGAAAACGCCCAGAAATCCGCACCAGCAGGTGCCAAGGCCACGGCTCGCGGCCAGGAGCTCGAAATAGGCCAGGGCCAGGCTCACGTCCTGGGCGGCGCTGACCTGCCCCTCGTGGGCCGAGACCAGCATCAGGTGCGGGGCCCCCCGAAACAAGACGTCCACCCCGTCCCGGCGCATGTACTTGACCACCCCGGCCACGAACCTTGAGTCCAGGCCACCGGCCAGGGCCTTCTCCGCCAGCGAGACGATCCTTTCCCGGAGCCCGTCCATGACCCGGTAATCATCGACCACCGTGAACTTCAGGTAACGCTTATTTTGCGCCGTGGGCACGTATTGGAGGTCGGCCAGGATGCCGTCGATGACCTCGGCCGGGACGTTCTCCCTCTCGTATTTCCTGACGCTCCGCCGGTTCCGGATCAGCCGCCCCATGGCCTCCGGGCTGGGGAACCCGGCCGGGTCCCGAATCTCGCTCCCCGCCGGGTCAAGCCCGAATATCGAGAGCGAGCCGCTCGGGCAAATGGCGAAACAGTGCTGGCAGCCGAAACAGAGGTCCTCCCGGCCGGCGACGACCTCCGGGCAGGCCCCGTCCCTTTGGGTCAACACCCGGTTAGGGCAATCGTCGACGCAAAGGCGGCACCTTGAGCAGCTTTCCCCGTCTACCTTGAACCGTAAGTCTTTCATGGCCTCGCCACGCCCCGTGCCCTGGCGCTTAAGCTATCGCCCAAGGCCACCGGAAACGCCTCCCCCATACCATGGGGAAGCCAAAATGCCTTGGCGGCGCGTCGCATTTCCGGGTGATGGGCCAATTTACCCGCAAGGGCGATTTTTGTCAATTATTTTTTTACCCCCCAACCATTTTTTTACCCCCCAACTATGACCAGCGGCAGACCTGGCTGGTGCCCCGCCTCTGCGGCGCCCGGCCGTACCTAACCGCCGGGAAGCCGAAATAAAGGGAGTAAAACGTGTCGTCCGGGGCGAGGCCCAGCTCTTCCCTGACCCCCGGGACGGCGGCCTCGATGAGGCTCAGAAAACCGCACCAGCAGGTGCCGAGGCCCCGGCTCGCGGCCAGGAGCTCGAAATAGGCCAAAGCCAGGCTCACGTCCTGGGCGGCGGTGCCCTGCTCCCTTGAGGCCGAGACGACGAGGAGGTGCGGGGCCCCCCGGAAGAGGGCATCGTGCCCGTCGCGGCGGTAGTATTTGACCACCCCCGCGGCCAGCCTCGAGCCGCCCCCCTGGGCCACGGCCTTCTCGCAGAGCGTGACGATGCGCCCCAAAAGCCTCGCCATGGCCCCGAGATCGTCTACCACCGTGAACCGCAGGTGGCGCCTGTTCCCGCCCGTGGGCACGTACTGGAGGTCGTCCAACAGTTCGTTTATGACCGCGGCGGGGACGTTTTCCTGCCTGTATTTCCTCGCGCTCCTGCGGTTCCTGACCAGCCAGCCCATGGACTCGGGGCTGGGGGCCTTGGAGGCGTCCCAGGGCTCGCTGTCCCCGGGGTCAAGGCCGAAGACCGACAGGGCCCCGCTCGGGCAGACCGCGAGACAATGCTGGCAGGCGATGCACTGATCCTCGCGCCCGGCGGTGACCTCGGGATAGCCGCCCGGCTTCACGATCACGACCCTGGTCGGGCAATCGTCGGCGCAAAGCCCGCACTTCGTGCACGTCCCCTCATCGACTTTAAGTTTCAGGTCTTTCACCGTTCACCCCCGGGGGAAAAACGAACCCCCACGAAAAACGTCCGCCCCTAAGCCCTGGCCCGCTTACCCTAAGTTTTCCCATGTTCGCCCGATGGCTTAATCTAGCCAACCCGCGAAAATTTGTCAATCTTTTAATTTACCCAAACCACCCACCCAATGGCCCCAATGCCCCGAAAGGGCCATTGGGGCCATTAATGGGCGGCCCCACTGGCAGAACCGCCGCCGATATGACATAATGGGATCAAAAGTATGCCTTTCCGCCCCACCTTATCGGCCCAAACATGGCTTTGCCGCCTTAAGGCCGGACCTGTCTGGAAATTAGCGCTTAAGGCGCGTACCCATCGGTGCGTCCCATGAATCTCTTTGCCGCTTACCCCTTCCTGAACGAGCCCGTCAAGACCCCGCTGGGCGCCGACAAAAGCGGGGACTTTCCCGACGGCGAGGCGAGGCGGGTCTGGCAAATCCTGGTGGACGCGCCCACGAGGTATCGCGACACGCGCAACCTCAAGCGGCTTTGCGATGCCATCGAGGGCGAGGAGATGGTCTTTTTCGCCCGGCTGGAAAATTACAAACTGTACGAAGGCGGGCGCATCGGGGCCGAGGTGCGGGACGGCCTGACGGTGGCCACCCTGTTTTGGGCCAAGGCCGTCCAGTACCTCCTGAAACGGCTCGAGGGGGCCAAGTACCTGGTCGTTTCCGGCAGGCCCGGGAGAAGCGGCGACACGCTTTGGTTTAACCAACCCGAGTTCTGGCCGGCCCCCGACTTTGAGCGGCAAGGGCGTCAAGGGCCGTCGGAAAGGGAGACCCGGGAAAACGAGCACCTGGGGATAAACCCCGTTTACGGGACCGCGCCCGGGCTGTCCCATGCCTTGAGGCGCGAAATCCTCGACGACGCCCTTACCCAGGCCAAGCACGCCCCGCCGCTTTTCCCAGGCGAGATCCTCCAAAGGCATGGCCTGGCCCAGCCCTTCGAACTCTTGGCCACCGTCCATTACCCACCGAGGTGGGCCAAGGGGCGGCTCCCCATGCCCGAGGATACCCAGGCCTGGAAGTCGCTCACGACGCTCGAGCTGGCCTTCTGGCGCCTTATCGTCTTCCTCTCCAGGGGGACCGCGGACCAAAGGGGGCGGGTGCCCGCCCCGACCCCCAAGTGGGCCCTGGATGGCGTGGAAAGGATGTGGGGCTGGCTGCCCTTTAAGCCCAGCCCGGAGCAAAGGCGGGTGACCAAGGAGATCCTCGCCGATCTGGCCGTGCCCAACCGCCCGATGCGCCGCCTCCTCCATGGCGAGATCGGCTCGGGCAAGTCGATGGTGGCCGCGGCCGCGGCCGTGGCCGAGATAGGCCTGGACCGCCAGGTGGCCATGATAGTCCCCAACGATACCCTGGCCAGCCGGTACCTGGCCTTCTTTTCCCGCCTGGGCGAGGCCATGGGCTTTGACGTCCACTACCTGGGCGGGATTGGCTACGCGGGCGTCGACCACCCCACGGTCTCGGGAAAACTGGCCGAGGGCCGCCCCTCGATAACGATCGGGACCTCCGCCGAGCCCTTTATCACCGCGCGCTTCAAAGACCTAAGCCTTACCATAATCGACGAGCGCGGCCGCTGCGGCTCCAGGCAGTTCCTGGGCATGATCGACAAAAGCCCCCGGACCAGCCTCCTGTGCCTCACGGCCGCGCCCATGGACCCGGCCCTGACCGACATCCTCTACGGCGATATGGGCGTGAGCTCCCTTAAGGGCCTCCTGCCCGGGCGCTCCGTGGCCAAGACCATCGTCTGCGACCAGGCGGGCGCGGCCCTGGCCAGGGAATTCATGGCCCGGCTCGTCCAGGAGGGGCGGCAGGCCTTCGTGCTCATACCCATCGGGGACGCCAAAAAGGACGATCCCTTCGTCTCGGTCGACGGGACCGAGGGGGGCCAGGGCCGGGACGCGCGAACCGAGGTGACGGGCGCCTTCGAGGGCATCAGGGCCCTACTCCCCAAGCTGGAGGTCGTTCACTTCCCGGGGCAGCCCCGGGGCAAGGCCTGGACGGCGGCCCTGGATAATTTCAGGGACGGCAAAACCAGGGCCCTGGTGTGCACGGACACCGTCTCGTCCTGGCTGGACGCGCCGCCGACCGACGTCATGCTGATCGAGGGGGCGGACCGCCTTAACCTGTCCCTGCTTCACCAACTCCGGGGCATGGTCGGCCGGGGCGGGAGCCAGGGCTACCTCTTTCTCGTCTCCGGCGAGGCGCCCTCGAAACTCGGCCGGTCCCGCCTCGAGGCCATCGTGGCCCACCATGACGTCTACCGCCTTTCCGAGCTGGATATGACCCTAAGGGCCCACCCCGACCAATTAAAGTTCCCCTTTGCCGCCCACCCCGCCTTCTTTTTCGCCAAATTCCCAAGGGATTTGCCCCTCCTGCCCAGCGCCTTTGACCTGGCCCAGGACCTCTGGGGCAACCAGGATCGCTGGGGCCCCGAGCTAAACAAGGCCCTTAGCCTGGCCAAGGTCGAGATCCTCCACGGCAAGCAGACAATCCCCCTCCGCTGGACCAACCCGACGTACCTCTCCCGGTGAGCCCCCTCCGCCGGGCCCCATCCGCCGGGCCCCAGCGGTGGGGCCACCAAAAAATAGGTTTTTCGATTTATGGGCTTTTGCTCGCCGGACGAGGCTTTGCCGGTTTTGGCGGGGGGAAATCCGTGGCGGTAAACTTTGTTGGGAACTTTTGGCCAAACTCGAAATGGGCGATCCCCCTTTGCCCGCGAAAATCGGGCCAAAATGGCCTACCGCCCGTAACGCCCAAATTTCCGCCACCGCCCCCTTGCCCCAAACCGAGCGCCCTCGAAAAAATCCCCACGAAAAGTCCGCCCCCTTCTCGCGACATCCCCTGCCCGGCTCACAACGTTCCACTGCCGGGGACGCGCCCGCCTCGGCACCGGGATGCGAGGCCGCCAACCCCATAACGGCCACGCCCAACCAACCGCCGCCTTACGCGAATAAGCTTAGTATTATGTAACCACCCCGGTGGTTTTTTCGGGTGTGGGTGGTATATGGCTAAATGAAACGCCATAACCGTCATACCGTCGAAACCGTCATAGGCCCCT
>JAITKA010000077.1 GCA_031278635.1 Deltaproteobacteria bacterium | reverse complement strand
ACCCGAAGCCCGGGGACGGGCGGGAGAAGCAATTCGACGGGAGGGTTCCCCTTAGGCCAAGTTTTTCTTCGAAGGATTTTTTAATGGGAGCGGGGGCGCTCGCCAGGGGAAATCCAAGGGCCCCAAAGCCGTTGAGATACGCGGCGTCGCGAATTTCCGGTTGCCAAGGGGGGCCGCGTTGTGTTATTATTCTTGGGCGAAAATTTATAGCCTTAGGGCTTTTTGTTTGGATCTGGCGCGCGGAAAGGTGACCGAGTGGCCGATGGTGCTCGCCTGCTAAGTGAGTGTAGGCCTTATAAGCCTACCGAGGGTTCGAATCCCTCCCTTTCCGCCATACACGAAGGGCCAAGGCTAACGATGAAAACCGAAACAAGCGCGCTTGTTTCGGTTTTTTCGTTGGGGGGGCCGCCGCCCTTGGGGTGGGGGGGCGGCGGCACAGGGTTGTCAGAAGCCGGCGGCGTCCCTGACCTTGGGGGCCTCGTCGGTGCATTCCCAGGTGAAGTCGGGGTCGCTGCGGCCGAAGTGGCCGTAGGAGGCGGTCTTTTGGTAGATGGGCCGTTTGAGCTTGAGGTGGTCGATCATGGCCGCGGGCTTGAAGGAGAAGACGGCCCGCAGGGCTTGGGCTATCTTGTCGTCGGGCACCTGGCCGGTGCCGTAGGTCTGGACCATGATGGAGACGGGGTCGGCCACGCCGATGGAGTAGGCCAGCTGGACCTCGCAGGTCTTGGCAAGGCCGGAGACGACGACGTTCTTGGCGGCGTAGCGGGCCATGTAGCAGGCGCTGCGGTCGACCTTCGAGGGGTCCTTGCCGGAGAAGCAGCCGCCGCCGTGGCGGCCCCAGCCGCCGTAGGTATCGACTATGATCTTGCGGCCGGTGACCCCGCAGTCGCCCACGGGCCCGCCGACGACGAAACGGCCTGTCGTGTTGACGTGTATCTTGGTGTC
The DNA here is from genome assembly GCA_031278635.1 of Deltaproteobacteria bacterium. Taxonomy (GTDB): domain Bacteria; phylum Desulfobacterota; class Desulfarculia; order Adiutricales; family Adiutricaceae; genus JAIRNQ01. The sequence continues at coordinate 24,567 of JAITKA010000077.1, read as the reverse complement.
GGCGTCCAGGAGGTTCAGGGGGATGGACTTCTTGATGACCTCCTCGATCAGGGCCTCCCTTAGCTTGTCGCTGGTTATGTCGGGGGAATGCTGGGCGGCCAGGACGACCGCCTCGATCCTTCTGGGCTTGTTGTCCCTATACTCCACGGTCACCTGGGACTTGCCGTCGGGCCGGAGGAAATTCAGGATGCCGTTGTGCCTGACCTGGGCCAGGCGATGGGTGAGCTTGTGGGCCAGGTATATGGGCAGGGGCATGTAGGCCTCGGTCTCGTCGGTGGCGAAGCCGAACATCATGCCCTGATCGCCGGCCCCCTGCTCGTGGTTGGTGCCTGGGTCCACGCCCATGGCGATGTCGGGGGATTGCTTGCCGATGGTGTTTATGACCGCGCAGGTCTGCCAGTCGAAACCCATCTCGGAATTGTTATAGCCGATCCGTTTGATGGTCTGCCGGACGACCTCGGTCAAATCGACCCAGCACTCGGTGGTGATCTCCCCGGCTATCAAGGCCAGGCCCGTCGTGACCAGGGTCTCGCAGGCCACCCGGCCGTTGGGATCGTTTTGCAAAATGGCATCCAGTATGCCGTCGGAAATTTGATCGGCCACCTTGTCGGGATGGCCCTCGGTAACCGATTCGGAGGTGAATAGAAAATCAGAGCTGCTCATGTTTTGTCCGCTGACCGCCGAAATATGTACGGGCGATGGGCGTCCTCCTTTCTAGGATTTTTTTATAAGGACGTGAGTTTGGCATGGAACTGATAACGTGGCGGCGCCCGGAAAGGCGCGTTAGGGTAAGGGGTTGGCGCCCGGAAGGGGAGCCTCAAAAAAAACGGCCAGCGTTGTCGCGGCACCCGGGGATCCCGGGGTCCCCGGGGACCACGGGCACGCTGCCGGTCATTACGCATGGTCGCTCGGCCATTTCCGGGCAAGCTCCGTGACCGGGTCGGGGAAAGGGCGATGGCCCGGTAAAATCGGGGGCTTACCCCTTTGGCTGCCATTATGATAGCAGAAAACCAAGGGCGCCGTCGGGAAAATCTTCATATTTGACGGCGGCACGGGTTTTTGGGGCCGCCAAGGCGACAAAACCGCAAGCCCAGGGGCCTTACGCTTGCGCGAAACGAACGGCGGCCGATTATTTGGCCCGCATCGCGGAACGGGCCGGCATTGGGGCCGGCCAGGGATTTTTTGCAAGCTCAAAAAACGCCAAAAAGGCAGAGGGGGACCGGTCAACGCCGGAAAGTCAGAAAGGACGCAGTCAAAGTCACGTGAGGTGTAACTAGCTATTAATTAAGGCTTTTATTGGAAATGATTTTCGCGGGCGGCGAGAAATTTTATAAAGGTCGATTATTTTTGTAAATATTCGGCTTAAAACTATTGACAAGCATTTTTTTTTCTAATAGTATTGAGCCATAACAATTAAACGTCTGGCGAGCCCATGGTGCGCCGCTTTTGGAGGATGCGATTTTGGAGGCTGTTAAGTAGCAAAGTGGAACTTGTACTTTCGCAGATGATTACGCTCCTTTTTTTCATAGGCTATTTAAGGCTTTCGGGGGTTGACCTTAAATGCCAAGGCATACTTACCGCTTTTCCCGGCCGGAGGGCCTGGGTTCCCAAAAAGCCGACGCGGCGGGCGAACGTTTTTGATGATCGCCCGATCATGGCGGCGCCATACGCCCCCCATCAAAGCTCTTAAACCTTACCGCCACGCGGCGGGGCTTTAAGGGCTTTATTTTTGCCTGAGGCGAAACCCGGCCGCGAGGGCGGCCGGGAAAAGATAATTCCTTTCGAAGACGTTTAACCGGCCGGACCGTTTGGGTTCCGGCAAAACACGCAATCGGTCCGCGACGGGCCATAATCCAACCGGGTCGGGTTTTTGTCCGAGGGGCAAACCGGCCCAATTTCCTCCTTCGAGATCAGGTCGAAGAATCCTTGGGTGAATTATGAAAAAAACAGAGCTTATCGCTAAGTTGGCTGAAGAGACCGGGCTCAGCCAAGTCGCGACCAAATCCGTCGTCGACGGCTTGGTCTCGACCATCCTTAAAACCGTTAAGAAAGAAAAACGGTTCGCCCTCTCCGGGCTGGGCGTCTTCCACTTGGTCAAGAGGGCCAAAAGGACCTGCCGGAACCCCCAAACCGGCCAGCAAATCAAGGTTAAGGCCCACAACGCCCTGACCTTCAAGCCCTCCAAGTCAGTTAAGGTCAGCTTCGCCTAAGCTTTAGGCCCGTAGGCTAGCGCGTCGGGTTTAACCGCCTCCGCCCCTGGCAAAGAGTATAACGCCCCCTCCCTGACGGCGTCGCGGGAGGGGGCGTTTTTTTGGCCGCAAACCGCCGGCCGGGGGTCAGGGGGTTTGCGGCAGGGGGCCGTAGATTATGTCGGCGACGAACTCAAGGTTATCGGCGTCGGGCAGGGGTTTGGCCGAGACGGTTTTCCCGAAAACCATCGCCTCGGGTTTTTTGGGATCGTACCTCGGCCAGGCGACCCTCGTGGGCGGGTCAAGGCCGACGTTGGGATCGCCGTTTTTTATGAAATTGACCCAGCGGAGCCTTATGTCGTCGCTCAGGGCCCGCTCGTCGTGGGAGGAGTTATCCAGGGCCTCCTTGTTGCCGAAAACGAAGGGCAGCTCGGAGGTGTGGTAGGCCCCCAGGCCCGCCGCCTCGCCCAGCCCGGTCACGTAATCGAAGCGGTAGAAATAGACGTCGGCCTTTCGGGCGTGGAGGTCGGCGAAGCGCTTCATGTTCGAGGACATGAAGGCGTAGCTCACGGCCTGCCTGACCCTCTCGACCATGCCGTGGTCCTTGTCGACCGGGAAGCGGTCCCAGAAGGCCTTGGCCCCCTCAAGGCCCAGCATGGCGCCGACCGAGTCGGCGTAGCGCGGGGGGACATCCCCGTCGTCCCGGGCGGGCACGAACATCGAGCCCTCGTTGCCGTTAAAGCCCATGAGGACCTTGACCTTCTTGCCCTCCCCCTTGGCCAGGGTGCCCATGGGATCCGGCGGCAGGACGTGGCCGTCCTTGATGGGGCTGGGGCCGAAAAGGCTGGGCGTGGTGAAGTCCACGCTAAAGGGGCTCAGGTGGATCAAGAGGGCGGGGTCCAGGGCCCGGAGTTTGGCGAGGCCCGCCGCGTCGTCCTTGGCCTTGAAGAGGGAGGCGAAAAGGGCGTGTATGGCGTAAGCCAAATCCGGTTCGCCCTTGGGGTAGAGGCAGACGTCCAGGGCCAGGATGGTCCCGCTCTGCATGATGGCCTGCCGGAAAAGGCCCCCGGCCAAGGGGCTTAGGATCAGGCCCGAGACGCTGAAGCTTCCGGCCGATTCCCCGCCGATGGTCACCTTGGCCGGGTCCCCGCCGAAGGCCGTGACGTTGTCCCTGACCCACTCCAGGGCCTTTACCTGATCGAGCAGGCCCCAGTTGCCGGTGGTGCCGTATTGGGCCATGGTCTCCTTGCTGGCCAGAAAGCCCAGGGCCCCGAGGCGGTAGTTGACGTTGACCACCACCAGGCCCTCCCTGGCCAGGGCGGACCCGTCGTAGCCCTTCTCGGAGCCCGAGCCCACGGAGTAACCGCCGCCGTGGATGAACACGTATACCGGCAGGCCGTCCCCGGCCTTGGCCCCCTCCGGCGCCCAGACGTTAAGGTAAAGGCAGTCCTCGGAATAGCCCGGGAAGGCGTTGTCCGGGGCCACCGAGGCCTGGAAAAGTTCCATGGGCGCCTGGACGCACATGGGGCCTGGCCTGAAGGCCTCCCTGGGCTCCTTCCAGCCCTGGGGGTCCCTGGGCGGGGCGAAACGGTACTCGCCCACCGGGGGCCCGGCGAAGGGCAGCCCCAGGAAGACGGAGACCCCGTTCCTCGCCTGGCCGACCACAGGCCCCAGGGGTGTATCCACGTTGACCCTATCCCCGTCGGCCGCCTTGGCGGGCGAGGGGCATAGGGCGATGGTCGCGATGGCGACGAGTAAGGCGATTAGCAGGACATCTCGGTGGCGCTTTCTTTTTCTTCTTCTCATGGCTTTCTCCAGTCGTTTGGTTGTTGGTTATGGGAAACGTATGGGATCAAAGGGCCAAGGGCATTCCCTAGAGAATGCCCTTGGCCTTTTTCTGGGCTATCTCGGCGAACAGGAGGTCGTAATTCCTGATCACGTCATCGCGGCCGTCGATCTCGGGGCCGTGGCCACAGACGACCTTTTCCACGTCCCTGAGGCCGCCCAGGAGGTTCACGCTCCGGTACATGTCGCCGGGGTTGGAGCCGAAAAGTTCGATCGAGCCGATGGTGCCCTTGAAATACACGTCGCCGGTCGCGAGGAAACCCCTGTCCGGCCAGTGGAAGCAGCAGCCGCCGGGGGTGTGGCCGGGGGTCAGGTAGAGCCTGTATTCGCGGCCCCCGTGGAAAAGGGGGCCGGGATAGCCCCTTTTGAAGAGGCTGGCGTCGGGGACCTCGATTACGCCCTTGGGGATCTCCTCGCCGGACGGGGTGCGCAGATAGAACCGGTCGCCGCCCGAGGTCAGGAAATCGAGCTCGGCCATGGACATGAGCAGATCGGCCTTGAACTCCCTGGCCGCCCCGACGGCCGCGTCGGCGTGGTCGGGATGGCAATGGGTGCAAAATATGAGGTCGATATCCATGGGGTCCAGGCCGTCGGCGGCTATGGCCCCCTTAAGCCCCTCCCAGCGCCTGGAGACCCCGGGGTCGATCAGGATGTGTTTCTCGCCCTTGATGAGGACGCTGTTCGAGTTGATTTCCCCCGTGAATTCCAAGGTCGTCTTGCTCGGGTAAAAATAAATGTCTTCCCACCGTTTCATGTTTCCCCTCTTGGCGATAACCCGGGGCCCAATGGGCGCAAGGGTTTTCGCGAATGGCATTGGCTTTCGGCCGCCCGCGCCGGTTCCCGGGATGGTACCGTATCGGGCGAACGGCACCGGCCGGCTGGACGGCTAGGATGATTAACGGTGAAATGATAGCACAATCCGGGAATGCGGGCGAATTTTTAAGACCCGGGCCCGGGGGCGGCGTAAGGCCCCCCGGGGCGGCCCCGGGGTTGTTTTTTTTGGGTCGCTTCTATGGTATAAACATAGGCTACGTCGTGCGAAGGGCCAAGATCCAACCGCCCGGATGGCGGTGGATATCAATAAGGCAAGGGGGAGCCTTACGTGGATGACGTTGTAATCGTGCATAAAAATGACGCGGACGCCACTCGGCTGGCCGACCTGACGGAGGCCCGCCTGAACGGCGGCTACCGCATTTACCGGGCGCTTTCCAACCAGGCCGAGAGCCCGGGGGACAGGCCGCCGGGTGACCTTGACCCCAAGCTGGTGATCTCGCTGGGCGGGGACGGGACCCTTCTGTACGCCGCCAGGACCTGGGGCCTCAACGGGGCCCCCTTGGTCGGCGTGAACATGGGCCGGCTGGGCTTTCTGGCCGAGATTGACCCGAAAAGGTTCCCGGAGGTCCTGGGGAACGTCCTGGACGGGAAGGCCGAGATCCAGGACAGGAAGGTCATGGACTTTTCCGTGACCCGGTCCGGCCAGGAGATACACAGGGCCACGGTCATAAACGACCTCGTGGTCAACAAGGGCGCCCCGGCGAGGATACTGAGCCTCAGCCTCAGCATCGGCGGGCGGGACTTCTGGACCTACAAGGCCGACGGGCTGATCCTGGCGACGCCCATAGGCTCCACGGCCTATAACCTCTCGGCCGGGGGGCCGGTGGTCTACCCGGGCCTCGAGGCCGTCCTGGTCACGCCCATCTGCCCCTTCACCCTGGCCACCCGCTCGATCATCCTGCCCCTGGACTTCAACGTGGAGGTGATCATCGGGGAGAAATCCAACGACGTCCTGCTGACGGCCGACGGCCAGAGGGTTTTCCAGCTCATGCCCTATGACCGGATCAAGGTCTTCCGCTCCCAGTCGGTGGTCAAGCTGGTCGTGAACCCGCACCGCCATTACCTCGACACGCTCAAGATAAAGCTCGGCCTGTTCTACGAGCAGCCGTCGTGAGGAAAACGGATCCCCGAACGCCAAAGGCCGCCCCAGGGGCGGCCTTCGATATCCGGGGGCCGTGGTTTAGGCCCTTACGTTTATTATGGTGCCAAGCATCTGGTCGGCGGTCGGGACGACCTTGGCGTTGGCCTGGTAGGCCCGGCTGGTGACGATGAGGCCGACCATCTCGTTGGCCACGTCGGTGTTGGAGGTCTCAAGGAAGCCGCGGATGACCCCGGAGCCGGGCAGGTCCGGCGGGAGGCCGGAAACGGGGACCAGGGGGCCCTGGGGTGAGCTTAATTGTTGGGTGGTCACGCCGGAGCCGGATCTCTCGGGCAGGTCGTAGTAGAGGGCCCGGCTGGACTTGAAGCCGTCGGTCAGGACGTTGGCCAGGTTATGGGCGATGACCTGGGTGCCTATCCCAAACGAATGGAGGGCGGCGCCGGAGGCGTACATGGCCCCGGAAATGCTCACGGTTATTCTCCCCGAATCGGCCGGGGGGCGCCCAAGGGGGCGGTCCCGGTCGCCTTTGCCTTATAATATACCATGAATGGGCTTGAAAAAAACCGCCCCGGGGTGAAAATTTTTCTCCCCTGGGGCCTTGACAAACGGCCTGGGAGGATACACCTTTAATATTTGCGGCCCCACCGGCCCCACGGGCCCCGGGGGGCCGGGGTTAATGGTGGTTAACGGACGGGATAGGGTCCGGCAAATTAGGGTCTTTTTACCGAAAGGCATGGTCATGGGATAGGTTTTGGTGGTTTATATTGCCATTCGGCGCGGGGCTGGCGTTTTGGGAGCCTTGGATTTGGGACCATCAACCTTTAGTATCATAACTTTTTTTGTCTCAAATTACGCATGGGACGGCAATTCATTAAAAAACTTGTATAAGGGCGTATACTCGTGTATTATTTATGCGATAATGACCATAGGGCTAACGGGGTCTTCGGACCCGGGGGGGGCCCGCCAGGGGGGGCCGCCAGGGGCTGGGCGGCTAGTTGCCATGGAGGCCATAGGGAATAGTAAGTGCTGATTTTAACCCGTAAAATCGGCGAGGTCGTGACCATCGGTGACGACATCAGGATCCAGGTGGTGGACGTCAAGGGACGCCAGGTGCGGCTCGGCATCCAGGCGCCCACGGAGTGGTCCGTTCACCGCGAGGAGGTTTTTTTGCGCATCCAGGAGCAGAACCTGGCCGCCTCCACCACCCTGACCTCGGATCTGGAATCGGCGGCAAAATTTTTGGTTGGGCGGGAAACCGGGGGGCGGAAATGACTACCGACCAAAGCAAGGACCAGGCCCCCAAGACGATCAGGATCTCCTCGGAGCGCTTCGGCGAGATGGAGTTCCGGGAGGAATCGGTCATCACGATCCTGGGCGGCATCATCGGCTTCCCGTCCCTGGTCAGGTACGTCCTGATCCAGCGGCCCACCGACGCCCCCTTTTACTGGCTCCAGAGCCTGGACGACCCGACCATGGCCCTGGTCCTGGTCAACCCCGTCCTGTTCAAGGAAGACTACGACCCCCCGCTGCCCGGGAGCTTGCGTGAGGAGCTCAAGGCCGGCCCGGGGGAGGTCTCCCTCTTCGCCATAGTCACCATCCCGGCCGGTCGCCCCCAGGACATGACGGCCAACCTTTTGGGACCCCTGGCCATCAACCCGGCCAGCCGGCTGGCAAGGCAGCTCGTCCTGGACGACGGCGTCTACACCCACCGCCAGCCCATCATCCCGGCCAAGCCCTAAGGGGGGCCTTACGGGCCCTATTTTTTCGGTGGCCGTCCGGGGCCACGGGGAGGGTGTTTTCGCCATGAGCCGCGAGGCGGAACTGTACATCGACCACCTGGGGGCCATCGAGGGCGCCTCCCGCAACACCCTCAAGGCCTACGCGGTCGATCTGGCCCACTGGGAGGCCCATTTGGCCGAGTCCGGGAAGGACGCCCTCTCGGCGGGCCGCCAGGAGTTTAAGCGTTTCATGTTTAAGCTCCGGGATACCAGGAACAACGCCTCCATCGCCAGGGCCCTTTCGGCCGTGAGGGGCTTTTACCGCTTCCTGCGGCAAAGGGGCCTGATCGGGGATACCTCCTTTCTGGCCATCGGCGGCCCCAAGATACCCTCGGCCCAGCCGAGGTTTTTGACCCCGGCCGAGGCCAAGGCCCTCTTGGACGCGCCAAGGGACCCCGGGGGCGGGGCCCAGGACCGCGCCGGGCGGGAAAGGGAGGCCGTGCTGGCGAGGGACATGGCCCTGCTCGAGCTGGCCTACTCCTCGGGCCTGCGGGTGGGCGAGCTGGTCGCCCTCGATATCGGCGACGTCCATTTCGACCGGGCCAGGGTATTGGTGCGCTCCGGCAAGGGCGGCAAGGATCGCCTGGCGCCGGTGGGCCGGCCGGCCCTTGCGGCCATGAACGAATGGCTGGGCCTGCGTCCGCGTCTGGTAAGGGGGGATGGGGGCCATGGGGCCGTCTTCCTGGGCGCCAGGGGCGGGCGACTCCATGACCGGGAGGTCCGCCGGATACTGAAGGCCCGCCTCACCGAGGCCGGCCTGGCCCCCGATCAGGTCGGCGTCCACGGGCTCCGGCACAGCTTCGCCACCCATCTCTTGGAGTCCGGGGCCGATCTGAGGGCCATCCAGGAGATGCTGGGGCACGCCAGCCTGTCGACGACCGAGCGCTACACGCATCTCGATCTGGCCGCCCTCAAGCGGGCCTACCTGGCCCACCCCAGGGCGGCCCTGGACGGGAAAAACGGGGACCCCGGGGCCCCCGGCGGCCGGGGGCTCGGGGAGTTGATGGAGAGGGATCTGACGGACCGGAACCTGGTCGTTTTGCCGGGGGGCGAAAAGCCGCCCAAGGGGTAGGCGTTTTTTTTCACGTTATTTGGCCAAGGAGCTTCAATGCCGCCACAGTTTCAAGGGACCACCATCCTGATGGTCCGCCATAACAAGCAGGTCGCCGTCTGCGGCGACGGGCAGGTTTCCCTCCAAAGCACCGTCCTCAAGGGCTCGGCCCGGAAGGTCAGGCGCCTGTACGAGGACAAGATTATCTGCGGCGTGGCCGGGTCCACCGCCGACGCCTTTTCCATCATGGAGCATTTCGAGAACCGCCTGACCGAGTATTCCGGCAACCTCGTCCGGGCCGCCGTGGAGCTGGCCAAGAGCTGGCGGACCGACAAGATCCTAAGGCGCCTCGAGGCCCTGATGGTGACCTGCGATTCCAGGAACATGTTCCTGATCTCCGGGAACGGGGACGTCATCGAGCCCGACGACAACCTTTTGGCCATCGGGAGCGGCGGCTTCTACGCCCTGGCCGCGGCCAAGGCCCTGATCCGGCACTCCCCGTCCCTTTCGGCGGGCGAGATCGCGACCGAGTCCCTCAAGATCGCCTCGGAGATATGCGTATACACAAACGATAAACTGACCCTGGAGGTCCTGGACTCGGTCAAGTGAGCCAAGCGTCGCTTGGCCGGGGTCATTTTCGGGCCAGGCGGGATCTTTGCCGCCTGGCCCAAACTCGGAAGGAGAACGCTTAATTTAGCGACCGGAACTGAAAAAATGAACACTTTAAAAAAGCAAGCTTTCCCGGCCATCGTCTCGCCGGACAAGGCCGATCACGCCCTCTCGCTCACGCCCAAGGCCATCGTCTCCATACTGGACCGCTTCATCATCGGCCAGGCGAACGCCAAGAGATCGGTGGCCATAGCCATGCGCAACCGGTGGCGCCGCCTTGTGGCCCCCGAGGACATCCGCGAGGAAATAACGCCCAAGAACATCATCATGATAGGCCCCACCGGGGTCGGCAAGACCGAGATAGCCAGGCGCCTGGCCAAGCTCACCAACTCGCCCTTCATCAAGGTCGAGGCCTCCAAGTTCACGGAGGTGGGCTACGTGGGCCGGGACGTGGAGTCGATCATAAGGGATCTGATCGAGCAGTCCTACAACATGGTCAAGTCCGAGATGGTCGAGGCCAACCTGGCCAAGGCCACCGAGATGGCCATAGACAAGCTTATCGACCTGCTGCTGCCGGGCTTCAAGAACAACGTCTCCGGGAACGGCGGCGAGGGTGGTTCGCGCAAGAAGCTCAGGAAGCTCCTCCAGGAGGGGAAACTGCAGGACGCGGAGGTCGAGATCCAGATCGAGTCGCAGGGCCAAAGGCCCCCGCTACTGGCCTCCTTCGGCCTGGAGGACCTTGAGAAGAACATAAACGACACGCTGTCCTCGATCATGCCCAAAAAGCGCCAGAGGCGGAAGATGACGGCCGCCCAGGCCCTGGAGATCCTGACCGAGCAGGAGGCCGCCAATCTGGTCGACCCCGACAAGGTCGTCGAGGAGGCCAGGAAAAGGGTCGAGCAGCGGGGCCTGGTGTTCATAGACGAGATCGACAAGATCTGCGTCAAGGACGGCCGGGGCCGGGGCCCGGACGTGAGCCGGGAGGGCGTCCAGAGGGATCTGCTGCCCCTGGTCGAGGGCTGCACGGTCACGACCAAGTACGGCCTGGTCAAGACCGACCACATACTGTTCATCGCCGCCGGGGCCTTCCACTCCAGCAAGCCCAGCGACCTGATGCCCGAGCTCCAGGGGCGCTTCCCCATCAGGGTGGAGCTCTCGTCGCTCTCCAAGGAAGACTTCGTCCGCATCCTAAACGAGCCGCAAAACGCCCTGACCAAGCAGTACAAGGCCCTTCTGGCCACCGAGGGCGTGGAGATCGAGTTTACCCCCGAGGCCATCGACGAGCTGGCCTCCATGGCCTGGCAGGTCAACGAGTCCAACGAGAACATAGGGGCCAGGAGGCTCGCCACCATCATGGAAAACCTCCTGGACGAGGTCTCCTTCGAGGCCCCCGACATCTCCCCGGCCCAGATCGTCGTGACCCCCGACTACGTCCGGGAGCGCCTGACCGACATCGTGACCGACACCGACCTGTCCAAGTTCATCCTCTAGCCGCCCCCCCGGGGCCCGGCCGGGCCCCGGGGGGGCCCACGGCCATAAGGAGAGCCTTATGCTCGAGACACGGGCCGACCTTCTGGTCGAGGCCCTTCCCTACATCAGGACCTACAGCGGTTCCACGCTGGTCATTAAATATGGCGGGCACGCCATGGTCGATGGGGACCTGCGGGACCGCTTCGCCCAGGACGTGTCGCTCATGCGCTTCGTGGGCATAAACCCCGTGGTCGTCCACGGCGGCGGCCCGCAGATAGACGAGCTCCTGAACCGCCTGAAAATAGACTTCCATTTCGTCGAGGGCCAGAGGTTCACCGACGAGGCCACCATGGAGGTGGTCGAGATGGTCCTGTGCGGGAGGGTCGGCAAGGACATCGTCAGCCGGGTGACCCGGGCCGGGTCCATGGCCGTGGGCCTCTCCGGGAAGGACTCCGGGCTCATCCGGGCCGTCCGCAAGAGGCTCCCCAAGGGCAAGGGCCCGGAGGGCGAGCACCTGGACGAGACGGTGGACATAGGCCTCGTCGGCGAGCCCACCTCCATAAACGTGTCCCTTTTGAACCACCTGACGGCGGGGGGCTTCATCCCCATCATCGCCCCCATAGGCGTGGACGAGAACGGGACGACCTACAACATAAACGCCGACGCCGTGGCCGCGGCCGTGGCCGTGGCCCTCTCGGCCTCCAAGCTCATACTCCTGACCGACGTGACCGGGGTCCTGGACGCCTCGGGCGCCCTCATCGAGCGCCTGGGCGAGGCCCAGATAGCCGAGCTCAGGCGGGCCGGGGCCATAACCGGGGGCATGCTGCCCAAGCTCGACTGCTGCCTCACGGCCCTTAAGGGCGGCTGCAAGACCTCCTCGATCATAGACGGGCGGGTGCCCCACGCCCTTCTCCTGGAACTGTTCACCGACAAGGGCTGCGGTACGGAGATCTTCCTCTAGGCCGGGACGTCGTCCCATCCCTGGCCCCGGTGGGATAGCCCCCCGGGAGGAAGGGCTATCTTTTTTTTCGCCCAGGCCACGGGCTTCTTGACTGAAGCCCTTTAGGTGGCTAAAATTAGAGAAAAGCCGTAAGTTTTTTTCATACTTACTTAACCGCGACCAAAACAATACCATTTTGTAGAACGCATTATGACTTTAACTACCCATGAAATAATATCTTTAGGTCAGAAACATCTTCTCGGTAACGTAAAAAGGCAACCATTGGCCCTGGTCAAGGGCGAGGGGACCAAGGTCTGGGACGCCGACGGGAAGGAGTACCTGGACTTCGTCTCCGGCATCGCCGTCTGCGCCTTCGGCCACGCCCCCGATTTCGCCAACCGGGCCCTGGCCAGGCAGGCCGAGACGCTCTGGCACGTCTCCAACCTCTACTGGAACGAGCCCATGGTAACCTTGGCCGCGCTTCTGACCTCGGCCACGGGCCTGAGCAAGGCCTTTTTCTGCAACAGCGGGGCCGAGGCCAACGAGGCGGCCATAAAAATGGCCCGCAAGCATTCCTTCGACCGCCACGGGCCCGGACGGCACGGCATAGTCACGGCCCTGGGCTCCTTCCACGGGCGGACCATGGGGGCCATCTCGGCCACGGGCCAGGCAAACCTCCACGAGGGCTTCCAGCCCATGCTGGAGGGCTTTACCTTCGTGCCTTTCGGTGACTTCGACGCCCTTTCGGCGGCCGTTACCGATAAAGTCTGCGCCGTGATGCTCGAGCCCATCCAGGGCGAGGGCGGCATAAAGGTCCCGCCGGCCGACTATCTAAAGAAGGTGGAGGGACTCTGCCGCCAAAAGGATGTCCTTTTGATCCTGGACGAGATCCAGACGGGGCTGGGCCGGACCGGCCAGGACTTCGCCTTCCGCCATTTCGGGGCCAAGCCCGATCTGATCACCCTGGGCAAGGCCCTGGGCTGCGGCTTCCCCGTGGGGGCCCTGGTCTCGGCCGAGGCGCCCAGCGGGGCCCTGGTGCCCGGCAGCCACTCGACCACCCTGGGCGGCGCCCCCCTGGCCATGGCCCTCTCCCTGGAGCTGACGACCAGGATACTGGACCCGGGCTTCCTCGCCTCGGTCCGCGAGAAGGGCGAGGCCTTCCTCAAAGGGCTCAACCTTCTGGTGGCCAAGCGCCCGGGCCTTGCCCTCGAGGCCAGGGGCCGGGGGCTCCTGTTGGGCCTGTCGCTCTCCGAGCCGGCCGGGCCGGTGGCCGACGATTTAAGGGACAAGGGTTTCCTGGTCAACGCGACCGCCTCCACGGTCCTGAGGTTCGTGCCGCCCCTTAACGTCAGCCTCTCCGAGATGGATCTTTTGCTGGCCGCCCTCGACAAGTCCCTCGCCGACGTGTACCCGGGCAAGGCCTAGGCGGCCACGGCGAACCTTTGGCCAGGCCAAACACGGATTAAGGATCGAAAATGCCCAAACACTATATAACCTTTAGGGACCTTTCCGCCGACGAGTACTTCCACGTCTTCTCGCGGGCCAAGAAGCTCAAGGCCGAGCGCCTGCGGGGCCTCTATCTGCGGCCCCATTTGGGCGGGCGCTCCGTCGGCCTCATCTTCTCCAAGCCCTCGACCAGGACCAGGGTGAGCTTCAACTGCGCCGTGTCCGAGCTGGGCGGGACCCCCCTGGCCATGAACGTCTCCGAGACCCAGTTCACCAGGGGCGAGCCCATAAGCCACTCGGCCAGGGTCTTCTCCCGCTACCTCTCGGCCCTGGTCATAAGGACCTACCACGAGAGCGAGCTTAGGGGGCTGGCCGAGTACGCGACCATCCCCATAGTCAACGCCCTGACCAACGAGCAGCACCCCTGTCAGGTCCTGACCGACGTCTTCACCTTCGTCGAGGCCCTGGACGGCAAGCCCCTGGAGCGGCAGCGGGTCTGCTGGATCGGCGACGGGCACAACATGGCCAACACCTGGATCGAGGCCGCGGCGGTCTTCGGCTTCGCCCTGACCCTCGCCTGCCCGGAGGGCTACGACCCCGACCCGGTGATCCTGCGGAACGCCCAGAACGACAACCCCGGGATAAAGCTCACCCGCTCGCCGGCCGAGGCGGCGGCCGGGGCCGGGGCCGTCAACACCGACGTCTTCGCCTCCATGGACCAGACCGGGGAGACGGAGAAGCGCCTGGTCGATTTCAAGGGTTTCCAAGTCGATTCCGGGATCATGGCCAAGGCCGCGCCCGGGGCCATTTTCATGCACTGTCTCCCGGCCCACCCAGGGGAGGAGGTCACCGACGAGGTCCTGGAGAGCCCGGCCTCGGTCATTTTCGACCAGGCCGAGAACCGCCTCCACGCCCAGAAGGCCCTCCTGGAGTACCTGATTCCCCCGCTTTGAGAAAGGCGGCGCCTCCCTTCCCAAAAGGGGGGCTTATTTTTTAGTAAGGCCCTGGGCCGGGGACGTGACCCCCGCCCCCGGCCTCAGGACGCGGCGAAACTGTCTTTCCCGGGCGGGTAAGGCCCGTTCCGCCGACGCCAACTCGCGTTTCGCCCGAGGCGCCGCGCCATAGGGGCGCCCGAGGCTTGGAGGGCCAGGCTTTGATCCGCAAATCGGACTTTCTGGTCGTGGGCACTGGGGTTGCCGGCCTATGCTTCGCCCTAAAGGCCCGCAATCACGGCTCGGTTGTGTTGCTGGCCAAGAAAAACGCCAGCGACACCAATACCAACCTAGCCCAGGGCGGCATAGCCGCCGTCATGGGCAACGACGATCTGCTCGAATACCACGTGGGGGACACCCTCGACTCCGGCTGCGGCCTCTCCCACCCCGACGCCGTGAAAACCGTGGTCGAGGCCGGGCCCCGCATGATCCGGGAACTTTTGGCCCAGGGGGTCCCCTTCACCTCCCAGGTCGATCACCCCGACGTCCCCGAGCTCGGCCGGGAGGGCGGCCACAGCCGCCGGAGGATCATCCACGCCAAGGACATGACCGGCCAGGCGGTCCAGAAGGTCCTGGGGGCCATGGCCAAGGCCGACCCCAACGTGGAGATAGTGGAAAACCACCAGGCCCTGGACATCATCCTCAAGACCGAGCCCGACGGCACCATAAGGCCCATCGGGCTGTGGGTCCTGGACTCGGCCACCGGGCTCATCTCGCCCTTCCTGGCCAAGACGGTCATCCTGGCCACGGGGGGTTCCGGGAAGGTCTACCTCTACACCACCAACCCAGACGGGGCCACCGGCGACGGGCTGGCCATCGGCTGGCGGGCCGGGGCCAAGGTCGCCAACATGGAATTCGTCCAGTTCCACCCCACCTGCCTCTACCACCCCAACGCCCGCAACTTCCTCATCTCCGAGGCGGTCAGGGGCGAGGGCGGCCGCCTGATCGACCATGAGGGCCGGGCCATCATGGAAGGGCACCCCCAGGGCGATCTGGCCCTCCGGGACGTGGTGGCCCTGGCCATCGACGCCTCGATGAAAAAAACCGGGGCCGAGAACGTGTTCCTGGACATCACCCACAAGCCGGCCGAGTTCATAAAGGACCGCTTCCCCAAGATCTACAACACCTGCCTCTCCCTTGGCATCGACATCACCAAAGACCCCATCCCCGTGGTCCCGGCCGCCCACTACCAGTGCGGGGGCCTGGCCGTGGACATAGACGGCCGGACCAACGTGGTCGGCCTCTACGCCATCGGGGAGGTGGCGGCGACGGGCCTCCACGGGGCCAACCGCCTCGCCTCCAACAGCCTCCTCGAGGCCCTGGTCATGGCCGACAGGGCGGCCAGGGCCGCGGCCCTGGAGGCCAAGGGCAGGAGCGAGCCCGGCAGTTCCGACATCAGCCCCTGGCCCGACGGCCGGGTGGGCCACGTCTCCCCCGAGGCCGTCCTCATCTCCCACAGCTGGGACGAGATCCGCCGCTTCATGTGGAACTACGTGGGTCTGGTCCGTTCCGACCAGAGGCTGGCCATGGCCGCCAAGCGCCTCGATCTGGTCAAGACCGAGATCGACGATTTCTTCCGCAATTTCGAGGTCGACGCCGACCTGATCGAGGTCAGGAACATAGCCGTGGTGGCCGATCTCATAATCCGGAGCGCCACCCTGCGCAAGGAAAGCCGCGGCCTCCACTACAGCCTCTCCTGGCCCAACCGGGACGACGCGCGCTTCCTTAAGGATACCGTCCTCGATAACCCCTCGCCGAGGGCCCTGGCCCAGCCAGGGGCCCCGGCCGGTAGCCGCTAGGCATGGCCAACGCCCCGGACGAGGGCCGCCCCCGGCCCCCCGACGAGACGGCCGGCGGCCCCAGGGTCGCCGACCCCAGGGCCTTGTCCGCCGCCCCCGACGAGACCGGGGCGCCCACCCAGGCGCCCGCCGAACAGCCCCCAACGGGCCTCAAGGGCCGCCTTTCCGCCCTCGGCCAAAAAAAATTCCTCTCCAAAATAGGCCCCGCCGGCTGGGACCCGGCCCGCAGGGCCGCCGTGGCCCTCATCCTGGCCGCCCTCATCGTCGCCGGGGCCGTGGTCGCCTCCTTTAACCTCCTTGGGCCCGACGACGAGGTCCTGGCCCAGTACGGCGCCGCCTACGACGCCGCCCTGGACGGTGCCTGGAACTGGGTGGACGGCTCGGAGGCCGCGCCCATCTTCACCAAACCGCCCTGGCTCATCGATCTCGCGGACGACGACGGCGACGGGGCCATCCTGGCCAAGGGCGTCGCGGCCTTCCTGGACTTCCGCTACGAGGACGCCCTGGGGGAATTCGAGGAGCTCCTCGACCCCGCCTCCCCGGACCCCCGGGTCCTCTCCCTCGTCGCCGCCACAAACCTAAGGCTCCTCAACTACGGCGAGGCCAATTCCAATTACTCCAAGGCCCTCGCCGGGACGGCCCCGGAAAAGGGCGGCCTCAAGGAGGCCTCCGACCGCCTGGGCCTCTCCCTCGCCCTCTTCCACCAGCAGGACTACGAGAAGGCCCTGACCGAGGCCGGCATATCCTTCCGCCTCCGCCAAAAGCTCCTGGGCCCGGCCGACTCCAAGACCCTCGCCGCCGTGAACTCCATGGCCACCGCCCTCATGGCCCTCTCGCGCTCGGCCGTGGCCGGCGATCTCCTCCTTGACGCCATCTACCAGGCCATCGAGGCCGGGGCCGACCAGACCCAGCCGGTCATGCGCGACAGCGTGAGCATCCTCTACCTGGCCTTCGAGGCCCAGGGCCGCATCGACGAGCTCCAGGCCTTCTTCGCCCCGCCCGAGCCCCCTCCCCCCGCCGACGTCGCGCCGGCGGGGGGTCCCAAGCCCGACGCCCCCAAGCCCCCCGAGACCCCGGCGCCCGAGGCCGCGGCCCAAGCCGGGCCCCAAGCCGGGCCAATGGCCGAACCCGAGCCCCCCGCCCCCGAGCCCGAGCCCGAGGCCGCCCCGGTGGCGACGCCACTGGACCGGGACGGGGCCAGGGCCCTCGTGGATAACCTCAGGGCCAACCACCCCGGCTCCAGGGTCCTCCCGGCCCTCGCCTTGGCTTTGGCGACGGATCTGACCGGGGGCGCCCAAACGCCCTGCCTCGGGCCCTACCCGGCCGAGGCTTTCGACGAGCTCCTCGGCCTGTGCCTGGACGTGGCCAAGGGCTACGCCTCCATGGGCGAGGCCCGGGACGCGGCCGACGTCCTGTCGGGCCTGACCACCGAGGCGGCCCGCGTCCTCGAGTCGAAGGGCGAGGTCAATAAGCCCAGGGTCATAGAGGCCCTGGCCCTCCTGGCCACCCTCCTTACCGAGCGGAAGGACACCCAGGGGGCCGAGACGGCCCTGCGCGAGGCCCGGGACATCGCCGCCACCATGCCCAAGGACGACCGGCAAACCCTGACCAGCCTCATCGTCCTCTCGCTCAGGCTCTCGGACCTCTCGCTGTCCGGGGAGGGCCCGCCCATCGAGGCCGAGATGGAGCTCGTTTCCGGGCTCACGGCCATAAAGAAGATCTACGCCAACAAGGTCCTCGAGAGCCACCCCCTGACCCCGGTCCTCTACCTCCGCCTGGCCTGGCTGGTCGCCTCCATGGGCCGGTCCAAGGACGCCGGCACCTACCGGACCCAGGCCGAGAGGTCCCTTAACGCCGTGGCCAAGGCCCACCCCGAGTACCAGGCGGCCGTCGACCGCATCGCCCAGGCCCAGACCCTCATCCGCCAGGGCAAGGCCGACGGCGACACCCTCGCCTACCTCTGGCGGGCCGTCCCCCCGGCCAACCGCCCGGCCCAGCCCCCGGCCAACCCCGAGCTCATGCGCGTGGAACTCTCGGCCCTGAAGCTCCTGAACCGCCTGCCCGAGTTCGCGGCCATCATCGACCCGGCCATCGCCTGGGCCGCCGAGACCCACGGCCCCGACAGCCCGGCCCACCGCCGCTACCAGAGCCTTAACCTCAAGTACCTCGAGGAGAGCGGCGACATCCCGTCCCTCCTCGCCGCCCTCGACCGCCTCTCCGCCGAGCCCGGCACGGCCAAGGAGCCCGACAGGACGGCCATCATGACCTCCGCCCTCAGGTACAAGGCCAGGGTCCTCGAGTCAGCCGGCCAGAAGGCCGACGCCGTCGAGGCCCTGAGCCAGGCCCGCGTCAAGATCCTGGACACCCGGAACCTCCTGGACCGCCTCCCCGAGATCGAGGCCGAGATCAGCCGCCTGAGCGCCCCGGCGCCTGGGCGCTGACCCGGCGGGCGAAAAAAGCGCCCATAAAAAAAATATATCCCCCAGGACGGAAAATAACCGCCCTGGGGGTCTCTTTTTTCGGGACACGGGATGAAAGGCGCCGGCTATTTGTTGGGGGGGCCTTTTTTGCCGGGGGCGGGGGCGGCCACCGGGTCGGCGTCCTCGGGGGCGCCGGTGGGACGGCCCGATTTGATGACCTCCTTGCCGACGGCAACGATGGAGGCTATGTCGATGACGTTTGAGGGTATGATCATGGAATTGTTGGCCTTGGCCAGCTTGCCGAACTCGTTTAGGTAGTTCTCGGCGATGCGGAGGGAGACGGCGTCGGTGCCGCCCTCGCTCGAGATGGCCAGGCCCACGAGCTTCAGGGCCTCGGCGGTGGCCTCGGCCACGAGGGTTATCTCCTGGGCCCTTCCGGCGGCCTCGTTTATGCGCCGCTGCCTCTCGCCCTCGGAGACGTTGATGAGCTTCTGGCGCTCGCCCTCGGCGATGTTGATCTTGGCCAGTTTCTCGCCCTCGGCTATGTTGATCTTGGCCTGCTTCTCGCCCTCGGACTCGGCTATCAGGGCCCTTTTCTCGCGCTCGGCCCGCATCTGCTTTTCCATGGCGTCCTTGATGGACTGGGGCGGGGTGATGTTCTTGACCTCGTAGCGGTTGACCTTGACGCCCCAGGGGGACGAGGCCTTGTCCACGGCGTTGATGATGTCCGCGTTTATGGATTCCCTCTCCTCGAAGGTGCGATCCAGCTCAAGCTTGCCGATGACGCTGCGCATCGTGGTCTGGGACATCTGGATGGCGGCGCTGTGGTAGTCGCTGACCCCGTAGCTGGCCAGCCTCGGGTCCATGACCGTCATGTACAGGACGCCGTCCACCTCCACGGAAATGTTATCCCTGGTGATGCAGATCTGCGGGGGCACGTCTATGACCTGCTCCTTGAGCGTGTGCTTGTAGGCCACCTTGTCGATGAAGGGGATCAGGAGGTGGAAGCCGGAGATGAGGGTGCTTGAGAACTTTCCCAGCCTCTCGACCACGAAGGCCTGGTTTTGGGGCACTATCCGCACGTAATTGACGAACAGGAAGATCAAAAATATGGCCCAGCCAATGAGCACGACGATGAAAACGCTCGACATATGAGCTCCTTTTTGGGGAAGGTATGGTTGATCGCGTCCGGGCCCGCCCCCGGGGGGGCCGGCCTCAGACGGGCTCGACCCAGACGACCAAATCCTTAAGATCGACTATCTTGGCGTTCTGGCCCTCGCCCAGGCTGGCCTGGCTCCTGGCCTGCCAGTTGCTGCCGTTAAGCTCGATCATGCCCGGCCTCTCGGGCCCGATGGCCTTGATGACCACGACCTCCCGCCCGATGTACTGGTTGGCGAACATGGGTTCGCTTAGGCTGTCGGTCCTGCCGCCGCCCGGTTTCCGGAACATGGCGGTCAGCTTTTTCCTGAACAGGGCCAGGAAAAGGAGCGAGAGGATGATGAAAACGACCCACTGCAGGTAGGGCGGCATCGGGAAAGCCAGGCATAGGGCCATGACCACCCAGGCGCCCGCGCCGAAGAAAAGAAAGACCACGCCGGGGGTCGCGACCTCCAGAATCAAAAAAACGAAGCCTATCCCGAACCAGAACAGCCAATAGTTACCCAGTAACAGCATAAAGTCACCAATGAGGCCGTAAATCACCGGCCCAGCCTTGCTTCGTCAGTGAAAATGGGGGAACTGCCCCTACAAAAATTTCTATTATTTTACCACGGTTTTGGGAGGACGCAAAATGGCGGGCTTAATTATTTGAGGGATCCAAGGGGGGCGCCCGGGCCGGGCCCGGGCGCCCCCCTTGGATCAATGGGCGAGTTTTTTCAGGAGCCAGGCCATGTTTTTGCCAAGGTTGGCCATGGTCGCCCTGGCCTCGGCGTCCTCGTTGACCGCGCCCTCGTCGAGGCCGACGCCCAGGTTCCAGTAGGAGGAACCCACGGTGATCATCTCGGTGATGCCGAAAAAGTGGTTGATGGAGTCGAAAGTGTGGACCATCCCGGCCCGGCGGCCCACGACCACCGCGGCCCCGGGCTTACGCCTCAAGGGGTTTCCGGAACTGAGCATGACGAAACCGGCCCTGTCGATCAGGGCCTTGAGCCAGGGGGTCAGGTCGGCGAAGTAGACGGGGGAGCCCAAGATGATGGCCCTGGCGCGGGCGAGCTTGGGGATGATGGCCGATATGGAATCGTCGTGGCGGCAGGTGCCGTCCTGGGCCTTGAAGCAATGGCCGCAGGCCGTGCAACCCTGGGCCGGCTCGGAGGCCGTCGAGATAAGCTCGCTGTTGAAGCCTTCCTTGGTCAGCTCCTCCAGCGCCCATTCCAGCATGACGGAAGTATTGCCCTTGGCCCGGGGGCTTCCGTTTATGGCTATGATTGTCATGGTTTCTGGCCAGGGTCCCCGACGGCCAATCGTCCTGGCGGGCCTTGGCCTCGCCTCCTTCTCTCGGGCGGCCGCCGTCCGGCGCCCGCCGGGGCTGGGCGGCCCTAGGAGCGGCCGCGGGTTTGCTTGGGTTTTTGCCCCGCCATGGCCTTGGTCCCGCCCTTCGGGTTGAGGCGGGGCCCGTAGTAGGCCATCAGGGCGCCCCTCACCAGCTCCTGGCTGACCACGTTGGTCCGCCCGTCGTGGACGACCACGGCGGCCAGGGCCAGCGAGCCCTGGGGGGCTGAGTCGGGGCCACCCGAAAAATCGTCCGCGTCCGGGGCCCCGGCGGACGGGGTGGCGAAGGCGACGAACCAGTCGACCCTGTCCCCGTTCTCGTCGTTGATGGTCCCGCTCTTGCCGCCCATGATCAGCTTGGACAGGACGGGGTTACGCTCGGCGTCGCCGAAGCGCTTGCGGCCCGTCCCGTTGACCATGGCCGCCTGCATGAGGACGGACAGTTCCTCGGAGGTCTGGAGGCTCACCGCCTTGCCCAGCAGTTTGGGCCGGCCCCGGTAGACCACGTCGCCGTTCATGTCCAGGACCTGGCTCACCACCGTCGGCTCGTAGAGATCGCCCCCGTTCAAGGCCACCGAGGCGATCAGGGCCCCGTGGACCGGGCTCAGGCGCGTCTCGCGGTTAAAGCCCGAGGCCAGCTCGGCCAGCCGGAACCCGTCCTCGGGATCCTCGCCCAAATCGAACATGGACTCGGCCAGGGGCAGCTCGAAGGCCAGGCTCTCGTTAAAGCCAAAGTTCAGGGCCATGGCCTCAAGGCCGCCGGCCCCCAGGCTAAAGGCCCCCAGTTTCCCGAAGACGGAATTGACGCTCTCGGCGAAGCTGTCCCTCAAGGTCGAGCGGTGGAGGCCCTGGTCCGGCCCCTTGCCCAGGTTGGCCTTGTAGAGGGTATGCTTGGAGCCGTCGTAGGCGACGGGGGTCATGGCGTTGAAATCGGCCATCTCCATCGCCGCCGCGGCCGTGACTATCTTAAAGACGCTGGCCGCCGGGAAGGAGCCCTCCAAAGCCACGTTGCCCTCGGGGTTCCCGGCCCCGGCCAGGGCCAATACCCGCCCCGTGCCCGGGTCAATGGCCACCAAAGCCGCCCTAAGGGCCCCGGAGCCCCTGACCATTTTGAGGGCCTGGGCCTGGAGCTCGGGATCGAGCGTGGTCCGGACGAAAAACGGCTGGCCCATCGAGTCGTATACCTCGAACAAGCCGGCCTCGGCCTTCTCTATCTCCCTGGGGCCGATGAGATCGGCCAGCTCGGCCTTGGCCATGTACCTGGGGGCCGGCGGCGGCGGGGCCAGCTTGCCCACGATGGCGGGCGGGCCACCCGCGGGCCCCTGGCCGAGGCCCGGTTCCGGGAATCCCCGGCCCCTGGCCAGGCCCGAGACCAAAACCACCATGGTCACGCAAAGGCAGGCCATGGTCATCGCCCTTAGCGCCCTCTCCCAGGTCATGGGGCCACACCGATGGCGGTCAGCCCGCCCATGTAGGGCCTCAGGGCCTCGGGTACCGTGATCGAGCCGTCGGCGTTTTGGTAGTTCTCCAAAATGGCCACCATCGTCCGGCCCACGGCCAGGCCCGAGCCGTTCAAGGTGTGGGCGAACTCAAGCTTTGCCCCCTTCTCCCTCCTGAAGCGGATGTTGGCCCGCCTCGCCTGGAAATCCGTGAAGCAGGAGCACGAGGAGATCTCCCTGTAGACACCCGGGCCCGGCAGCCAGACCTCGAGATCGTACGTCTTGGCCGAGGAAAAGCCCATGTCCCCCGAGGACAGGAGGACCACCCGGTAGTGGAGGTTAAGCTTTTGGAGGACCCGCTCGGCGTCGCCCGTCAGGGTCTCCAGCGCCGCCATGGAATCCTCGGGCCTGGTCACCTTGACCAGCTCCACCTTGTCAAACTGGTGCATGCGGATCATGCCCCTGGTGTCCCGCCCGGCCGCCCCGGCCTCGGCCCTGAAACACGGCGTGTAGGCCGTGACCGAGACGGGCAGATCGCCCGGCTCCAAAGTCTCGTCCCGGTAAAGGTTGGTCAGCGGCACCTCGGCCGTGGGGGCCAGCCACAGATCGAAGTTTTCCAGCTTGAAGCCCTCCGCCGCGAACTTCGGCAGCTGCCCCGTCCCGAACATCGACTGGGAATTGATCAGGGCCGGCGGCCACACTTCCCCGTAGCCGTGCTCGCCCACGTGCAGATCCAGCATGAAATCGATGAGGGCCCGGTTAAGCCTCGAGAGGGCGCCGCGGAGGACCACGAACCGGCTCCCGCTGATCTTCGATGCCCTGGCGAAGTCCATGAGGCCCAGGGCCTCGCCCAGCTCGAAGTGGTTCTTGGGCTCGAAATCGAACCCCGGTACCTTCCCCCACTCCCTTACCGTCTTATTCTGGCTCTCGTCGCCCACGGGCACCGATTCGTCGAATATGTTGGGAATGATCGAGAGGATCTTGGTCTCCTCCTCCTCGACCTTGGCCACCTCCGGGTCAATCTGCTTTATCCGTTGGGACAGTTCCCTATTTTGGGCAATCAAATCGTCGACCTTCTCGCCCCGCTTCTTCAGCTCGGCCACCTTGTCGCTGGCGGCGTTGCGCTGGGCCTTAAGCTCCTCGACGGTTTTGAGCAGATTCCTTCTCTTGAGGTCGAGTTCGACGAACCCCTCCAAGACCCCCGGGTCCTGGCCCCGCCCCTCCAGCATCTTCCTGACCAGTTCGGGCCGGTCGCGTACCAGTTTCAGATCAAGCATAAGCCTCGCGCCTCCGCCCAGAAAAACGTCCAGGCCAACCAAAGCCGCTTCCCCGCCTTGGCCCGTTCAATGAACGGCAAATATTTGTTAAGGCAAATTTTGACAAGCAAATATTAGGAATCACTAACTAGCTTTATAAGCTAAACGCCACACATAGCGGCAATCTAAGCTGATATCGTCTTCGAGGTATCCCTAATCCGGTTCTATAATAAACGATAATGTAACATGAGTCAATAGCCTTTTACAGACATTCAAAATTAATTTAGCGATTATCCTAGCTATAAGCCAACGGCAATAAAAAAATAAGCCGCCATTACAGGTGGCGGATTCACGGTGACCTTTACTTTAAAGCTATCGAGACTATATTTCTGCCTATGATTCAAACTCGGTCACACAGACCACTATAGCCATGCCCCCATCTTGGTATCCATTCACCAACTGCCTTTACCTTTGGACGCTAACAATCCATTTTAGCTTCCACGGGCAATTAATCTCACCCTTTAATCACCCAACTAACCTGCCCCATGCCTATTTTTTTACCCAACGTGGTAGCCTCGACCTGTCACGTGGTAGCCTCGACCTGCCGCCCCTTGCCATTTAAGGGCCACGCCACCCTGTCCCATCCCCAAGCCAACCCTGGCACTCGCGCGAACCACCTGGCCATTTCGGGGCCCGAAAATTATACCACCTTTCCCGGCAAAAACTAACCCGTTCAAACCCCCAAGCCATCGCGAAAGCCTCGCAAAAAATTCTTTCACGCCCCCGTGGGGCCATTCAGTGACCCGGGTCGCGAGCAATCCCCCCCAATGTACGGACCCTCTAGCCCCATGGGGGGCCATCGCGGCCGCCCAAGCGTACGGTCCCCCACATGCCCGATTGGCCCTCCCCAGAA
>JAITKA010000004.1 GCA_031278635.1 Deltaproteobacteria bacterium | reverse complement strand
ATTCCGCGCCGCTCCCGAAGAAACCGAGTTTGACGAGGGCGCCAAAGGCGTATTTTTCAGGGTTGGGGCGAAACGGCGGCGGGGCGGCGAGGCCTGGCTTCGCGCCCTTTGGTGAGTGGCGTGCTTTCAAGGGATTTCCCGTCGCCAAGGGCCAAGTCGGCTTTTCGTGAACGCGGGCCGGCAAGGGACCTTTCGCGGAAAAGAAAGGGGCGCCGGGGCGTTTAGGGCCGAAGCGTTGACGCTTGGGAAGGGCCATCCGTCCCAGGTTCCCCCCAAAAAGTGTGTGGCATAAAATCGACAGGCTCGGGCCCGGTCAAGGCGTCGCTGTTCCGTCGGGGATTTAGGTGGTCGGATGGATTCCGCCGCGAGCGATGGCAACATGCGGGGAACCGGATTCTTGGCACGGCATACGCATTCGGGGCATGCCGGGGGAACGTGAGTTTGCTTGCCGGCCCATTGTTGTTTTAGGATGGACGCCAACTTCAAGGGGGAAGCTGGCCTAAGGCAATCCGGGATACGGTCCGTAAGTTAAGGTTGGAACCGGTGGCGGCGGATGGGAAGGGAACCGGGGGTTAGGAATAAAACGGCTTGGGGCATGGGTTGGGAAGTCCGCCGGGCGAAGGACGGGAAAGGGGTAACCAAATCGGTCGGGAGCGTGGGGGTCGAGGGGACCTTTTAAGGGAGCTTGGAAGAGGGGGCGCTTGGAAGGGAGCGCGAGACAAAGCGTCGGTGGTTATTGGGGTTGAGCTCAAAGGGCCGAAACATGGAAATGTCGACTTGGAAATGTCGGGGGAAAATCATGGGCACGTGATGTCTGGTAAAAGCTATGACTACGTAAAACGTGGAAAGGCTGATGGCGCAGGGATTATTGCCATGTCGGCAAGGGGGGGGAAATAACGCCTTAGGGGGACGAATTTGCGGCAATGGGCAAAGATGGACCAAATTCAAGTTGGGCAAGTTACCGAAAATATGGTATACCCGTCACGAAAATATCCGGCTGCCAAAAAAAGGGGGCGGGAATACTTTAGGCGAAAAGGGTTAGATTTTCGAACTGTTAGCGTATAATGATTATGTTATTGTATTGTTGGGTGTTTTTGCGGTAGATATGGCGGTTAAGGGATTATTTGAAAGATTAATGGGGTAAATGAGAGAGATGGCACGGGTAATTGATTGAACGATGGTCTATAGATATGATTGCGGAAAATAAATATCGACAAATGGTGATTTTTATCAACTTGGTTACTAACGGCCTTTAGCGTAGCGGTTGGGCTTGGCTTGACCGAACTTCCCGTCAGAATTTAGGCTAGGTTGCTTTTTTATGCGGCTTGCGGTAGCTTGTTGGCCAAGCCATTGATCAATTTCATAAGAAAATCTCGATTTGCCAAGGACTTAAAACTAATTTTGAGAGTACTTTAAAAATTTTTAAAAAAAGCTATAATTGTATTGACGAAAATGATATATGGTTTTTGGCCTGGATACTAGGTAAGCTAAATGCTTGGTCAATTTATGTCCCTATAAGGCGTCATAATTTTGGTAAACGCGAGTTGGCCAAGGGGGCGAAAATTTTTATTTAGGGGGGTTGGTTGGCGTTGGGGGAGGGGGAGCCTGGGCCGGAAAACGGTGGGAGGGGCCAGAAAATTGGTTGTTTTTCTGGGCGATTGCATATAAGTAAAGTATTTTTCGCAAATTATGAGTAAAAAATGTTTTTTTAAAATTCAACTTCATTTTTTCATTACAATCAACTAAACCTACTCAGTCAATTACGCATTTTTTCCTCGCATTTTCAACGTTTAAACAAGATTAAAAGAGCCCGAATAGGCCCAGAAAGTTGGTCCAATCTTTGCTTACGAGTAAAATCTGGTCAGGCTACGGCTTGGCTTGAGGTTTAGGCGACGGATGAAACGGTAACGTTGGTAAAGGTAATGTTTTCGTAACGGTCGGTATGGTTTAAGAAATGTCTCTTAAGGGTTGCTTGGCGCTTAAAAATCGTGCTGATTTTTGAGCAAGGGGCGACAAAGTTTCATTGTTATTAGATACATTATAACGAATTGGCTTACAATTTTATCTAAATTTTGCTTTTCATTTGTTTAACAACTTATTGACTTAAAATATATAAAATCCAAAGCATGATTCAAAAGGTGTATATTAAATGGCCTTGAAACTAACATCTTGGGTGGAGCAAACGACCGACAAGATCACCGCCAAGTTTGGCATTGGTCTAAGAGGCAAGTTAATCACCATATTCATGTTGGTTAAAGTCTTACCCCTTGTTTTGTTGGCCGTTATCGCTTGGAGGCAGGTGACCAACCAGGGGGAGACCTTAAAAGACATATCCGTAAGGGACTCCACCAAAGCCCTCCACGCCAGCGCCGTGGAGAACATCGAGCGCCTTTCCACCATCGTGGCCCAGGAAGTGGCCAGTTTCCTCTATGCCCGCGACAACGACCTGATGGTCTTGGCCAACGACGACATAGACGAAAGATCGCTGAAGACCTTCGTCGAGAACAAGAAGTCGGCCATAATCCAGGGCGGGGAGTGGGTATACGACGCGGGTGGGAAGATTTGGGTCCCGGTCAACGAGCCGCCCCAGGTGGGCTCGGCGGGCGTCTCCTCCAACCGGGAAAACGAGGAGCGGGACGGCTTCAACCCGAGGGGCCCGGATCATTTCGAGACCAAGCTGGTGCCCATATACGACGAGATTACCTTCGTGGGCCTGGACGGCCAGGAGATAATCAAGGTCGTCGCCTCGGGCACGACCAAAAAGCGTTTCCCCATGAACCCGGCGCTTAGGGACGTCTCGAGGCGGGAGAACACTTACGTCAAGGCGGAAAGTTATTTCGAGGCCCTGAGGGCCATGGAACCGGGCGAGATTTACGTTTCCGACGTCATCGGGGCCTACGTCCCCAGCAATTACATCGGGATGTACACGCCGGACAACGTGGCCAAGGCGGCGGCCGACCGGGGCTACCCCATAGAGTACGATCCCGGGGCCCAGGCCTACGCCGGGGAGGAGAACCCCAACGGGCGGAGGTTCGAGGGCATAGTCAGGTTCGCCACCCCCGTGGCCGGGCCGGACGGGCAAAAGATTGGCTATCTGACCATGGCCCTGAACCACGACCACATCATGGAATTCGTGGACCACATAACCCCCATCAGCGAGCGGTCGACGCTTCTGCCGAGCGCCTACGAGGGCAACTACGCCTTCATCTGGGACTACAAGTGCCGGAGCGTCTGCCACCCCAGGCATCACTCCATCGTTGGTTTCGACCCCGAGACGGGCGACCCCCAGATCCCCTGGCTGGAGAGCTCCATATACGACGGCTGGCAGGAAAGCGGCCTGGTCAAGTGGACCGACTACGTGAAGGACTACCCGGAATTTTACGAGCAATCACGGGCCAAGAAACCCGCCCCGAGTCTGACCCAGGCGGGCCTGGTCGGGCTGGACGGCCGCTACCTCAATAACGCCCCGCAGTGCGTGGGCTGGATGGATCTGACCGGCGGGGGCGGCTCGGGCTCCTTCTTCATACTCTGGAGCGGCCTGTACAAGCTAAACACGGCCGCCGCCATCCCGTATTACAGCGGCCAGTACGCCCCCTCGGAGGCCAACGGCTTCTCAAGGCGCGGCTTCGGTTTCGTGGCCATAGGCTCCGAGCTGGAATTTTTCACCAAGCCGGCCCAGGAGACGGAGGCCACGCTGACCAAAACGGTCTCGGAAAACCTCCGGGGCACGTTCATCCAGCTGACCTTGACCACCCTCGCCTTGATCGTCCTGGTGGTCTTCATCGCCATCTGGATGGCCTCTTTCATCACCAAAAACATCACCGAGCTGATCAAGGGCATATTCAGGTTCCGCTCGGGCGAGCGCCAGTTCCGCTTCGGCTCCAAGTTCAAGGACGAGTTCGCCACCCTGGCCGTCTCCTTCGACGACATGGCCTCCAGCATCGAGGACAGCATCAAAAACCCGCTGAGCATCGTGGACATGGACGGCAACATCATCTACATGAACACCTACGCCCTTAATTATTACAACAAAACCCTGGACGAGATGGTGGGGCACTCTTACCTTCCCCAGTCCATCTTCCCGCAGGACTCCATCTACGACCCCATAAAGGCCCTCGTCGAGGGCCGGGAGGCGTCCACCATGCTGGAGCCCAAGACGGGCAGGTACATAAACGGGCTGGCCAACTACCTCTACGACAAGGACGGCAACATGTCCGGTTACATCATCGAGACGAGGGACGTAACCGACATGGTCCAGAAGCAGATCGACCTCGAGGATGCCATGAACGAGGCCAAGAGGGCCAACGAGCATAAGGGCGAGTTCCTGGCCCACATGAGCCACGAGATCCGGACGCCCATGAACGCCATCATCGGCCTGTCCTCCATCGTCAGGGAGAACCTGGATCTAATTAAGGCCGAGGGTCCGGAATTTAACGAGCTAAAGGATAACGTTAAGCAGATAGAGTCCTCCTCCCTCCACCTACTTGGCCTGCTAAACGACATCCTGGATCTCTCCAAGATCGAGGCCGGCAAGATCGAGCTTACCGCCGAGCCGACCGAGCTTAAGCTGTTGGCCAACACGGTCACCAGCATAATGAAGACCAGGTGCAAGGAAAAGAACATAGATTTCGTGACCGACATCTATGACTACTCGCCATCGAACTTCATCACCGATCCCCTCCACCTGAGGCAGGTGCTCATAAACCTTCTGGGGAACTCGGTTAAGTTTACCCCGGAGCTGGGGACGATCACCTTCAGGATTAGCCGCCTGGACAGGAAGGACGGCAAATCGCTCATGGAGTTCGTGGTCCAGGACACGGGCATAGGGATTTCCGAGGAAAACATAAAGGCCATTTTCAGGCCCTTCGAGCAGGGGAGCGGCAACATCACCAAGCAGTACGGGGGGACCGGGCTGGGCCTCACCATCAGCCGGCACATCGTCAACCTCTTTGGCGGCGACATCAAGGTGGAGAGCAAGGTCGGCCATGGCAGCAAGTTCAGCTTCAATATCTGGCTCCAGGAGACGGAGCTCCAGACCCCCATCATCCAGGTGACCAAGGATCCCAAGGACCGTTTCGTCGGCAAAAGGGTCCTTCTGGTCGACGACGTGGATCTCAACCGCAAGATCGTCAAGGCCATGCTGAAGGTCACCGGGATCAAGGTCGACGAGGCCGTCGACGGCTCGGCCGCCCTGAAGATGTTCGAGGACTCGCCCGTCAACACCTACGACATCATCCTGATGGACGTCCAGATGCCCATAATGGACGGCTACCAGGCCAGCTCGGCCATCAGGCGGCTTGACCGCGGGGACGCCCATCAGGTGCCCATCATCGCCCTCACGGCCAACGCCTTCAAGGAGGACATCGCCAAGGCCCTTCAGGCCGGCATGAACGCCCACATAGCCAAACCCATCAAAACCGACAAGATAGTCGAGATCATGAGCCAGCACCTGGCGGCCTAAAGGCGGCCGGGCCATAAGGATGGGCATGAAAAGCCTCCGAATAAACGTCTTTATTCTGATATTATTTTTATTTGGCTTACCCTTAACCGTATATACCCATAACGCCCTTTCAAGCCTGACCGCCCCGCCGCCCATCCCCGCGGATCCGAAAAGGATCGTTTCGTTGGCCCCCAGCGTCACCGAGACCCTCTTCGCCCTGGGCCAGGGGCCCAAGGTGGTCGGGGTGACCGGGTACTGCGAGTACCCGCCCGAGGCCCTGGCCCTGCCAAAGGTCGCGGGCTTCTCCGACGTGAACCTCGAGGCCGTCCTACGGACCAGGCCGGATCTGATCGTCCTCCCCGTGGACAAGACGGCCAACCGCCGGGACCTGGGGAGGCTGGGCCTCACGACCATGACCCTGGACACCCGGAGCCTCACCGGGTACATGGCCTCGCTCCTTTCCTTCGGCGAGGCCACCTCGAGCCTTCCCCTGGCCGGGAAAGTCGTCTCCAACCTCGAAAACTCCATAAGGGAGGCCGAGGGCCGGGCCCTGGGCCGCCCCAGGCCCAGGGTCCTTTTCTCGGTCATGCACTCCTACCAGGGCTTCGGCTACATAACGGAGATAACGGCCGTGGGCCGGGACGGCTTTTTTAGCGACATGCTGGAGCTCGCCGGGGGCCGGAACGTCTACGAGGGCCCGCTGTCCTTCCCCAAGCTCTCCAGGGAGGCCATCCTGACCCTCGATCCCGACGTCATAGTCGATCTGATCCAGGGCTCGGAGCAGTCCGATCTGGCCATGGCCGACTGGCGGGGCCTGGGGAGGATCAAGGCCGTGGAGACCGGCCGCGTGTACCTTTTCAGCGACAAATCGGACACGGTCCCCGGCCCCAGGATTTACAAGACCATCGACAAGCTCTCGGCCGCCCTGTTCCCGGGCGACGGTGCCGGGGAGGGGGCGAGGCCATGACCGGGGGCAATGGGCTTTTGGCCGGGAAGGGCCAGCCGGGGGATGGCCAAGCCATCCTGGAGGCCTCGCGCTTCTCGTTTTGGATCGACAAGGCCAATATTTTAAGGGACATCTCGTTCGCGGTGCGGCGGGGCGAATTTTTGTCGATCGTCGGCCCCAACGGGGCGGGCAAGTCCACGCTCCTGAAATGCCTGCTGCGGCTGCACCAGGGCGGGCGCTCCGAGGGCACCATCACGGTGGCCGGCCGGGACCTCGGTTCCTACGGCCAAAGGCAGCTGGCCAAGGCCATAAGCTACGTGCCCCAGCCGGGCGGCTGGATACCCCCCTTCACGGTCCGGGAATTCGCCAAGCTGAGCCGCTTTCCCCACGCCTCCACGGTCGCCGGGCTTAGCCCCTCGGACGAGCTGGCCGTGGACCAGGCCCTGGAGTCGGTGGGCATGACGGGCATGGCCAATCGGAACCTTAAGACCATGAGCGGGGGCGAGCGCCAGAAGGCCTATTTGGCCGCGGCCCTGGCCCAGGGGGCCGGGATCATGCTCCTGGACGAGCCCGCCGCCTCGCTGGATCCCAGGCACGCCTCCGAGCTGGCCGCCCTCCTTGAGAAACTTAACCGGGGCCAGGGCCTGACCGTGGTCATGGTCACCCACGATCTAAACCACCCCCTCAGGGCCGGGGGCCTGGCCCTCGTCCTGGCCGAGGGCGAGCGGAGGTATTTCGGGCCGGCCTCGGGGCTTCTGGAGAACGGCGTCCTGGAAAAGGCCTTCCGGCACGGGTTTTTGTACCTGGACCACCCCGACGGGCGGGGCCGCCTGGTGGTGGCCAGATGAGCGTCCCCCTGCGCGTAACGCTATTGGTCGGGCTCTCGCTGGCCGTCCTGGCCGCCTGCCCCTTTTTCGGCCTGAGCCTCATCTCCCCCGCCGCCCTGACCGTCCCCGATCACCCCGACGCCGAGGTCTTCTGGCGCCTCAGGCTCCCCCGGACCGTGGCCGCCTTTTTGGCCGGGGCCGGGCTTTCCCTGGGCGGCATGATCTTTCAGGCCCTCTTCCGCAACCCCTTGGCCACCCCCTTCACCCTGGGCGTCTCCTCCGGGGCCTCTTTCGGGGCGTCGGTCTACTTCTGGCTGGGCGGCCCGGTGCTCATGTGGGCCGGTAGCCTGGGCCCGCTCTTCTCCTCGCTCCTTGGCGCCTTCCTCTCGATGTTCCTGGTCTGGTCCATCACCCGCTCCCGGGGCGGCTTCCAGACGGCGGTCATGCTTCTCGCCGGCGTGGTCATAAACTTTTTCTTTTCCAGCCTGGTTTTGTTCGTCCAGTACATGAGCGACGCCCATGACTCGCTTCGCATCATGCACTGGCTGATGGGCTCCCTGGCCAGCGTGGAGACGGCGAGGCTGGCCGAGCTCGGCTTCGTGGTGATCATGGGGACGGTTTTCGTCTTTTCCCTGGCCCCGCAGATAGACCTCCTGACGGCCGGGGAGGAACTGGCGGCCAGCCGCGGGGTCAGGCTGAAGACCCTGAAACTGGAGATATTCATCGTGGCCTCGGTGGTGGTGGGCACCGTGGTCTCGCTGGCCGGGCCCATAGGCTTCGTGGGCCTGATGGTCCCCCACGCCTGCCGCCTCATCCTGGGCTGGAACCACCGCAGGCTCACCCCGGCGATCTTTTTCGTGGGCGGGGCCTTCCTCTCCCTCTGCGATCTGGCCTCGAGGCTGGTCCTGGCCCCGGCCGAGCTCCCCATCGGCATAGTCACGGCCCTTTTGGGCGGGCCGTTTTTCCTGTGGATACTTTTCAGGGCCAACTCGACCGGCGATCTCTTTTAGTACCTTGGAGGACCTTTGGGGTCATTGGGGCTGGTCTGGGGCCCTTTGGCCCGGTTGGGCGCTTTTTGCCTGGGGGGCAAAAAGCGCCCTATCGGTCGGGGCTTAGGGCGAGGCGCTTGGGGCACAAAAAGTTAGTTTATTTATTCCATTGACATTTTTCTGAAAAAGGTTTAATACTATGTCCGTCATCAATGGACAAACTCCACGGATTTGAGGGATTAAATGGAACGCATCGCTGGCACGGGAGGGGAAACGGAGACGGAGATCATCGGCGGCATCGGGCTGCCGGAGAGCCTCGAGGGCTTCGAGGGGCCGTTCCCCTACGATCCCAAACACCTGAAAAGGCTGGCCGGGCCCCTTTTGGCCGAGGCCGCGGCCATCGCCAGGCCAAAGGCCGCCTTCAGGCTGGCCCTGATCGAGGCGGAAGACCTGGGCTGCGGCCACAGGGTGGGCATCGGCCCGGTGGTTTTGGAAAACAACGTCCTGGCCGACAACCTGAAGGACCTTGGCCGGGCCTTCCCTTTCGTGGCCACCGAGGGCCCCGAGTTGGCCGAGTGGGCCTCCGGCCTGGGCCCCAGGGACAAGAACGTCGCTTTTTTGTTTAGGTACATGGCCCTCAAGGAGGCCGAGAGGCGCCTTGAACTGCGGCTGACCGAGCTTTACGGCCTGTCGGGCCTGGGGGCCATGAGCCCCGGGGTCCTCCCGGCCTGGCCCCTTACCGGCCAAAAGGAACTTTTCGAGCTCCTCTCGCCCCTCCCCGGGCGACTGGGCGTCAGCCTGAACGCCCAGTCGTTCTGGATGAGCCCGGGCGTCTCCTCCTCCGGCATATATTTCGAGACCGAGGCCGGCTTCCACAATTGCCGCCTCTGCCCGCTTGACGCCTGCCCCCTCAGGCGCTTCGTCCGGGACCCCGCCGGGGCCCCGGCCGCCCCGGGCCTTTCGGGTTAGCCGAAAGGCCGGCCAAAGGGCCATAAAACCGTCGCGTTGGCGGCGGTTTAGGGATTTTTTTGCCGGGGGCAAAAAAAGGCTTGCCCAAGGGGCCCAAGTTTATTATAATTTCGAGTTACCGCTTTGCCCGCGGGCCGACCCTTGGGGGACGGACGGCGGGCAAGCGCCTTAACCCGACTTTTTCCCAGGAGAATTCAGCCATGGACGCCATCGCCAATATCAATTACGAACAGATGCGTTTCGACCTCCCATCCTTTCGCGCCGGCGACACCGTGGCCGTTCACGTCCGCATCAAGGAAGCCGACAAGGAAAGGATCCAGGTGTTTAAGGGCGTGGTCATCCGCCACCGCAAGGGCACCATGGACTCCAGCTTCACCGTGAGGAAGGTCTCCAACGGCATAGGCGTGGAGCGCATTTTCCCGACCTTCTCGCCCATCATCGACAAGATCGAGGTCGTCACCGAGGGCAAGGTCCGCCGCGCCAGGCTGTATTACCTGCGCGACCTCAAGGGCAAGGCGGCCAAGGTCAAGACCAAAAACAAGTATTTCAAGCAAGGCCAGGCCAAGCCCAAGGCCTAACCGGCCCCCTTCGGGCCCACGGGCCGGGCCTTTGGCCGTAAGCGGGACCGGGCGCCCCCAAAACCCGGCCGATGGGCTTTTCCCGTTCGCCGGGGGGGCGGGAGCCAAGGGCCCCATCCCCCAAGGATAGATTCCCATGGCCGCGAAAGGGCTGCTAGACGATCTCCGAGCCGTCCCCGCCAACGAGGCAGAGGACGGCTTTTTTTCGCCCCTTTTCCTGTTCGACCGGGCCAGGGGCCAGAGGCCCCTGGCCGGGCTGGACGAGGCCGGGCGGGGGCCGCTGGCCGGCCCGCTGGTGGCGGCGGCGGTCATATTGCCCGAGGACTTCGATTGCGCCGGGATAGACGACTCCAAGAAGCTTTCGCCGGCCGGGAGGGAGGAGGCCTACGCCCTCATCGTCGAAAGGGCCCTCCACTGGGCCTTCGAGGTCATAAGCCCCGGGGACGTCGATAGGCTGAACCCCCTGGCCGCCTCCATGCTGGCCATGGCCGCCTCCCTGGCCAAGCTCCCGGTCAGGCCCAGGCTGGCCCTGGTCGACGGCAACAGGTGCCCGGAGCTCGGCTGCCCCTGCCAGGCCGTGGTCAAGGGCGACTCGAGGTCCCTTTCCATCGCGGCGGCCTCGATAGTCGCCAAGGTCACGAGGGATCGCCTCATGGCCGAGGAGCACGACCGCTACCCCGAGTACGGTTTCGCCCGCCACAAGGGCTACGGGACCAAGGAGCACCTCCGGGCCATAGCCGAGTTCGGCCCGTCCCCCATACACCGCCTGAGTTACCGCGGGGTCCTCCCCAAGGACCCGGCCGCGCCCAAGGGCGGGCCGACACTGTTCTGAGATGCCAAGGAAAACCACGGCAAACATGGGCCAGGGCCCCGAGACCCCGGAGGGCCAAGCGCTCGCGCCGGGGCTGTACCTCCTGCCCAGCCCCCTCGGGAACCTGAGCGATCTGAGCCAGAGGTTCGCCGAGGTGGCCAGGGCGGCGGACGTGGTCGCCGCCGAGGACACGCGGCGGACGCTCAAGCTGCTTAACCACCTGGGGCTCAGGAAGCGGGTATACGGCTACCGGGAGGAAAACCACCGGGCGATGTCGCCACGGCTACTGCGCCATCTGGGGGCGGGCGATATCGTGGCCCTGGTGACCGACGCCGGGGCCCCGGGCATCTGCGACCCAGGGGCCCTTTTGGTCTCCGAGGCGAGGGCGGCTGGCTTCGGGGTCTATCCCGTGCCGGGCCCCTCGGCCGTGATCGCGGCCCTGATGGCCTCGGGCTTCGAGGCCTCGAGCTTTTCCTTCCTGGGTTTTTTGCCGCCTAGGCGTGAGGCCCGCCGGAAGGCCCTCGAGGCCGTCAGGGATAGGCCCGAGCCGCTGGTGGCCTTCATCCCGCCCCACAAGCTGACCGACACCCTGGCCGACCTCCTCTGGGCCCTCGGCCCCAGGCCGGCCTTCATGGCCAGGGAGATGACCAAGATCCATGAGGAATACCTCTCGCTGGGTCTGGACGCCCTCCTGGCCGACGTGACCGAAAACCCCCGCAAGGGCGAGGTTACCCTGGTCATAGGCCCCCCTGGGCCCGGGCCGGATGACCCCGGGGGGGAAAAAACGCTAAGCGACGAGGCCCTTAAGCTAATCGGGGCCGATGACAGGCCCACCAAGGACGCCGCGATATGTTATGCTAAAATGTATGGATGGTCCAGGAAAGCCATGTACGGTTTGATCCTGGGGATGAGGGAAAAGAAAAAAACGGACGACAAAAACGGGGATTTAGTCAAGTAAGGTTATATACAAAAACCATAAACGCTCGTTACTATTTGTTTTAATGACTGTTATATAACCTTAACAGACATACTTATTGGATAAGTATACTTACCCTTTGCCCTGCCTATGGCAAATCCATGTCAAAGGCTTTTATTTGAAATTTTAGCCAACCGTGATATCATTTCCCGGTACCCAAACGAACACTTGCCCCAAGCGGGGCCCCTTGGCGAGGCCAGGGGTTCCCGCTTGGGGGGAGCCGTTAACGACGACCGCCCCCATAGGCGACTCTTCCGGCGGCGAGAAAATCGCCCGCCGAAAAAGGATTAAGCGAGCTATGCCCATTTCGAGTATCGACGAAGCCTTGGCCGATGTCAAAGCGGGCCGCATGGTTATCTTGGTGGACGACGAAAACAGGGAAAACGAGGGCGATCTGGTCCTGGCCGCCGAGCACACCACCCCGGAGGCCATAAACTTCATGATCACCCACGCCCGCGGCCTGGTCTGCCTGGGCATGACCCCGGAGAAGATCGATTCCCTGGGCCTACCGCAGATGTGGCGCGACAACACCTCGCCCTTCCAGACGGCCTTTACCGTGTCCATCGAGGCCAGGAGGGGGGTCACCACCGGCATCTCGGCGGCGGATCGGGCGACCACCATCCTGACCGCCGTGGCCCCAGGGGCCGGCCCCGACGATCTGGTCATGCCGGGCCACGTGTTCCCCCTGCGGGCCAAGCCTGGCGGCGTTTTGGTGAGGACGGGGCAGACCGAGGGCTCGGTCGATTTGGCCCGCCTGGCCGGCCTCATCCCGGCCGGGGTCATCTGCGAGATAATGAACGAGGACGGGACCATGGCCCGCATGCCCAACCTTGAGTCCTTCGCCAGGAAGCACGATCTGAAGATCATTACCGTCGCCGATCTCATCGCCTATCGCCTGAAGCACGAAAAACTCGTGGTCATGGCCGCCAAGACCACCCTCCCGACCGACGACGCCGTGTTCGACCTCTACGCCTACAACACCCAGGTCGATTCCTCGGAATACCTGGCCATGACCCTGGGCGATCTCTCCTCCCCGGAACCCATACTGGTCAGGGTCCACTCCCAGTGCCTGACCGGGGACACCCTAGGCTCGAGGCGCTGCGACTGCGGGGATCAGCTCCGTGAGTCGCTCAGGAAGATCGTCGAGGCCAAGCGGGGCATACTCCTGTACGTGCCCCAGGAGGGCCGGGGCATCGGGCTGGTCAACAAGATCAGGGCCTACGCCCTCCAGGACAAGGGGGCCGACACGGTCGAGGCCAACCTGGCCCTGGGCTTCCCGGAGGATCTTCGCGACTACGGCCTGGGGGCCCAAGTCCTAAGGGACCTTGGGGTCAAAAAAATGCGCCTTTTGACGAACAACCCCACGAAAATGGTCGCCCTGGAAGGTTACGGGCTTGAGGTGGTCGAAAGGGTCCACATAGAGTTACCGCCCAAACCGGAAAACTTTAGGTACATGGAAACCAAATGCAATAAAATGGGCCATATACTAAAATTAGCCAACATGAGTAACCAGGAGTCGAAATGACAAAGATAATCGAAGGGCATATAACCGCCAAGGATCTGAAATTAGCCCTAGTCGTCAGCCGCTTCAATAGCTTCATCACGGATCGCTTACTGGCCGGGGCCTGCGACGCCTTCCTTAGGCACGGGGGCAGCGACAAGCTCCTGACCGTGGTCAAGACGCCCGGCGCCTTCGAGCTTCCCCTGATCACCCAGGCGATGGCCAGGACGAAAAAGCATGACGCCATCGTGGCCCTGGGGGCCGTTATCCGGGGGGACACGCCCCACTTCGACTACGTGGCCGCGGAATCGATAAAGGGCCTGGCCCAGGTGACCCTGGACACCGGGGTCCCCATCATCTACGGGGTCCTGACCTGCGACAACGTCGAGCAGGCCATCGACCGGGCCGGGACCAAATCGGGCAACAAGGGCTTCGAGGCCGCCGTCACGGCCATGGAAATGGCCTCCCTGTTGCGCCTGATCGAGAAACCCTAAGGTATTTATGGCGATAAGGCCCCCCACCAGCGCCTCGTCCCAGGACAGCCGCCGCCTCTCGCGGGAGCTGGCCATGAGGCTCATGTTCCAGTTCCAGGCCAACGGCCTCCGGCCCGAGGAAATCGTTTACCTGTTCGAGCAAAATTTCGACCCCAAAAACGACGAGGAAGCCGCCCTGGGGCTGACCGCCGAGCGCTTCGGGACGGCCTGGCCCATGGCCAAGGAGCTTTTCCTGGGCGCGGCCCGG
Source organism: Deltaproteobacteria bacterium (assembly GCA_031278635.1). Taxonomy (GTDB): domain Bacteria; phylum Desulfobacterota; class Desulfarculia; order Adiutricales; family Adiutricaceae; genus JAIRNQ01. Next base: position 12,797 of record JAITKA010000004.1, on the reverse strand, counting down.
CGCCTTGACGAGCTTGACCGGGACATCGACGAGGCCTCCAGCAACTGGAGCCTCGATCGCATGTCCCAGATCGATTTGGCCTTGCTGCGCCTGGCCTATTACGAGATGCGCTTCAGGGACGCCACCCCCGTCCTGGTCAGCCTCAACGAGGCCATCGAGATAGCCAAAAGTTTCGGGGACCACGATTCCAAGGCCTTCATAAACGGCATCCTCGACAAGCTCCTCCTGAAGGTCGACAAAAAACCCGCCGGCAAGGGCAAAAGCCCCCCGCCCCCGGAAAACCCCTAACCGGCCGCCGGCCGCTTAGGCCCATTTCGTCCGCCCCCTTTGGCCAACCCGGCTGGGGTTTCCCCCGCGAGACCCCAGCCGTCCCCATGGTGGTTTTAACGATGCCCCCTGCCCCCACGACGTTAAACCGAGCCGCGCCCGCCGGGCTTCTTCGCCTCATCGGGACCTGCCTCGTCGCCGTTTTGCTGTCCGGCTGCGGTTACAGCCTAAACTCCAGCCCTTACCGCTTGGATCTGAGGGGGCGGACGCTACGGTTGGCCGTCCCCGTGGCCGAGAACCACAGCCGTTTCGGCCGCCTCGGCCCGGCCCTGACCAAGGCGGTCATCGAGAGGCTCTCCGGGACCGAGGGGCTATACCTGGACACGACCGACCCCGAGGCGACCCTGAAGCTCACCATCACCTCGGTGGCCGTGGGCAGCGGTTCCTGGGAGCCGGTCGAGACCACCTCCAGGGACATCCCCGAGGCCTCGTCCAGCCGCACGGCCGGGATCTCGGTCATGGCCACCCTGACCAGGCCCAACCCCGAGGGGGGGCCGCCCCTGGTCAAGACCAACAAGTTTTATAACTACCGCACCTATTTGGTTAGCCGGGATCAGGGCCAGGTGGAACTGCAGGAGGCCGAGGCCCTGGACTGGGTCATCTCCGACATCAGCCAAAAGGTGGGGGCGATCATGTTTAACGAGTTTTAGTCGATGGATTCAGCTTTGCCCACGGGCCGCCCGGCCCGGTTTTGGAAACCGTCCGAGAAAAACGGCTCCGTGACTTGCCTGGCCTGTTTCCGCGCCTGCGAGATACCGGAAGGCCGACGGGGCTTCTGCCAGTCCCGCGCCAACGTAAACGGCATGCTCTATTCCCTCAATTACGGCTACTCCGCCTCCCTGGCCCTGGATCCCATCGAAAAGAAACCCCTCTACCACTTCCAGCCCGGCTCCATGACCCTCTCGGTGGGCGCCCCCGGCTGCAACCTCTCCTGCCTGGGCTGCCAAAACCACGACCTCAGCCGCCCGGGCCCCAACTGGCCTGGGGCCAAATTCCCCCCGGACATCGTCTCCCGCCTCAACCAAACCGCGGCCTTGAACGACGCCGACAGCTGGTCCTTTACCTACAGCGAGCCGACCGTTTTCCTCGAGTACGCCATCGATCTGGCCGCCGAGGCCCAGCTAAACGGCCTCCCCTCGGTCTGGGTCACCAACGGCTCCATGTCCCCGGAGGTCCTAAGGGCCCTCCCCCCGGCCGTGGCCGCCATGAACATAGATCTAAAGGGCTTCACCGAGGCCTTCTACCGCGAGGTGACCGGCGGGAGCCTCGCCGCGGTCAAGCGCAACATCGAGCTGGCCCTGTCCCTGGGCATCTGGGTGGAGGTGACCACCCTCCTTATCCCCGGCCTGAACGACTCCCCCGCCGAGCTGAACGGACTCACGGCCTTCCTGGCCTCCCTTTCCCCGGAGCTCCCCTGGCACGTCAGCCGCTTCTTCCCCAGGCACAGGCAATCCCACATCCAGGCCACGCCAATCCCCGCCCTCGAAATGGCCAAGGGCATCGGCCTGGATAACGGCCTGAGATACGTCTACGTCGGCAACGCCACCAAACCCGGCTACGGCGACACCGTCTGCCCATCCTGCCGCCGGACCCTCATAGCCCGGACCGGCTACTCGATAGAGAAAAACGACCTCGGCCCCGACGGCGTCTGCCCCCACTGCCGGGCCAAAATAGCCGGCCGCTGGGCCCCCGGCCTGGTGGCCAACGATCCGCCCAAATAACCCCCGGCCCACGAAATCGCGTAAACCATCTTCACAAAGGGCCCGAAAAAATGATACACTGGGCCCCGGCCCAGGGCCCCGGCCCCAGGCCGATCGAAAAAACCTGGCTTTTAAGCGGAGACGTACCGAAGTGGCCGTAACGGGGACGACTCGAAATCGTCTTGTCGGTGATGAGCCGGCACGTGGGTTCGAATCCCACCGTCTCCGCCACCATGTTTTCCCATGGACATCCCTACGATGTCACAAACCCCTAAACCCCTTGAGATTCAAGGGGTTTTTCATTCCCGCAAGCTCCATGGGTAATGACGGGACCCCATACAAGCGCATGAATTTAAGGTAACCCGATAGGTAACCACACCCAAAGGGGGGAAAAATAAGAGTCACGTTACCTATGACCGAGCCAAAGATACGCAACCTGAAGCCCAGGGCCAGGCGGAAGAAGTATTTCGACGGCCCCGGATTATACCCCGAGGTGCCACGGTCTCCGCCACCATGTTTTTCCATGGCCCTTGCGCGCCCAGCCATGAAAGAAAAAACCCCTTTCCCTCGCAAAGGGGTTTTTTCTTTCTCCCAAGGCCCCGAGGGCCTTTCCCTGCCCTCACTCCGAAATGGTGAAGGCGAAGGAGGTGGCGTAGGTCTCCCGGTCGCAAACCTTCTGGTCCGAATACGGGCCGGTTTTCGAGACCTTGGCCAGCCAATCCCCGGGCCGCAGGGGAATGATCTCGACCAACCCGCTCCCGTCGGTCATGGCGGAAAAGGCCAGGGCCCGGTTATGCTCGGTGAAGCCCGCGAAAAACGCCCCCACGGTGGCCGAGGCCAAGGGCTTGCCGTCATAGAGCACCTTGACCGGGAATTTTTCCCCGACCTTGATTTTCGCCGGGTTGACCAAAGGGACGATCTCAAGCTTTTGCCCCACCGGCTTGGTCACGAAACCATCCCCGCTGACCGCGGCGAGCGGGGGATCCGCCTTGGCCTCGCCTGCCGGGGGATCGGCCGGGGCCTCGGCCGGTTGCCCGGCCTTAACCTCCCCGGCCGCGTCGGCCGGGGGCTCGGGCGCGGGGGTCAGGCTGACGAGGGTTTTCCCGAAATTCCCGCCGTAGGAGCAGGTCGTGGCCGTCGGCTCCTCGGCCTTGGACTTTCTGACCACGCTACTGGGGGTGCGGCTGGCGAAACCCACGACGCTGGAGGCCAGGACGTAATAGCTCCCGGCGGCCAGGGGCTCCTCGGAAACGAAGCTCCCGCCCCGCTTGCCTTTCGTAAGCTTTACCTCCCCGTTGGCCCCGACCATGGTTACCGGCTCGTATCTGTCGGCGTAGGCCTGGGGCTTAATCTCCTCGGGCTTCGGGAAGTCCTCGCCCATGCCCTGGAAAACCAGGGCCGGTTCCCCCACCGCCGCCTTTTCGACCCCGGCCCAAAAATCAAGGGCCAGGGCCGGGCAGGAAATAAACGACAAAATAAAAGCCGGTAAAAACAACCTCTTAACCATCATTGACTCCTTGGGAAACATCGGGCGTAAAAAAACGATAGCTCAAATCCGTATGGCCTGACCGTGGCCCAAGCCAAGGGCGGGGTCGGCCGGATGGGGAGGAAAATTAACGCCCGACAATTTAACCAAATCGAGGGGCGCCTGTCAATTTACCCTAGCCTCACGGGGGCTTGGGGCCTGGGGACCTCGCAGGCCATGGGTTTCGTTTTTTGGCCGATTGGGCCGGGGCCGAAAATTATCCTTGCCTCGGGAAAAAGCCCGTGATAAATTGAGAACGCGAAACGAAGGGAAGCGTACCCTGAGCGGTCAACCGTAACCTTGAAACGGTTTAGCCACCTTCCCGTTGCGACAAGCGCCAAGCCGGGCGGGCCCTACCGCTCCTTGGCCAAAAACCCAAAACATCACGGCGACTTTTGGTCGCCTGAAGCAAAAAGCCGCGTTCGGGTTGACCTTTTACGAAAACCCTCGGTAGGCGTCCCGCAAGTAAGGCGCCCCGCCGATGCAAGCCGCTAAACCGCGCCCCCAGGCCGGTTCGTAAAAGTTCAATTTAGTTATACTTTTTAGGTCAAGAAGACCTGTCGGAGGTGTACTTCGATGGGTCTTTTTTTTTGTTTAAGCCCTAAGGCTATTTGATAATTATTTAATTATTTTAGAAGGACACAAATGGAAAAAAAATATATCGTGACTCTAAAAGTCACAGAAGTTAACGAATTAACCGAAATTCTGAACAAAGGTAAGCACCCGGCTCAGAAAAGAAAACGGGCCCACGCCCTTCTTTTGGCCCACGAGGGCGAGAAATCCGATAGGGAGATCGCCAAAATCGTGCGCATGAACGATCAAAGCGTGACCGACCTGCGAAAGCGCTTTTCCCTCCACGGCTTCGCCATGGCCCTGACCGGTAAGCCCCACAACCGCAGGCCAAGGGTCATCGCCCACGAGGACGAGGCCAGGCTCCTGGCCTTGGCCAGCAAGGAGCGCCAGGAGGGAAAGCCGCCCTGCAGCCTCAGGACGCTGGCCAGAAAATTCGTGACCTCCGACGGGCGGCGGGTCTCCCACGAGACCATCCGGCAGGTCTTGAAGAAATTCGATCTCGCCAAGCCCCTGCCCCGCCAAGGTTGGTCCGGGACGGAAAGTACCCTTTAACCCTTAGACTATTTCGCCTTCAAGCACTAAATCCTTATACCCTTTATACAATAATTACTCGAAAAAATTTGGAACTTGCCCGCTCATAGGCTATAATGGCAGCAACGCCGTTACCAGCCTCTCGCTAGGTTACGGGCTGGCGAATACCCTTGCGCCGTTGCCCATATCGGCAATTAGTCTCAAAATTCGCTAGGTTAAACCGATTGTTCGCCCCTCGCCATGAAACCCCCCACGGAAAATGCCCCTCCCTTCAAGCACATCGCCAAAATAGCCTTTAAAATCGCCACCTTAACGCGACTTAAAGCCCGCCCGCGCTCCCATCCCCCCGCCGGAATTGTTAAAATATTTTGATAAAATAAATCGTGTCAAAAAAAACTAACAAAAACTGACCAAAGGCCCATTTCACCCATTAGTTTGATTGTCCAATATTAATTGAATTATCCAACTAAAGGCCTTCTTTTTGGGGCAAGTTCACCGAAGTTGCCTATCCACCCGAACCATGCAAACTTTCTTCAAATATAACAGCAAGTTACATGTAAGTAGCCCCGCCTAGGCCAATTTTCGCCCAAATCCCCATGTTCAAATAACTACCATAAAACATTACGTATTTTTGAATGGCCCTCCGTTAAGGTCCGGCCATTTCACATCCAAATCAACCGGTTATGGTTTTTCGCCTGATGGTCTTTCGGGCCCCAAAAACGTGCCGCCGAAAATTGTTCGCAAAAATAATTTGACAAAACATTTTAAAGCTGTTTTAATGTCATAAATCCAAAAACAAGGTCGTTAACGCCTTGCCGGATCGTCAGGGTGGGAACCGTTTGGTTGTTAAATGTCCCCCCCCAATCGGTGGTTTGCCTTCCAGGCGATCCGTTTTGGGTTTCAAAGCAGTTTCATTAGCGCTAAAACTGCCCATCGGCAACCATAAAAATCAAATGGCCTTATCTTGAGACATTTCGGTTAAACGTATCAAAATTCGGCCCTTTAACAAATTTCTCAGAGCATTACCTGCTTTTAGGAGGCAATCCCTATGGGCAACCCCAATACCGCCATCGCCCAGGAATTTGACCTAACCAAGATGGCCCCCATTTACGACACCTACAAGGACGTCGAAAATGGCTCCCTCATCCCCGTGCTCCAATCCGCCCAGGACGCCTACGGTTACCTGCCCTTGCCGGTCCTCGAGGACATCGGGGAGCACCTGAACGTCCCCATAAGCCAAATCTATGGCGTGGTCACCTTCTACTCCCAGTTTCATCTGGAGCCCCGGGGCAAACACGTCATCCGCACCTGCCAGGGCACGGCCTGCCACGTCCGCGACGCCACCCGTATCCTGGATTCCCTGAAAAAAACGCTCGGCGTGGACCCAGGCGGGACCACGCCCGATCTCCAGTTCACCCTGGAGACGGTGGCTTGCATCGGGGCCTGCAGCCTGGCCCCGGTCATGATGGTCGACAATGACACCCATGGCCGCCTCACGCCCGACGCCGTCCCGAAAATCTTGCGCGATTACCGCGGTTGACGAAGCCAGGAGTTAAACAGACATGAGCCAAGCACCATACCTTGCCCGTTTGAACGGTCCCGCCGACCTGGAAAAGCTCAAACTCCAGACGGCCCCGAAAATCGCCATCCGCCGCGACCCCAACGCCCCGGCCCATGATGGCATAACCCATCACGTGATGGTCTGCTGCGGCACCGGGTGCACCTCCTCGGGTTCCCAGCCGGTCATCAAGGCCTTCCGCGAGGAGCTTGAGATCAACGGATTGGGAAAAACCGTTGAGGTTTTCATCACCGGATGCCACGGTTTCTGCGAAATGGGTCCGCTGGTGGTCATCTACCCCCAAAACGTTTTCTACGTCCTGGTCAAACCCGAGGACGTCCAGGAAATAGTCGAAAGGACGATTAAGGGCGGCCTGCCCGTCGAGCGTCTCCTCTACCGGGCCAACCAGGACGCCGCGCCGACCGTTCGCTACAACGAGATTGATTTTTACGCCAAGCAGAACCGGATCACCCTGGCCAACTGTGGGCACATCAATCCCGAGGACATCAACGAGTACATAGCCAACGACGGCTACATGGCCCTGGCCAAGGCCTTGGAAAACAAGGACGATACCGGCCCCATCCTGGACGAGGTAAAGGCCTCCGGGCTGCGCGGGCGCGGCGGGGCCGGTTTCCCGACGGGGCGCAAGTGGGAGCTCTGCCGCCAGGTGCCCGGCGACAAGAAATACGTCATCTGCAACGCCGACGAGGGCGACCCCGGGGCTTTCATGGACCGCTCGATCCTTGAGGGCGACCCCCACAGGGTGATCGAGGGCATGATCATCGGCGGCCTGGTCATAGGGGCCGACGAGGGTTACGTTTACGTCAGGGCGGAGTACCCTTTGGCCGTCCGCCGGCTAAAGGTGGCCATAAAACAGGCCGAGGCCCTGGGCCTCCTTGGCCAAAACATCCTTGGCAGCGGCTTCAACTTCGCGCTGCGCATAAAGGAAGGCGCCGGGGCCTTCGTCTGCGGGGAGGAAACGGCCCTAATCCAGTCCATCGAGGGTAAGCGCGGCATGCCCACGACCCGCCCGCCTTTCCCGGCCGTCTCCGGCCTCTGGGGCAAACCCACCAACAACAATAACGTCGAGACCTGGGCCAACGTCCCGGCCATCATCCGCAACGGCGGGGCCTGGTTCGCCTCCTATGGCTCGGAAAAGTCCAAGGGGACGAAGGTCTTCGCCCTCACCGGCAAGGTCTGCCACACCGGCTTGGCCGAGGTCCCCATGGGCATCAGCATGAGGGAAATCATCTTCGACATCGGCGGCGGCATCCTTGGCGGCAAGAAGTTCAAGGCCGTCCAGATCGGCGGTCCCTCGGGCGGCTGCCTGCCGGAGAGCATGCTTGACCGCCCCGTCGATTACGACTCGCTGATCGAGGCCGGGGCCATGATGGGTTCCGGCGGCCTGGTCGTCGTCGACGAGGACACCTGCATGGTGGATCTGGCCCGCTTCTTCCTCACCTTCACCAGGGACGAGAGTTGCGGCAAGTGCACGCCTTGCCGCGAGGGTACCACCCGCATGCTCGATATCCTGAACGCCATTACCAAAGGCAGGGGCAAAGACGGCGACATCGAGCTCCTGGAGGAGCTGGCCACCAACATCAAGCTCAGCGCCCTGTGCGGCCTTGGGCAAACCTGCCCCAACCCCATCCTTTCGACCCTGCGCTACTTCAGGCACGAGTACGAGGCCCACATCTATGACAAGAGGTGCCCGGCCAAGGCCTGCACCGCCTTTCTGACCTACTGGATCGACGAAGAGAAATGCGTCGGCTGCGGCTCTTGCAAAAAACAGTGCCCGACCTCCGCCATCGACGGGGAGAAGAAAGAGCCACACAAAATCGACACGATCAAGTGCGTCAAGTGCGGGTCATGCCTAGACGCCTGCCGCAAGAACAACGCGATTTTCAAGAAGTAGGAAGCCAAAAATGAGTAAAAATATAACCCTGACCATAGACAACCAGCCAGTGACGGTTCAGGCCGGCGTGACCATCTGGGGCGCTGCCAAAAGCATCGGCATTAACATCCCAACCCTCTGCCACCACTTCGACGTCAAGCCCTACGGCGGCTGCCGGGCCTGCGTGGTCGAGGTCCAAGGGGCCAGGGCCCTGGCGGCGGCCTGCTCCTTCCCGGCGACCGAGGGTTTGGTGGTCTTCACCAATACCCCCAAGGTCCGTTCCGCCCGCCGCCTCGTGGTCGAGCTGCTCCTGGCCAACCATCCCAAGGACTGCCTGATCTGCCCCCGCAACCAAAACTGCGAGCTCCAGGCCCTGGCCCAGAGCCTGGGCATAAAGGACATCCGTTTCCCCCCGGCCAAGCCCCGGTGGGAACTGGACGAGGGCAGCCCAAGTCTGGTCCGCGACCCCAACAAATGCATCCTCTGCGGCCGCTGCGTCCGTTTCTGCGAGGAGAAGCAGACCTGCAGCGTCTACACCTTCGCCAACCGCGGCTTTAAGTCCACCGTGGCCCCGGCCTTCGGCAAGGGGCTCAAGGACGTCAAATGCACCATGTGCGTCCAGTGTTCGGTCATCTGCCCGGTCGGGGCCATCGTCGTCAAGGACGACACGGCCAAGGTCCTGGAAGCCATAAACGACCCCGATAAAATCGTCATCGTCCAAACCGCCCCGGCCACCCGCGTGGCCCTGGGGGATTATTTCGGGAACCCGGCCGGCTCCGTGGTCACCGGCCAGATGGTCACGGCCCTGAGAAGGATCGGCTTCGACCGGGTGCTGGACACCAACTTCACGGCCGATCTGACCATCATGGAGGAAGCCACCGAGTTCCTGAAGCGCCTTAAGGCCAACCTCCACATGCCCATGATCACCAGCTGCTCCCCTGGCTGGATCAATTTCATGGAGATGTACTTCCCCGATCTCCTTCAGCATCACTCCACCTGCAAGAGCCCCCAGCAAATGTTCGGGGCTCTGGCCAAGACCTACTACGCCAGGAAAGAGGGTCTCGATCCCTCGAGGATCGTCTCGGTATCGATCATGCCTTGCACGGCCAAAAAGCACGAGTGCCTGCGCCCCGAGATGAGGTCCAGCGGCTACCAGGACGTGGACTACGTCCTGACCACCCGGGAACTCAGCCAGCTGATCCAGAGCTTCGGGCTTTCCTTTAACGATCTGCCCCCATCCGATTACGATCCCGTCATGGGCGTGGGCAGCGGCGCCGGGACCATCTTCGGGGTCACCGGGGGCGTCATGGAGGCGGCCATGCGTACCGCCTACGAGGTCGTCACCGGCGAGACCCTGCCCGCGGTCGAGTTCAACTCCATCCGTGGCATGGGCGGGCTCCGCGAGGCCGAGGTCGATCTCAAGGGGACCAAGATCAAATTGGCCATAGCCCACGGCCTGGGGAACGCCAGGAAGGTCATGGAGGGCATCAAGGCCGGTAACCCCAGGGGCTGGACTTTCATCGAGGTCATGGCTTGCCCCGGCGGCTGCGTCTCCGGCGGCGGGCAGCCCATCAACCACGACATGAACTTTCGCCACAAGCGCACCAAAGGCCTCTACGCCGACGATCGCAACCTTCCCCTCCGCAAAAGTCACGACAATCCTGAGGTCCAAGCCCTCCGCGACGACTTCCTGGGCGGCGAGTACGGCGGCCACAAAAGCCACGAGCTCTTGCATACCCCCCTGAAGGGACACGACCACCCATAAGTAAACGCCCTTTTGCCTCCCTCGCCAAACATGGGCAAAACCAATTAACCTCAAAAGGGGCGGCTCTCGCCGCCCCTTTCCATACAAGCCCCGCCAAAAAACCTTTCTTCGCGACCCCGCCTTTCCCCACCCGTAACCGTTGCCCCAATGGGCCGATCAACGCAACGACCCCAGGGAGACGCCTTCTCCCTGGGGTTCTGATGATTTTTGCCATCCGCCATTTCGAATTTTAAACAAAGAAAGTCTCAATCCATGACTTAATTTATTGATTAAATTATTGGATTATTGCTCCATTTATTGTTTGATTAATAGTATATTGACAAATTATGTATAAAAATTTACAGCTATATAAGTAATAACCGCCCAAACGCCCCAAAACAAAATGTAAAGATATTAGAAAATAATGCTGCCAATAAAATATAAAATAAGCTATAAGATTTCGTCATTTATTGAATTTAACTTGTTATTTAAGCGTTCATCTAAACTATCTATCATTTTCTTATTTTTCTTGTTCTTCCACCATAATATTTGATAGACATTCTGGTTGATATTTAATACCACACATGTTTAAAGTTAACTCCGAAAATGTTTGAAATACACTAGTATCTAGTAAAGCACCTAAATAACTGTAAAAATTATAGTCTTTGAATTTTTTATTATAATATTTTTTTCTAGCTAATAACCAGTATTCATCTACTATAAATAATGCATTATAAAAACTAAAAGCAATAAAATTTAACGTTAAAAGTGTATTTATTATGTACTTGTCCTTAACAACAAATTGATGAGTTACATTATATCGCTTATTCTTTGCAACTTTAAAATTATTGTCTTCAATTTTCCATCGAGAGCGACCTATATCACTATAATCGACTATATTACTTTTATCTATTACAAAATTGGTAATCCAAGTAAATGTTACATCTTCATAGACAGTTGTTAATGATCTTTTAGTTTTACCTTGTTTTAGACTAGAGTTATCTGAAACTTCTACTTTACGTTTAAATACATCTTCTATTGTTAAACTAAAGCAATTTATTTGACTAAAACCTATATTGTTGCGTATTAGCAGATTATTTAACCAGCTAAAAGTATGTCTCTTTGGTTCAGTAAATCCATCCACTTCTTTATAACAAGTAAAACTATCTATAACACCACTATTAATGAATTTTTTAATTTCTTTATGGCTATTTTCTTGACAACATAGAATATAGTTAAGATTTTTATTGTCTATTAATTCTAAGAAAGACTGCCAACTAAGCAAATCTCCTGAAAAAATATCTTCAGTTAAGATGATTAATCTTGTATCCCCTATAATATTACATAAGTTTGACAAATTATTGTCAAACCAACTAGTCAATGCAATATTTTCATAATTTTGCTTAGTTTTGGAGTCATCTTTTTCTTTGAATTGAGGAGCTAAAGGCAAAACTAAATTAGTTTTGGGAGACACTAGTGCAGCTTGTAGTACATTCCGAACATAGTTTATATGTCCTTTCTTACTACCTGTATCTTCATAATTATCTTCATAATTCTCACTATCTATATATTCATAATTGTTACTATCTGTTTCTTCATAATTAATATAATGGATTTTATTTGATGAAAAAAATTTTGATTCACCCATTGCCAACGTATAATATTCATTATTTAAAACCTTAAATAAATCTAATTTCTCCTTAGAATCTAAATATGAAATCACATCATAAAATATTTGATTGAATTCTCTATAATTTATACGATCAAGAAAACTACCTATTTGCTTATCTGTTGGTATTTTAGCCACACCAAACAGTGTTGACATATTAGATTTCCCAAAATTTTTTTCCATACGCCTTTGATGAAATAGAAAAGATGGATTCTGTGTCCATAAACTAGCAAAAGCAGACAACACTGAATCTAGACATGAGTATCGTACATCTTTATTTTTTCTCCCATCTATCAGACCTAAAGTTGCTTTACGTAGCAAATCAAGTAGATCTTCCATCGTATTCATGATAACCACAAACCTTATCCATGCCTTATAGTTTCTTCATGGATTATCCAACGGCGACACACGGCCCCCAAATGGCCGCCTCGACCCCAGGCCGGTGATTCCGTCTTCCGCGAAAGCCGCCATGGCCCCCACGACCCTCCCCGGGGGACGCCGCACTTACGGGTACCCCGATCCCCGCCAAAACGAAAAGCCGCCCAGTGAGCACCCGCCCTACTTCGCTAACCCTCTTTGGCCTCTCCCTAAACTCATTTATATATTTGTGGCGCTCCGGTTCGAACCTTCCGATCCGGCGGGGTCATCGCGCCGCGAAACTGGTCGATCTCCCCTGTCCCTTTTGGCACCGCCCTTTGAAGTTTTCTCTTCCCGGAAAAACCCGGGCTCAAAGACGCGCATGTCACCACTCGCCCCGTTCGTATGGGCATACATTGGACCATGGGCCCAAGTCTTCCGTGATTGGCTTGTCTTATTGGGCCTGGCTAATTGGGCACCTGCCTGATTGGACATGCCTGATTGGACATCTCCATGGCCTCCAATAACAATTTGTGGTAGTATTTAATGTCTTTGGTATGATCTAAAAAAATGATCGTGAAAAATGAAGGCGCGTGAAAAACAAATGGGTGAAAAATCTCATGTCGCCACAATAGTTATAAAATATTATCAAAATTACTTCAAACACTTCGATAACCGGTTACAAATAACGTATTTGAGTTATAACAAGTGCCATTGGGATTACAGGTAAACCTCGAAACCCCGGAAGATTCACTTTCCGGGAAACTCGGCATCAAACGTAGGCCTAAGACAAGACGAAATTATTCAAGAAGGCAACTATTACAAGATGAAAGGGAGGGGGTCGTATTTATTAACAAAATTTGAAATCTAAATTTAAAATCTACGTGGTCACGTATTTTGAAAGGGCGTAAACTCACGC
>JAITKA010000047.1 GCA_031278635.1 Deltaproteobacteria bacterium | reverse complement strand
GCGGCTTCAAATTCCATAGAAGGCTCTGAATTGAAGCCGGAAATTGCCGCCTCCTGGGCCAGGTGCCTTGAAATGGGCTATGACCCTTACAAGCACCTCAATCTCCCCTACGATCAATCAGCTAGCAAAATTTCCGATAATAATGGCAGTTTGAGGAAAGTCGCCGCACCTTATATAGAAAAATTGCGGGACTTTTTATTGGGTAAGGGCTACCTGGTAATGCTGTTGGACTCCAACGGGGTCGTTCTGGAGCTTGAAGGCGATAAAAACCAGGTTGAGTACGCCGAATCTTTTAACGTTGTCCCCGGAGCCGATAATTCAGAGCAGGCCATCGGCACCTGCGCCCCTGCCATTTGCTTGGCCAGCGGTAGATCGGTCCAGGTAATCGGTCCCGAGCACTTCTTTCGCTTCTATCACGCGTGGTGTTGTTCCGCGGCGCCCATTTTTAAAACCGACCGCGAAATCATTGGCAGCTTGGTGATAAGCAACTTCGATTACCTTAGGCATGGGACCGATTTATTGCCTTTGGCCCAGTTGGCGGCCAGGGCGGTCGAGGCGGACTTCAAGCTTTGGGCCCGGGGCGGGGAGCGCCCCGGAAAACCCTCGACGGTCGGGCTCCTGGAAGGGCCGAGGATGGAGGGTGGGCCCGTTGGGGTTAAAGGCGAGGCGCCGGGTTCCCGGGAAAAGGCCCCCCGGATGGGGCCGCGGAAACATAAGCCGGCCGGAAGGGACGAATATGCGGCGCTTTACCGATTCGACGACTACATCTGCGTCAGCCCAAACTCGGTCGCCCTGCTGGAAATGGCGCGAAAAATGTCGCGAACGGATCACACGGTTTTAATCCAGGGGGAAAGCGGTACGGGGAAAGAGGTGCTGGCGCAGGCCATTCACAATGAAGGCCCCAGGGGCCGCGGCCCGTTCGTGGCCATCAACTGCGCCGCCATGCCCAAGGAATTGATCCAAAGCGAACTGTTCGGTTATGAGGCCGGCGCCTTTACCGGGGCCCATCAAAACGGTCGCCCGGGCAAATTCGAGCAGGCCGACGACGGAACCATCTTTCTGGATGAAATTGGCGATATGCCCCTGGAGGCCCAGACGAACCTTCTCCGCGTTTTGCAGGAGAAGAACATAGTTCGCATAGGCGGTCGTCTGCCCCGCGGTTTCGATGTCAGGGTTATCGCCGCCACCAATAAAAACTTGATCGATTTGGTTAAGTCCGGGCACTTCCGGACGGACTTGTATTATCGTTTATCGGTCATAAACCTTTCAATCCCGCCCCTAAGGGAGCGTATGGCTGACTTTGAGCCCATCTTTGAGAGCCTTGTGAGGAAACATTCGAACGGCCGTTTAGGGGCGGCGGATTTGCGTTTTGACAGGCAGGCCCATATGGCCCTGAGGGCCTACGGCTGGCCGGGTAACATTCGCCAGCTGGAAAACGTCATCATTCACCTTTTGGCCGGTAACGTGGGGGGCGTGATAAAAGCGGCCGACCTCCCCGCGGATTTGTTGGACCGTTCCGGCGTGACCGACCCCGGCCCCGGCGGCCTGAAGGACATAAAACGGCAGGCCATCGAGGCCGCCATTAGCAAATGCCGCGGGAACATGACCAAGGCCGCGAAAATGTTGAATATCAGCCGGACCACCCTCTATAGGAATATCGACCGTTACATGGGGGATGGTTCCAAGTCGCAGGCTATGGCCGACGCCCAGGCGATTCCGGCTTTCTTTGCCGATAAAAAAAGCATGTGAAACCCGATCATGGGATCGTCAATGGCCGGGTCCCAACGGGCCTTATTTCCCTGGACCCGATAACCCGGAAAATCGCGGCGGTCATTGAGGCCGGGCTTTTGGCAAAGCCCTTTCATGCGAAAATAACCGGGAAAGCCAACCGCTTGGCTCGCCATCGGTTTCCCGGTCCCATTGGCTCAAATAGCCGGCCCGTAAAGGGTTGACCGGCCTGCCATGGAAGCCGCGGCATCGACGATGACGATCGGATCCGCCTTGTCCCTGACATCCACCGCCCGTCGATAATCCCTGGAATCGACCGCGCGTAAAAACCCTACCGGCCATTACCCACCCATAAAAACGAAAATATCGATGCCTTCAAAAGGTGGACCGGGTCCGCTTCCGGCACGGTTATGAAGCCGTGGCCGATGTCCGGGCCCGTTTTGCCAAAAGGGCCTCCTTCAGGTAAAAGTCTCCCCCTCCGGGCCACCCTCGCGTGGCCTTCGTTTAAATCGCCCGCCTTGCCGGAAAACCCCCCGAAAGTCCCCAGCCGAGCCAGACCGTCCGTTGCGATCGGCTTTGGCTGACAACGGCGCGGCCCGCCCGCGATCACATACCGGTCAATTTTATCCAGTCACGACGCCATCTTAATTGCCAATTTTGTATGATTCATACAAAAGATCCATGAAAAAATAATAATTTTTTTGATTTTCCGTACCTAGACAGCATCTTTTGATTTGGGCTAACCTGAACCCATAATCACTTTTTGGACAAGCTACCGGAATCTAACGTCACGGTTTGGACACGCAACCTAAACCGACGCGATGGAC
>JAITKA010000150.1 GCA_031278635.1 Deltaproteobacteria bacterium | reverse complement strand
CAAAATTAATCATGGCTTTTTTTGGTTCAATAGCGACCAGGCGGCTCCCAAAGCCCCGGCGTAAACCCCAAGTTCCAAAGGTTCCACCTCAAAGCCCATGGCCTCGGAGAGGTACCGGGACAGCAAAGGGCTCCCGGCCAAACCGCCGGTCAATACGGCGGGGGGCTTGGGTTGTAGCCGGGCGGCCAGGGCGGCGGCCCTGTCGGCCAGGGTGGTCAGCGCCCCGCCTATGATTTCCTCCCTGGGGCGCCCGGAGGCCAGTAGCCCCATGATCTCGGACTCGGCGAAGACCGCGCAAACGCTATTGAGGCGGAACCCCGCGCCGAAAGATATTTTAGAGGCAAGATCCGCCCAATTCAACCCAAGGCGCCCCAAGGCCATCTCGAGAAAGCGACCGGTACCGGCCGCGCATTTATCGTTCATCAGAAAATCGAGAACCTGACCGTCCTTGAGCGTTAAGACCTTCGTGTCCTGGCCGCCTATGTCGATTACCGTCCTGACGCCTGGCCGAAGATGTTGCGCCCCGCGGGCGTGGCAACTTATTTCCGTGATTACCAGATCGGTTCGCCCAAGCCTCAGGCGCCCGTACCCGGTCGCGGCTATCCGCGGGGACCCGGTAAGGCCAGCCTTTTGGAGAAGGCTGGCCAAAAGGGTTTCTCCGGTTGAGGTAAAATCCCAACCGGAGGGGATGTAATCTTTGGCCAATATATTTAAATTTTGGTCAAGGATCACGCCTTTCGAGTAAGTTGAGCCACAATCGAGCCCCACGGCTATCGCGGGGGAAAGACGGTCCAAGCCGGTCAAGAGAGGGTCTCGACGAAGGCCACGGAACGATTGCGCAACAGCTCCAGATCGCCGCTGGAGTAGTCCGTCTCCAGGCTCATGAAAGGGATGCCCTTTCCCCGCAAGAACTCGCGTATATTGATGCTTTCGACGGAGTAGGGTTGGCAGGCGGTCAGGACCATCTCAATCACCCCGTCCGCGGAAAACCGGTCGCACAGGCGGCCGAGTAGCTCGAAGCGGTTGGGGTTGGGGCTCATGACGGCGCAGCCGATGTCCAGGTAGAAGTCGGCCAGGTTGGACCAGGGGTCGCCTTCCTCGGGCACCAGGCGGTCGTATTGTTTGGCCCCGGTGCAGTTTTCGAAGGCCACGACGACCGCGCCGCTTTCCTCTATGACCTTGACCACTTTTTCCGTGACCCCGCCCATGGGACATCCGGTGATGACGATTCTTTTGAGGGCTTTGTCGACGGGTTTTTGGCCGCTTTGATAGGCATCCCTCAGGCGCTTGATGGCGGCATCGATTTCCTCAATCTTCACGGCATGGTTGAATTTAAACTGCGAGCCGAAGAGAAAGGCGAGTTGGTTCAGCCCGGTCATGGCCGGGGGGACCAGGGCTGACAGCTCATAAAACTCCTTGAGTTTGGCCCTCTCCAGGTTCCGCCTTTTTATGGCGCCCCTCAAATCGTCGTCGGTTATGGTCCTGGAAAACTTAACCTCGAGAAAGTCTTTCAGCCTACGGACTTCCGAAAGCCACGCGGATCTGGCCGTTGGCAGTTCTTGCGTCTGGGGAAGTTGCATGACGTAAACGTCTTTTATGCGGCCCAGGAACTCATACATTTTTTTCTTCCCGTCGCAGGTGGTCTCGCCCACCACGAGGTCGGAATAATACATATAAGGGCACTTGTCGGTCACGGCGAAGCCGTAACTGGCTTTGATCAATGGACAAAGATTCGAGGGCAGGGTCTTTTCCGCCTCCGTGATGGTCTCGTCGCTGGTGGAGCAAAGCCCGACCGGGACCAGATCCGCGGCCATGAATAGCTCGTAGGGCGTGTAAGTGCAAAACGTTCCCACCACGCCTTTGCCTTCTTGTTTTAGGGATTTTACGGCTAGGAAGCCACTTTTTCGAGCGTCCGTAAAGGAGTCAAAAATACCTGGCAATGGCCGATCTTCGATAGTCATTTATTTCCCTTTCAAATCTTTTAATTATATTAAAGAGATTTGGTTGCTAAGAGGTTGGCAATTAATTTTTATATATCAAATTATTCTTTTCCAGTAAAAGATAAACAAAATATATGATTTTGGCGGGAATATGTGGGAATCGAACCCACCTAGGCGACGGTCAGCCGCCCGCATTGGTTTTGAAGACCAAGGAGCACACCAGAACTCATATATTCCCATTATCCAATATAAAAGAACAAGGAGCTGTTTATATAAAAACAAGAAATTTTTTCAGCAACCGAGATTCTATACAAAAATTCGATTCATACAGACAAATACCTAGTCTATATAGATGCTGAAAATAACAATTAAAACGCTTAATGCTAATATTGCAAATAAACGATTACGTTGGTGGCCAATCAGTAAAAACTTGTTTTAAAGACGACCGCTTGGCGTCTTTTGTCAAGCGATTCACGGTTGACGCCATCAACCTCAAGAATCGAAATGGCCGACTCCAAGGGCATGTCGCCGGCCAAACCGGCGTCGCCTGGGGCGACGGTCCCCGCCCCGACGGGCTGGGCCTCCCCATCCTTGGGTCGGGCGACGCTTTTCGGGGCGGTCTTGGGGCGCCTTATAATCACGACGAAAACGACTAAGGCTAGCGCTATCGCGGCGATGATGATTAAGGGGGCGACTGCCATAAACGTCAACCCTTGACGCATTGGCCAGCCAAAGGAATCAACGTTTGATGCCTTGACTGGACAAGGATATTAACTTTGAACGCCTTGGTTGGCCAAGACGTTCAAAGTTGGGATAATTAAATAAAATCCTTGGTATTGCCAGATGGGGACACGCATTAGCCGATAATGGCTCCACGGTTAACAAACCTTGCCTGATGGCTCATTGTACCGCGAAACCCACGGTCAATGGGACTTGTGGTCGGTTTTTTTGTCACCGCAGTAAGTCGTGTGTAGTAGCTTGTGGCTTAAAGAACCCAGCGGGGCTTTCAGGAAATCGGTGTAAAGGGCCTGCACGGAGGGGTTATCGTGGGATTTGCGAATGGGCAATTCCAGGTCATGGTTGTAAGTCGCGGAAATGCGCCGCTTGTAGGCCGACTCGAAATACGTCTCCTCGATGAGTTTGGGTTGGCCGCCACCGGTCACGCAACCGACGGGGCAGGTCATGACCTCCACGAAGTGGAGATCGAGTTTCCCGGCGGCAAGAAGCTCCATGACCGGCTTGACGTTTTTTAGGCCCGACACGATCCCGACCTTGATGGTCAGATCGCCAACGGCTATTTCCGCCGTGCGGAAACCCTCGGTGCCGCGGACGGCCGAGATGTCGATGGCCGGGATTTTCTCCCCCGTGATGAGCTCGTAGCCGGTTCTCAGGGCCGCTTCCATGACCCCGCCCGTGACGCCGAAAATCTCGGCGGCGCCGGAGTAATCGCCCATGGGGAGATCGAACTTTTCTTCCGGGAGGCCCAGGAAATCGATGCCGGCGTCCTTAATCAGCCAGACCAGCTCGCGGGTGGTCAGGACCACGTCGACGTCCCGTTGGCCGCTGTCGATCATTTCCGGCCGGCTCGACTCGAATTGCTTGGCCGTGCAAGGCATGATCGAGACGCTGTAAATCTTCTGGGCCGGGACGTTCAGGATTTTGGCCCCGTAGGTCTTGAACAGGGCCCCTCCCATCTGCTGGGGGCTCTTGCAGGTTGACAGGTGTTTGCGAAGGGTGGGGTAATTGAATTCCAGGTAGCGGATCCAGGCCGGGCAGCATGAGGTGAACATGGGCAAAACGCCGTTGTTCTTGACCCGGTGGATAAGCTCGCTCCCTTCCTCCATTATGGTGACGTCGGCGGCATAATTGGTGTCAAAGACTTTATCGAAGCCGAGTTTGCGCAGGGCGGCGGCCAATTTCCCGGCGGCGATCTCGCCAAAGGGGGCGCCGAAATCCTCGGCGATGGCCGCGCGCACCGCGGGGGCGCTCTGGACCAGCGTATAGGAGTTAGGATCGGCCAAGGCCTTTTTGACTTCCATTATATGGGTAACGTTGTGAGCCGCGAAGAGGGGTTCCGTGACCGTGTCGGGCATTCCACGGGCGGCGTGGACCTCTTGGTAGGCTGAGATTCCATGCTCGGCGATGGAGACGTATGATTTGCACTTCTGCACGCACTGGCCGCACATGACGCACTTGTTTTCGTTGATTTTTTGCGGCTGGTGGGGGAACCCCTCAATGGCCAAGTTGGGACAGATCTTCGTGCACTCTTGGCAGCCGGTGCAGATGGCTTCGTCTATGGCGATCACGGTCATTACAGGGCCCTCCTTTCAGGGGCGCCGGAGTTGATGAGGGCCAAGGCTTCGGCCGCGGCGATGTTTTTGGATTTCCGCTGCTGGTCAACGTCGTTTACGGACAAGGCCTTATTGGGGCAAACCCGTACGCAAGCGGGACCGTCGGTTTCGGTGTAGCACAAATCGCATTTGGAAGCGGCCACCTTGGCATCCGTTGAGCCTGGCTGGGTGACTTGCTTGCCGCCGGAGTAGAAAGGCAGCAAGGTTATGGCACCGAAGGGGCAGGCCACCAAACAATCCTTGCAGCCAATGCACTTCGCCTCATCGACGATGATTTGGTTCCCGACCTTGGCGATGGCCGACTGCTTGCAGACCGCCTTGCATGGGGAATTCTCACAATGCTTGCATTGGATGGGCATGCTGGCTTGGGGGAGAACGGTAACGTAAAGCTTGGGGGTCACCGGCACGGTTATGGTTCCAACCGTCATGCCCACCTTGTTTTTCTTTACGTTGTGAACTTGGAAGCAAGCGAGCTCACAAGCCTTGCAACCGCTACATTTGGTCGTGTCTGTAGTAACAAACAGCCCGAATTGGTTTCCCATATAATTAACTCCTTGCGGTCGTTAGACCTCTGGGTTGAATTGACAACCTAGTGACTGGTTATGGTACAAATTCTTTTTATAAAGAATTGACTTTAACGATGTAAATTAATGTTAAGCAAATATTTAAAATTGCCCCCATTGAGCAAATTAAATACTGTATTATTTGTATATTAAATAGATTCTTATATAAATCGAAAATTCGTCAAATAAAACTTTGATAAAGGCTCATATAAGATAAAAAGTTGACCTTAAAAACCCAATCGGTATTTAAAAAAAACGTCCAGCCTTGACAAAATGCCCCCTTGACAAAGTGGCCCCTTGAAATGGTGACCCTGTATGGTTGGCGCGGTATTTGGAAGCGCCTGTCGGAGGTCACGATTTACGAAGCTTGACCGGTATGCCGAGGAGGTCCAAAAGCTAAACGCTCCGGGGGGTCTTATGTGACCCTAAGCTTGAAAAAAACTGAAGAAGCACCTTGTTTAAGGAAAATAATCCCTTTTACACCCTATTATCAAAAAATAATTTAACCAATTTCTAAAAACTAGACTTTTTGCATTTTGATCAAGCTTTTTGATTGGTTGATAGAAATTATCATAGGACGGATAATTTGTCAATATTTTTTTTCACGATCGAAGGGAGTGAGAAAACCATCCCTAGCATAGCTAATATAGGGATATTTCAAAATATTTCGCTATCGAATCTGGGCGGGTAAGCGCTGTCCGCTTGTTTCTTCGGTAAGGTTGACCCTGTTTAGGCGGAAATAAAATTTCTTGACTCATTTTGGAGTTTCATCCTTTGACGCAAAAAAGCCTCAAGGTATCCATACCATTTAAGCCTTTTTTAAGATTTAATCGTTTATGATACTAATAAATATGTCAATAAAAAATTAAAATGCTACAAACAATTAAAAGATACCACAATACTAATATAAAAATAATTGCAGTGAAAATTTTATAAATAAGTTGTAAAAAAATCATTGTGCAATAACAAACCAACTAAACTAAATATATACTAAATTTTATTGCAAAAAAAATATTAAAAACCTCTTTTTTTTAATAATGCTTATATATTTAAAGTTAAATGACGTATATGATATTCGCCAGTAACTCGTCGAAAATACAAATAAATTTTAGGCTCGTTTGCTAACATAGCTCAAATACAGATAATATCTAACAGCGCAATGGCCGAATCCTCAAATATGACAACAACACGTGAAAAGTTAACGACTTAACAAGATCGTTGGGAGTATTTAGTTGATTCTAAAACGGGTTGAAATGAAAATTTTTTTTGACAAATTGTAAAGGCTAAGGTAACTATTGGCCCGAGTAGAGTTGGCCCAAAATATGAACTTTACCACTTATTAGAGATTAATATTGAAAATAAGTTAGTGTCTGACTTAACAAATCGTTATTTTTGGGTTTTCATGGAAATGTCAGTAGGCTGCCGGGGAATCGATCCCCAAGCTGGCCACAAATGTTTACGTCTCTGTCGGCGCTATTTTTGTCTAATTGATGCTCATTGGCGCAAAAACCGAAAAAAAATTGCCTTAAAATAATCTTAGTTAATGAAAGACCTGTTTTGAACGGATGATATAAGAGTGAGTAGAATAGATATTTTCTTATAGAATTAAAACGAAAACAAGGAAAGCTTATTTTATTGATAACTTTAAAAAAATATATAAAATCTCAAAAACTAAGTTTATAGAGCATTATAAATATAAATCATAACTAATAACTATAAAAATGTCATATCAAGTTAATTTTATAAACATTTTGGGTTTTATGCTGTTTGCGTTGCTCGGGGATGAATCTGCAATCAAAAAAAATTGAATTCGAAAATTTACTTAACACCTTTCTTCGAATAATATCCAGCCAAATATATAGTTATAATTTTTTGCGAGTTAACATTCCAATATTATTGCAATTTTTTTTATCGTGCCCCGGTCACAATCTTGCCTTGCCAAGGGTCATTGATTGGGAATAGCCTCACCCGATAACCACCTTCGCCTTGGGTCGGCGATAGTTTTTAGCGTGTCTAGTCAGTGCATGGACCGGGAGTGGCTGGCTGCCGTGCGAAATGATGCCCTTAGAACAAGGGGGAACCAGATAACGGTCTAATCCAGAAGTTTTTTGCAATAATCCTAAGTTCTTATTGGGCAGTATGCATAGAGTCAAAACTCTTTGACATTAAGGCAAGAAACTGCTAAAATTAGTAACTGGCTAAGGGAGGTAAGGCTCAGGATGAGTTCAATTTTGCAAGGATATAGGCCAGTAGTTTTTACTTTAATTCTGATGGTATTTTCGTAGATAAGGCTGTTAAGGATAATTTTTATCGACTTAGACAGCCTTTTATTGTGACCAATAGCAATATTTTTTTGTTTTTCTTATAGTTTTATAATAATAACAGTTATTTTTCATCTTGCCGTAAAACCCCTAATTCTTGAAAACTAGTTTTTAACTGCCTGATTTTATTTGCTAAATTTTCGTAGTTTTACGAATTTAGGGGTTTTTTTGTGTCCATCGTTAATGTCGAACTCTTATTCGTTTTGGGTTGAAGGACTGCTCACCGAGGAGGTTTTAGATGAGCGCGGTTAAGTCGTCGGCTGAGGTAATTGAGGCCGTATGTAATGTTGGGTTAGCGAAATCCAAGATGACCCTTGTTTCAAACCTTATCCTGGCCTTCATGGCCGGGGCATACATTGGGTTTGGAGCATTACTGGCGGTAAAAATCGCCGGGGGGATGCCTTTGGAATCCTGGGGGTCGCTTCAAAGGTTGGTTTTCGGCGGGGTCTTCCCCTGCGGTCTATTGTTGGTTCTGCTCGCCGGCGCCGATCTATTTACCGGCGACTGCATGTTTATGCCCATGGGCGTTGCCAAGCACGGGGTCGGGATGAACAAATTCTTCCGTATCCTGATCCTGGCCTGGATCGGTAATCTCATAGGATCCATCGTCGTGGCTTGGCTCGGCAGCTACACGGGCCTTATGAGCGACAAGGCGACCGCGACCTATGCCGTGTCCCTGGCCAACGCAAAGTGCGTCTTGCCCTTCTGGGTAGCCTTTGTCAGGGCCATCTTTTGTAACTGGCTGGTCTGCTTGGCCATCTACATGGCCCTAGCCGCCCCGGACGGGGTCTCCAAGGCAGTTTTGCTGTGGCCCCCAATCACCGCCTTCGTGGCCCTTGGCTTTGAGCACAGCGTGGCCAACATGACCTTCATCCCCTTGGGCCTCTTTCTCGGAAGCGCGCCAAACTACGCCGGTGACGTGGCCTTGACCGCCAGCTGGTACGGGGTCTTCATCGCCAACCTGATCCCTGTGACCCTAGGGAACTTCCTCGGCGGATCGGTTTTCGTCGGTGCGGCCTACTACGTCGCCAATGGCATCAAAAAGGCCGCCAAGGCCTAAACCCTTCCCCAAAGGGCAAGTTCCCCCAAACGAGAAAGGGCGACCTGGTTAATCCCAGGTCGCCCTTTCACGTTTGGGGGAGAAAATTTTAAGCCTTTGGGGATGGTTTTTTACGACCAAGCCTTTCCGCTATCCGGAGGGGAGATTCTGGCTCATTCTTTGGCCTTATAGGTCCCGCTTTTGCCTCCCGATTTTTCCGTGAGGCGGATGGGTCCGATGACCATACCCTTGTCGAGAGACTTACACATGTCGTAGACGGTCAGGAGGGCCACCGAAACCCCGTGCAGGGCTTCCATCTCGACCCCGGTCTGGCTGTCGGTGGTGACGCGGCAGATGGCGGTCAGGAAGCAGTTTTCCTCGTCGATGTCAAGGTCCACCTGGCAGCCGGAAATGAATATGGGGTGGCACAGGGGGATGGTCCGGGACGTGTTTTTGGCGGCCATGATCCCGGCCACCCTGGCCACGGCCAGGACGTCGCCCTTTTTGACGGTCTCGGACAAAATGGCCTTGGTTATCCTCGGCCCCAGGTTTATGACGCCCTTGGCCTCGGCTTCACGGTGGGTCACGGATTTCCCTGAAACGTTGACCATGCGGGCCGAGCCTTTGGGCGTGAGGTGGCTAAGCCCGTGGCCATTCGCGGCTAACGGCTTTTTTGTCTCTGGCAAGGTTACTCCCCTTTCTCTATTGAGATGAAAAACGCAGAAACGATACCTCCCCCCATGGGCGGCCCTTGGGCCGGTCATAGGGAGAGGGCGATCTCCTCGGCCCTGTTCAGGAGTTCCTCCAGGAGGGCCAGCTTCTCGGGGCTTAGGGGCTCCTGGCGCCCGGTCAGTTGGCCCTTGAGGCGCTCCAGGCGGTTTTGGAAACTCTGGGCCTCGACGGCCAGGGCGTCGACCATGATGGGCTCCGTCGTGAAGGGCGGGCGCTCGGGCGCGGGGATGGCCGCCTTGGGCGGGAGCGAGAGGGTATCGAGCCACCGGGGGACCAGGGTGTTCAGGTCCGGGTGGAGCTCGGCCAGCTTTTCCTGGAAGGCCAGGGTGCCTGATTCCTCGCCATGGACCAAAACGACCAAAAGGTCGGGGTGGATCTGGGGCCCCAGCCATTCGAGGAGCTCACGCTGGTCGGCGTGGCCGGAAAAGCCTCCCAGGGTATGGACCTTGGCCTTAACGAGCACCTCCTCCCGGAAGATCTTGACCGACGTCGCCCCCTCGATCAAACGGCGCCCGGTGGTGCCCTGGGCCTGGAAGCCGACGAATATGACGTGGCAGTTGGGGCGCCAGAGGTTGTGCTTGAAGTGGTGGAGGATGCGCCCGGCGTTGGCCATGCCCGAGCCGGCCATGATGATGGCCGGGCCTTTGATGTCGTTGATTTTCTGGCTCTCCTCGCCGGTCCTTGTGACCTTGAGGGAGGCAATCGACATGGGGCCGTGGCCTTTTTTGACCAGGCTCCGGGTCTCGGCGTCGTAAAGCTCGGGGTGGCTCAGGTAGACCTCCGAGGCCGAGATGGCCAGGGGCGAGTCCAGGATGATGGGGATGTCCTGGGGGATTCGCTTCTCGTGCCAGGCCTGGGCCAGGAGGACCATGAGTTCCTGGGTCCTTTCCACGGCGAAGGTGGGGATCAGGATTTTGCCTCCCTCCCGGTAGGCCTCCTGGATGACTTTAACCAGCTCGTCTATGGTTTTATCGAGGTCCTTATGGAGCCTGTTGCCGTAGGTCGTTTCCATGAATATGACGTCGGACCTGGGCGGTATGGCCGGATCCTCGATCAAAAGCTGCCCCTTGCGGCCAAGGTCGCCCGAAAACAGCAAATGCTTGGGCCCGTCGTCCTCGGAGACGGTGAGCCTGAGGCTCGCCGCCCCCAGGATGTGCCCCGCCGTCAGGCAGCTTATGGACACGCCGGGCTGGATCTCGTCCTGGCCGCCCATCTTAAGGGGGCGAAGGAGATTCGCCGCCCTCTCGGCGGCTTCCCTGTCGTAGAGGGGGCTTACGCCCTTCCCGCCCTGGCGCTTGTTCTTCCGGGTCTTCCACTGGGCCTCCTGCTCCTGGATGTTGGCCGCGTCCTGCCACAGGATGGGCAAAAGGTCGCAGGTGGCCTCGGTGGCGTACACGGGACCGGAGTAGCCGGCCTGGACCAGCCTGGGGACCAGCCCGGAGTGATCCATGTGGGCGTGGGTGATGACTATGGCCTTCGTGGCCTCGGGCCGGTATAGGGCCGTATTGAAGTTGCGGAGCTCGGTTTGCCTCCCGCCCTGAAACAGCCCGCAATCGATGAGGGTCAAACCCCCCTTTGGGTTCTCCAGCTGGAAGCACGAGCCGGTGACGGTACGGATGGCGCCTAAACATTTTACTTTCATCGGAACTCTCTCTAAGCCATAACTTGCCAATGCCGGACAAATCTTGCTGTCTGTTTGCGGGCAAGCGTGTTTGCCAGCGGCCGCGAACGACCGAAATACTGGGGCCTGGGCCCAAGCCCAGGCCTTAACGGCCCGGGCGGTTAAACCGTATTATGACCATTTAGCCGCTAGCCTCCTAAAATGAGCTAAAAGTAGACCGATAAGAACTGGCAAGGCAGTTATTTTCACTTAGAGCAATCAAAGCCGAGGTTTTTGACCCACTAAACAGCCTACATTAAAGCCAAAACAAACCGAGGGAAAAAATGAAAAAGCGAACTATCACCTAGATATAGACCGTATGGTAACTTTTACCCGATTAGTATACCGGTAAAACTAAAAATTTCAAGAAATTTAAAAACTATCCCCTCAAGCTTAGACCCAGGGCGACCCTTGGCGCTAAGGGTCGCCCTGGCTATCGGAAACCGTTTCGTTTTGGGCCAATCCCGGTTTCAAAGCGGAAAGGCTTTAAGTTTTACCCGGGCCCGAAAGGGCTAGAAAGGGTATGAAAGGCCACGAAAGGCTTGTCAGGCGGGCCCCTTGGCCTAGGCCCTGGAAACTTTTGTTCCGGGCTCAAAGGATAATAACTGGATTTTACTGGTAATACTTTTAGCCCGTTTGAGGGTTACGCTTGACAACTCATCAATAAGTGATTATGTTAGCATAGTTTGAACGCTCGCAAGCGCGTCCCTTTTTCGATATCGTGGGGGTTTGGCATGGATGGGAACGAGAGGGCTTTGGTCGGCGTCATCATGGGTTCCGACAACGACATCGGGGTAATGCGCCAAGCCGTCAGTACCCTTAAGGAATTCAAGGTCCCGTACGAGGTCCTTATTTGCTCGGCCCACCGATCCCCGGACCGGGCCAGCCTGTACGCCGCAAGCGCCCACGAGCGCGGTCTTCGGGTCATAATCTGCGGGGCCGGCATGGCCGCCCACCTGGCCGGGGCCATAGCCGCCCTGACCATTTTGCCCGTCATCGCCGTGCCCCTGTCCTCATCGCCCCTGGCCGGCTTGGACGCCCTCCTGTCCAGCGTCCAGATGCCCCCGGGGGTCCCGGTCGCCACCACGGCCATAAACGGCGCCCGCAACGCCGCCGTCCTGGCCGTCCAGATCCTTGCCCTTTGGGACCCTGACCTGACCGAGAGTTTGAAGGCCTTCAAGGGGAAAATGGCCGAGGACATCGACGAAAAGAATAAAAACCTCACGGCGCTGCTTGAGGGCCCAGCCAAGAAGTGAACCCGTGGGCCCTTTTGGGCTTCCGGGCCGGAAAAAAATCATCGAGGATTACCCTGCAACAAACGTATTGAATTTTCTGGAAAATATTAGGTACAGATAAAGATACGCCCGCAGTTGCCCCATAAAAATCCCTTAACCCTTTAAACTAACGGAATTATCTAGTAAAATATACGCCGCAGGATACGTTAGCCGTTTGGATGGCGGCAGGCGCCGGCTCACGCCCGGGAGGGAAGTCGCGTGGCGGCCGGGAATCACGGGACGGCTCCGCGGCCTCTTAAGGCCATTATGGATACCTAGTGATTAAACCATTAAATTGTCTAATAAAAACGATTGGCGAAAACGATAAGCCCCGTATCGGCGCAAAACAACTACGACGATCAGGGAACTGCTGAAATAACCTAATAAATATTCGTAAGGCTAGGTTCCCCCGGACGCCAGGGATGGCCGGCAACCCGTTAAGAGGGGTCGTGAAAGCCACATGGAATGGCGTCTGTAATTGACTTAATAAGCTAATAAATTTTCCGGGTGATGGATTTAAGGCCAAAATAAACGCAAAAATCCTAGCCCCGTTTGATAACAGGACAATTTTTCTAATTAAGTTTGGCTGGATATGGCCGCGAGGCGGTCAGGGTTTAGGCCGGCCAGACCGAATCGCCGCGGGCCTTGCGGTCGCCCCCCTGATTGGGGGCATGGGCGGCTTGGGTTAACGGCGGGCAATTTTCCCCCTGGCCAAAAGCCAGTGGCGTTTTTGGAAGACACAATGGCTAACGGCCCAAAAAGTCAGTCGCTTCGGAATATCGGCATCATAGCCCATATCGATGCCGGCAAGACCACCCTGACCGAGCGCATTCTTTACTATACGGGCCGCACCCATAAGCTGGGCGAAGTTCACGATGGCGAGGCGACCATGGACTTTCTCCCCGAGGAGCAGGCCAGGGGGATCACCATCATGAGCGCGGTGACCTCCTGCCAGTGGCGGGGGGCCAACATCAACATAATCGACACGCCGGGGCACGTGGACTTCACGATCGAGGTGGAAAGGAGCCTTAGGGTACTGGACGGGGCCGTGGGCGTCTTTTGCGCGGTCGGCGGGGTTCAGCCCCAGTCGGAGACCGTGTGGCGCCAGGCCGACCGTTACCGGGTCCCCAAGCTGGTTTTCGTCAACAAGCTTGACCGGGTGGGCGCCGATTTCGACAGGGTCATGGATCAGCTGAAGGAAAGGCTCTCGGCCAACCCGTTGGTCATCACGAGGCCCTTCGGCCAGCAGGAGAGTTTCAGGGGCGTGATTGACTGCCTGAGGCAGAGGTATTACGTCTGGCCCGAGGACACCCTTGGGGCCGAGATGATGGATCTGGAGATACCGGAAGAGGCCAGGGAGGAGGCGGCCGCCGGCAGGGAGGCCCTTTTGGAGACGTTGGTCGAGGTCGACGACGCTTTGATGGAGGCCTACCTGGCCGACGAGGAGCTGCCCCTGGAGCGGCTGCGGGAAGCCATCCGGGCGGCCACGATAGATTTGAAGCTCACCCCGGTCTTCGCCGGGGCGGCCCTGCGCAACAAGGGCGTGCAGCCCCTTTTGGACGGCATCGTCGATTACCTCCCGGCGCCGACGGATCTGCCGCCCATCGAGGCCCACACGCCGGGCGGGGAGCCGGTCTTAATCGAGCCCAAGGCCAAGGACCCCTTGGCCGCCCTGGTTTTCAAGATCCAGATGATGGATAAGGGCCGCAAGATGAGCTTTTTGAGGATCTACAGCGGCAAGCTCAAGGAAGGCGAGGAGGTGGTCAACGTGAGGACCGGCCAGAGGGATAAGCTGGCCAGGGTCCTCAGGCTGAACGCCGGCAAGAGGGAACGCATCCCCGAGGCCCTAAGCGGCGATCTGGTGGGGGTGGTCGGCCTCCGGAGCGCCATGACCGGGGACACGGTCTGTACCCCGGATCGCCTGGTCCTTTTGGAAAGCATACAGGCGGCCGACCCGGTTATTTCCGTGGCCGTCGAGCCCGAGTCCACGGCCGATCAGGAAAAACTGATAGACACGCTGACCAAAATGACCGAGGAGGACCCCACGTTCAAGATAAAGGTCGACGCCGACACGGGGCAGACGATTATCTCGGGCATGGGCGAACTCCACTTGGAGGTCCTGATTCAGCGGTTATCCAGGGAATTCGGGCTTTCGCCCAGGGTGGGGAAACCCCAGGTGGTTTACCGGGAGACGGTGACCGACGAGGCCACCGCCGAGGGGACCTTTGACCGCGAGGCGGGCGGGGTGGTCCAGCCGATCAAGGCCGTCGTGACCGTGTCCCCCAAAGGGCGGGGCCAGGGCCTGGAGACCGCCAACGCGATCGACGATCCCTCGGCCATACCGGAAAAGTTATTGGCGGCGGCCATGGAGACCCTGGAGGCGGGCCTCTCCTCGGGGCCGATCCAGGGCTACCCCATGACGGACGTCTTGGCGCGCCTGGACCGCCTTGAGCTGGGGGAGGGCGCCGCACCCGAGCCCATGGTCCGCACGACGGTCATACAGGCCCTGAGCCAGGCCCTCAGGGCCGCCTCGCCGGTCATGATGGAGCCGATATTGCGGCTGGAAATCACCGCCCCCGATGAGTTCGTGGGCGAGATCATCGGCTACCTCCAGTCCCGCCTGGGGCGGATCGAGGAGATGATCAGCCATCAGGGCGGGTTCAAGGTCATCGTGGCCAAGGCCCCCTTGTCCGAGCTGTTCGGTTACTCCACCGTCATCCGCTCGCAGACCCAGGGCCGGGGTTCGTTCATGCTCCAGTTCGACCATTTCGACGTGGTTGAGCGCAAGGGCCAATAGGCCGGCCGTGTCTCCCGGCGGCCGCGTGGTGGCTTTTCGGGTTGTGTCAAAAAAAGCTGAAATTTCGGGGGATAGAAAGGGGCGTTTCGAGATTATTTCATTCTTTGCGCTAATTTGCTGGATAATTATGCAAAGTCGGAATATCAGTGGATATTCTAATGTAATCGCCACCGCTCAGGGTCCGTACTTGACTAAAGGCTTAAAGTGAATATAATCTAAATAGGGCATCGCGAAGTTTTGAAGGTCATTTCTTGATGATAGGTTCATGATTTGCAATCGTATCGATTGCGAAATTGTTTGGATTGGCGCTTATCTTCGGAACTTCTTCCGTTCAAATGCCCTTAACGACCTTAGGCTTAGGGAAGTTTTTGTCGCCCATGCCCAATATCGCTCGCGTTTTGAAAGACGGGGGGTTAAATAAGTTACTTTTCCAGCCCCATGACGCCATTCTTCCGGGTTCATTTTTTCTGGTTAACTTCCCGCCTTTTATGGTAATGTAATATAAGCAAGCAAAAAAACCAAACCCGAAAGCGATTGGATTTTTTATCTAGGAGCACGAACCCAAATTTTTCTTGTTTCATGCGGATTAACGTTGGATAAGTATGTCCTACCGGTTGGGCGAACTGATGTTTGTCCGTTATTCTCTTAAGCCTTATCCTAAAACATAACTATCCTTAAAGGTGCCACAGGAAAATATTATTGACTTTAACTGCCAATAATCATTTGCCTTTAAAAAATGATCAGAAAAATATCAACTAAATCGCTTGAAGTAGGCATGTTCGTCTCAGACGTTGGACGAACGTGGCTCAATCACCCTTGGAAAAGCAAAAGCCGGTTGTTAACCGAACGCAGCGAGATAGATGAGCTCATCGCGTTTGGCATAGAAGAAGTTTACATAGACACGGGGAAATCCGTAAAAAGCCCCCAGGCGCCCCCAAAACCAAGGCCAACCTCGCCCGACATCAAACGCGTGGTCCGGGCACCGGTGAACGCCTCCAAGCCGGTTGAGCCCACCGTGCCCATGGAAACCGAGTTCCCCAAGGCGGCCAAGGCCTACGCCAAGGCCCTGGACACCTCGAAGGCGCTGGTGGCCGCCTGCCGCATGAATAAGCGCATAGAGGTGAACGAGGTCCAGGAAGACGTGGACGAATTGGTCGAGAGCGTTTCGAGGAACCGGGACGCCCTGACCGCTTTGATTAAACTCAGGCACTTTGACGACTACACTTACACCCACTCCCTTAACGTCTCGGTCCTTTCGATATCCGCCGGGAAAACCCTGGGCTTGACCAACCAGGAGCTTAAGATCCTTGGCCTGGGCACCATGTTCCATGACCTGGGTAAGCTTCGCATACCCGATAACATCCTCAACAAGCCCGGGAAACTCTCCGACGACGAATTCGCCATCATGCGCAGCCACGCGGCCCTGTCCGCGGAGATCCTGACCGAGCAAAACCTGAACGTGGACGATCAGGTCATCAAGGTGGCCCGCTCGCACCACGAGCGCATCGACGGCAGCGGCTACCCCGACCACCTCCAGGGCGACCAGATCCCGCCCCTGGCCACCATCTGCGGCCTATCGGACGTCTACGACGCCCTGACCTCCGACAGGGTCTACCACAAGGGCATGCTGCCCCACGATGCCCTGAAGTTCATATACAGCCTCAGGGGCTCCCACTTCCAGCCCGACTGGGTCGATCGGTTCGTCCAAAGCGTGGGCATTTACCCCCCCGGCTCGGTGGTGGAGCTTAACACCGGCCACAGGGCCGTGGTCATGGAAGTCCATAACAGATCCCTTCTGACCCCGCTCATAAAAGTCGTGGCCGATCCCAATGGGCAGCTCTACCAGCGGACGAAACTCGTGGATTTAAGCAAACCCGCCGAGAACCAAGGCTGGACCATAAACAGGGTCGTCCCCCCCTCCGAAGCCGGCTTTGAACCCGCCAATTTTTTCAATTTCACGGCCCAATAGGTCCCCCGGCCCAACGGTGGCCCCCGGGGCCGTCATTGACCCTCCCGGTTTCTTTGGTCAATCAGTCGAATAGGTCCGCCCATGCCCGAGGTCACGCCATTGCTGGGGCCGGACGAGGCGGCTAAAAGAATTGCCTCCGTCCGCCAAAAGATAGACAAAGCCCTGTCCGATTGCGGGCGGCCCCAGGGCGAGGTCGCCTTGCTGGCGGTCAGCAAGACCTTCCCGGCCCAAACCGTCTCGGCCTTTGGCCAGGCCGGCCAGAAAGCCTTCGGGGAGAGCTACATCCAGGAGGCCCGGGAGAAAATCCCCCTCCTGCCCCCCGGCTACGACTGGCATTACATCGGTCACCTTCAGACCAACAAAGCCAAGTACGCGGCCGGCCTCTTTGACGTGATCCACTCCCTGGATAACCTCGAGCTCGCCGCCGAGCTCGACAAAAGGCTCGGCAGGCTCGAAAGGACCATGGGCGCCTACGTCCAGGTCAACGTCTCCGGGGAGGGCTCCAAAAGCGGCATCGAGCCCTCCGAGCTCCCGGGCTTTTTGGGGGCCCTTTCGCGGTTCCCGCGCCTGACGCCCCTTGGCCTCATGACCATGCCGCCCTACGATCCCGACCCGGAAGCCTCCCGCCCGCATTTCGTGAGGCTAAGGGAGCTCCGCGACAGACATTGCCCCGGCCTCAAAGGCCTCAGCATGGGCATGAGCGATGACTTCCAGGTGGCCATAAGCGAGGGCTCGACCATCGTGCGGGTAGGCACGGCCCTTTTTGGCCACAGATAGACACGGATAGCGGACCTTAACGATAAACCCGGCGCGGCGACCATACGGGCCCAGAAAAAGCCAAGGCCATGTCGCCTGCCCCTCGCATCCCGAATAACAGGCTTTGAAATACCCCTTGCCATGCCGAAAGCCATTCACGACCCAAACCCGACGCCCAATTGCCACAATTGCCGCCACTATTACGTGACCTGGGACATGCACAAGCCGCACGGCTGCAAGGTCTTGGCCTTTAAGAGCCAATACCTGCCTCACGTCCATGTCCACAAAACCTCCGGCCAACCCTGCCAACTTTTTTCCCCAAAAAAACCCAGGCGCTGACGTCCCGGGTTTTCTCCCCGCCATGGCCCTCCCCTCCGGGTTTTGGGGCCTCAAAAACAACAAATGTGAAAAAGGTGCTGCGATTTGGGTGTAAGGATCTTTCCCTGTCGCTTTTCGGCGTTAATTGGGGTGGCCTATGAGCGGCGTTCCGCGGGTGGGTTTTGGCGAATTTGTCAAAAAAGGACAAATGACTGGATGATATTACGCTTAGATCATATAGATAGCGTATCATTAGAAAGAAATTTTATGATTTCCTCTCTTTGCTCGTGGGAAAGAACAAATTCAGGGTTATAGTGAAAAAGTTCATAATCTGGACCTAAAGCTTTTAAAATAATATTTTTAGCGTCATCATCAAGGCTTATAATCATTATTTTAATTTTTTTGTAGTCATTGTCGTGAAATATGAAGAGAAAAAGGCCATCAAATTCCCTGGCGGCATACAGTAAAGTAGGATATTTTTGAGATTTTTTAGGCATATTGAAAAGCGCGCCGTCAATATGTTTAAGCCCAAGACGTAATTTTTGTTCTAATATGGAGCGTACAAGAAGGGATACTGACATAACGCAAGCTAAACCTTGGGCTCTGGGATGATTCTTTATGAGGACGCGGGAAACCTGAAAGTCTTCCCATTTAAAATGCGCGGGCGTGGTTTCAGCCAGGGACCGCTCCTTGTAATATGTCAGAATATCGGTGGGTTTGAGCCCGGCGTCGTTTGTGGCCAGTATGAATCTTCCCAAAATCGCGCGCCCTTTTTCTATCGCTTCTTCGTCAAACGCGAGCTCGGCGTAAAGGTAATGGGTCAACGGGCGGGTCTCGTCCTTATTGGGTCGGATTCCCGTGCCCTTTTGCTCTTCGCTTACGGACAATAGTTTTGAGAATTTGACGTATTTAAATTGGGCTATCCAATCGTTGGCGTATTTCC
Organism: Deltaproteobacteria bacterium; assembly: GCA_031278635.1. Taxonomy (GTDB): domain Bacteria; phylum Desulfobacterota; class Desulfarculia; order Adiutricales; family Adiutricaceae; genus JAIRNQ01. The sequence goes on along the minus strand of JAITKA010000150.1, from coordinate 5,826 downwards.
TGGCTTCCTCTTCGCCCTCGAAAGAGCGCCCGGTGAGTTTACTTAGGCCGGCTTTGGCCGCGGCCATTTCTTTTTCCAGTTTTCGCCCGAAAGGTTTTTCCCGTTTTTTTGCCATCCCCGCCGATTGGACCAGGAGCCAGGATTGGGGGATGCCGCCGTAAGAGAATTTGGCCGGAAAATACGAGTACCCGTCATCGCCTTCCATGGGAATCAATTCGACTTGCGAGTCGATAAGCCTGGCGGCTTTGGCGTTGGTATCCGGAACCCTCGATATCCATGAAAAACCGGCCTTGCGGTTTTTGAGGGCGGAAAAAGATGGGTCGGCGATAAAATGGATACCGGATCCACTTTTAACGCTACCCTTTAGGGCCTCGATCCCCTCTTTTACGTTAGTCAGGGTATCTTTGCCGCAGTTTTCGGGTACCGTGTTCATGAATACCGGAATTCGATTGGAGTTGGATAGCAGAAATAAGCTAAATAATTTATCGTCATGGGATGCGTTTTTTGCGCTTGTACGATATATTACACACGGTTCATCAATACAAATATCTTCGTTTAGCCCGATAACGGAAAAATTTTCGGTATCTGCATAAAGACTAGCAACGTTCATTAAATTTGGCTCTTGAATTCGTATATAGTTAGCAATTTGCGTAAAAAATAAACTAATACCATACTCATGTATGGTTTCTAAAAATTTACCTAGAACTTCTTCGCTAAAATCATCATAATTAATATTACGTCCAAATAATATTGGTATAGGTAACTGCTTTAATGAATGATCAATGGAATAAAAAAAAGTATTTAGAAAACAAAAATGAGTTAACATTAAACAAACTAAACATTCACCATGAGTTACATTATTGTCTTTATTTTTTGGAATAAGCTGGTCTACAAAATTAATTATATTATATTTTTTAAAAAAAGTCGCAAAAACACCTAATATATCAATTTCGAAGGCGCATACCTTATCATAAACCTCATCTTCTACGGTAAACATCTTTGCCTCGCTAAACAAGAATTGTCACGTTACAATACAAATGTCCGCTTCTCGACACCGCTTGGAGACGCAATCGCTAAAAAATAGAATAGATAAGATAAAGCCATAATTCAGTATAGAGATTTATAAGGGCAGTGTCAATAGCGAGCTCAAGATCTAATAAAAAATATTAGTCGATGAATTTTTTTCTTAGTAGTCTAACTTATCAGACAAGAAGACATGTTATTGGTAACGGGAGAAATATTTACTTGATAATGCCAAGGCATAATGATATAAACGAGTTGATGAGCTGATTAAATTTACCTTTATGTCCTTTTCGTCTGGAAGCATCAAGGGATATCGAGGGGTGGCCATCCAATGCCAGCCAATGCCAGCCAATGCCACCCAATGCCAGAAGAGGCAAACAAAACCCGGGTCCAGCCAATGGTAGCGTTACTTAATTATATCAACAATAATCATTATAGTCTATCTGGAGAGTACCCATTTAAAATTTTATGAACCAAGCGTAAATATCGTCCAAAATTTTTTCACCTTTTTATAAATCCATCAAACTCCAAACTCACCAGCGGAATGGCGACTAACCGAGGGAACCGCCGCGCCGCCCGGCCCGGCTACCCGGGCGGGGACGGTTAAACGCTGGGGCGGATAGTCATGGGATAACGGCGGTTAAGCGGGCGACCACCCCCGGCGGCTTTGGTCGCCCCCGATACTGCCGAGCCATGAGGCAAGACAAGGATCATGAAGAATAAAGAACCCGGATCGCCCGATTCGCGGGAAGGATCAGGCCCGGTGATTTGCCTGGGCCTGCCGTTCGAGAACGATGGGGCCCGCCGCGCCTATTTCACCGAGGAGTTGCGCAAGAAGCTCCGTGACCGTAAGTTCCGCGAGATCGAGGGCTTTCCCATCGGCGACGACGAGGACATCCTAAGGCTGAGCGATCCGCCTTACTACACCGCCTGCCCGAACCCGTGGCTAGGCTACTTCATCGCCGAATGGGAGGCGCTGAAGCCGGAACATCCCGAGATCTACCGTTACCACCACAGGCTGTTCACGTCCGAGGTACGCGAGGACATCAACGACCTGATTTACAAATCCCACCGTCACCGTACCAACATGCCGCATAAGGAAATCATGCGCTACATCCTCCATTACACGGAACCGGGGGATATCGTTTTTGACGGTTTCTGCGGATACGGGATGGCTGGCGTGGCCGCGCAGTTGTGTGGCGACCGCGCCGAGGTCATGGCCCTCGGCTATCAGGTGAAGGCGGATGGGACCATTTTGCGCGAAGATACGGGTAAGGATGGCATAAAGAAGTGGCTGCCGTATTCAACCCTGGGCGTGCGCCGGGCGTTCCTTAACGATCTCTCCCCGGCGGCGACATTCATCTCATACAACTACAACGCGCCCGTAAATCCGGCTTCTTTCAAAAGAGAGGGGTACCGGGTAATCGATGAGTTGGAAAAAGCTTGCGGATGGATGTATGAGACAAGCCATTACGATGAACAACCGGCAACGATAAACTACACCGTTTGGGCGGATCTGTATGTCTGCAGTGAATGCTCAGGTGAAGTCGCTTTTGTGCTCGATACCGTCGATGGAATAAATGTCCAGGAACGCGGCACCTTTACCTGTCCCCGTTGCAAGGCGAAGTTGATCAAAAAACGTCTCGAGCGTGCCTGGGTAAACAAGTTCGACGCTGCCATCGGGGAAACGATAAGGCAGGCCAAAACGATTCCCATATGGATCAATTACTCCGTGAACGGCCTACCGGGCCGTTTCGAAAAAATCCCCGACGAGGTCGACTTTGCCCTGATATCCAGAATCGAGGGCGAGGATATTCCTTACTGGTATCCAACGTCACGCACGATTGAGGGTCGTGAGTCGAAAAGGTATGACCCTATGGGCATTACGCATAGTCATCATTTCTACACAAAACGCAATTTGCGCTTACTCGCGACCCTCCGCCATATGCTTTCCGATTCGAACATGGAAAAGCAGTTGCTTTGCATCATGGGGGATGAGCTAGAGAACGCAAGTAAAATGCACGATATAGCCAACAGCCGCTTAAAATTCGAGCTACCGAGAACGGATGGCCACTTTGGCAGTGCCATATTCGTACCTTTAAACCAGATTGAGTGTTGCGTGATCCCTATGCTCAGGTCAAGGATCGATGACGTTTTCTTATATTTAAGGAAAAGAGATGAAATAACTAGACAGGTTATTTTTACTTCTTCCTCAGAGAAGACTCTCTTGCTAGACGATTCACTGGATTATTTGATATTTGATCTTCCGCGTGGGGCGAACAACCATTTTTCCAAGCTAAACACGCTCTGGGAGGCTTGGCTTAAGGTATTGACGAACAATGCGCAAGAGACCCTCGAAAACCAAACGCCGGAAACGAGGTTGGAGGATTACCGCCGGTTGATGGTGGATTGTTTCAGGGAAGCGTATCGTTTGTTGAAACCGGGACGTTGGCTTACCGTCAAATTATCCAGTACCAAGGTGGAGGTATGGGACTGCGTCCAGGCGGCCATAACCGAGGCTGGTTTCAAATTGTCTAACGTGTCGATGTACGACAAAAAGGAGGGCGGCTTCAAGACCGTAACCATCTCCGCCGGCGGCAGGCAAGAACTCGTTATCTCGGCCTACAAAAGCGGGGGCGGTTTTGAGGTGCGCTTCCAGGATGAGTGGCGAACCGAGAAAGGCGCGTGGGATCTCGTTCGCGGGCTCTTGCAGGAACTGCGGGTCATGAAATGGCGGGATGGTTTGCCGTGGTATGTCAAGGAACGCCAGCCACGCGTCCTGTTTGACCAGATAATCGCCCTCTACGTCCGCAATGGAATCCCGGTTCCCATCTCCAGGCGGCAGTTCCTGATCGGGCTGACGGAGCGCTTCCTTGAGCGCGACGGGATGTATTTCCTGCCAGACCAGGTGGCCCAATACGACCGCAAGAGGATGCCCGCCGACGCCCTGCTAGAGTTGTCGACGTATATCACCGACGAGGCCACGGCGATCCAATGGCTTTATCGGTTCATCAAGGAAAAGCCTCAGAAATATACCAGGATCTACCATCGGTTCAAGATGCGGCTCGGTTTTTGGGGCCAGAACGAACCCCAGCTCCATCTGAGCGACCTGCTAAAGGAGAATTTCCTAAGTTACGATGGCAAAGGCCCGGTGCCAGGGCGGATCCTCTCCTACTTTTCGGACAACCCCAAGGAGCGGGGCGACATGCCCGAGGAGGATCAGCCCCTGGGCAAGGCCCGCGAGCTGTGGTACCTGCCCAACGCCAAAGAGAAGGCCGATCTTGAAAAACTGCGCGAGGATGCGCTGCTCAAGGAGTTTGAGGACTACGAGTGGCTAAAATCGAAACTTAAGTTCTTCCGCCTGGAAGCCGTCCTCGCCGGATTCAAGAAAGCATGGCGGGAAGGCAACTACGGCGTCATCGTAGCCTTGGCCCGTAAGATCCCGAAAATTGCCATAAAAAAAGAACCCGAGATGGCCATGTGGATCGGATTAGCGGCAAAAAGGGTTACCGCCATGCAAAAAAAATTAGAACGCGAAAATGACGAATGATATAGTAAAAACACTGCCATGATCAAGAAAAGGTTAAAAAAAATAGCGATTTTATGCCTTGTTAAGAATGATTACCATCCAAAAACCGAGAAATTCCAAAACGACGAAACTTTAGCAAAATAAATTGTGCTGGTTAAGCGATAAGTTTTCAATAATTAGGGATTTTGCAGCTCGATCCAGAATGGGAGTCGAATAATGGCCAGATCTGACTTACTGATTCACCTCGTCAAATCCGGCATGCGGGGCGACAAGGCCGGCTTTAGAAAGGTCGTCGAGGCGATCATCGCCGAGGAGCGGGTCAAACAACACAAGGTGCTGGCCGGGAAACTCGAGGAGTCTCTCAACGCCGCGCCGGTTGAGCGCATCGTTTACAATGGCGGTGCCCCTATGCTGGATCAGCGCATGGGCAACCTGTTCCATGAGATTATGCCCCGGCGAACGCTTTCCGATCTCATCCTCCCGGATGAGGTGCGCCAGATTTGCCGGAGCCTCATCGAGGAACGGCACCGGGCGGACCTACTCAGGTCATACAACCTTGAGCCCCGCAACCGCCTGCTTCTAATCGGGCCGCCGGGCAACGGCAAGACGTCCCTGGCCGAGGCCATCGCCGAGGCGCTGGCGGTCCCACTGCTTGTCGTTCGCTATGAGAGCGTCGTCGGCACCTTCCTGGGCGAGACCGCCGTCCGCCTGAAAAAGCTGTTCGAGTACGTTTCCACCCGGCAATGCGTCCTCTTTTTCGACGAGTTTGAAACCCTCGGCAAGGAGCGGGGCGATCCCCACGAGACCGGTGAGATAAAGCGCGTGGTGAGTTCGTTGCTCATGCAGGTCGACAACCTGCCGAGCCATGCCATGGTCATCGGGGCGACCAATCATGCCGAATTGCTGGATCGTGCCGTATGGAGACGCTTCCAGGTCCGCATGACACTACCGGGCCCTTCCCAAGTGCGCCTGACCGAGTGGTTCGAGAATTTCGAGCGCAGGATCAAGATCCCTTTGGGCCACCCGCCTGGCACGCTGGCGGAACGCCTTCTGGGCTCGAACTTCGCCGAGGTCGAGGAGTTCGGCGTGACGGCCTTCCGCAGGTACGTCCTCGAACAACCCAACGCCGACATGACGGATATCGTGACCAAAACCCTCCAGGGCTGGCCCGCCCGCTCGGTTACCGTGCCCCGATGGGACGAACCGGGGGCGAAAGACGCCTAAAGGACCACGGCGCCCGGGTTTTACGTTCCGTGTCGCCCCCAACGCGGTTG
>JAITKA010000114.1 GCA_031278635.1 Deltaproteobacteria bacterium | reverse complement strand
AGTAATATAATTATAGAAATTATATTGATGATGCATAAGTTTATGGTTGTTAATTTCATCTAGGTCACCAAAAAGATAAGCTAAAGATATGTTCTAAAGCTATCAACTTCGAAAAAGATATGTGTATGTTAAATTTAAAATGGTAACCGTAAGCAAATAGCAAAATAAATAATTATAAGCAATTATATGGGTACTATTATCTGCATATCAATCGGGTTAAATAGGCCCTACCAGCTCGTAAATGACTAGGTAAAGGGTAAAGTTTGGCCTGCGATATGCTTACGGTATTCCATAGGGCGAATATTTGAAAGCTTAACGCTGTTGTTTAGCCAATAAAATAATCTTAAACACTAATGAAACTGAATGGATTATAGTCAGTTCACGCTTAAGTAAATATATGAGAACGCTATGAAGTAAGTTATAGCGGGGCATACAAATTAAGCGAGAATAATTTGGCAGGGAGGCCGGCGAGCGCGGTGATGTCAGCGGTGAAGTCGGCGGTGAAGTCGGTCGGGAGGCTAAAACGGGACGAAACATGTGCGCGGTCAAAATTTGGATCCCGGTGGTTTGGGCGGGTCGCCTAAACGAGGGAATCCACGGCGAACTGAAAAGATGCCAATTGCTAAAGGTGGTCATTACGGCAATCGCCAAAGGCGATTTTGCGGTCGAGCTGGGACATTATCATTTCACGACACAAAACGCAAGAGAATTTTCTAGTTATTTTAATCGCATGGGCTGGGAAGGGGGAATCGGCAAGCGATCGGGCCACCATACAGGGGAGAGGATTATGTAATTATTTTGGTTAGTTGCGTCAGACAGGGAAAATTTGGGACGCGGGCGGGGGGCCACAAATCGGCATGAAAAATTTTTAGTTATTTTGATGGCCTGCGGCGGGCCAAAAAAACCGACTCGCGAGCGTGGCCACCAAAGCGGCAAGTTTTTGTCTGATACTTGAGTCCCCTTATGCCGGCTTGGGGCGCTTTGCGGTAGATCGTTTAGTAAATAACATGTTATCAGGGTTGGGCCTAAGGCATCTTGCGTTTCCAAAGATGCGGGATTAGGGCTTGGGTAATTTTGACAACATAGCCATAAATCTCATTAATCACCGCTAATCTATGGCTTATGCTTCTCGAATGAAAATAGCCTTGCAAATCAATCCCAAAAAAAATTATTTGGACCGATTGAGCCCCGACGGTTGGGGCCTTCCTCTGTCAAAGGCCTGTATTGCGTGCCGGGAGGCCAAAACGGGCGCGCCGGGGGCGTAAGGCGGGAAGGGGGGGCAAGGCCCCGGATGGCCGGGCGGTTTTGGGCGGGCGCGTAAGGAAACCCCCAAAAGGCGTCGCCGTTTGGGGACGCCTTTTGGGGGCCGAATAGGATGCTTTGGGAGGTTCGGTTTACATGGGGAGCGCTTCCCAGGGGGGTCGCCCGTTGCGGGCCGGTTTTCCCTTGGCGCTCGCCTTGGGGGCCTTTTTGTGGGTGATTTTGGCCTGGCCGGAGCCTTTGACCAGCGTGAGCAGTTTGTTGGCGTAAATCTCGAGGTGTTTGGCCTCGTCGGTGAGCGAGGTCGCCGCCCCCGCGGTCTCCTCGGACACGGAAGCGTTGGTCTGGGTCACCTGATCCATCTCATGGATGGCCGTGGTGATTTGGGATATGCCCTGGCTCTGCTCGCTTGAGGCCGCGGTCACCCCGTCTATGATTTCCGAGACCTTTTTGACCGACTCCACCAGGAGCTCGAAGGCGTCGTAGGTGGTTTTGACCAGGCTTGAGCCGGTCCCGATGTTCTCGATCGTTTTGTCTATGAGATCCGCCGTGTTCTTGGCGGCGTCCGCGCTACGGATGGCAAGGTTCCTGACCTCGTCGGCCACGACGGCGAACCCGGCCCCGGATTCCCCGGCCCGGGCCGCCTCCACGGCGGCGTTTAGGGCCAGGAGATTTGTCTGGAAGGCGATCTCGTCGATGGTTTTGATGATTTTGCCGATCTCGTTCCCCGAGACGGCGATCTGGTCCATGGCCTTGATGACCTTGTCCATGGCCGCCTCCGAGTCGGTCACGGATTGCCTGGCCTCAAGGATTAGCTTTTGGGCCTCCAGGGCGTTCTCGGAGTTCCTTGCGGTCATCGAGGAGAGCTCCTCGATGGCCGCGCTGGTTTCCTCCAGGGAGGCGGCGTTCTCGGTGGTGCCGGAAGCCACGGTATTGGAGGCGGCGCTTAGCTCCATGGCCGCCCTCTCGACCTCGTCGCTGCCCTGGGAAAGATGCTCGATGATGTCCAAAAGGGTTTTGGTCAGGGTCGTCGAGAAGAGCAGGGCTATGGCGAGGCCCAAGGCCAGGGCGACCCCGACCCCTATGATGATGGTCAGCCAGGCCATATCCGTGGTCTTGATCGTCTCGTTGGTATACTCGGTCGTCACCTTCCTTAGGATTTTGGAGATGTTATCCATGGCCCCCAGGATAGCGTCCCTGGTGTCGCCCCGATCCGCGTTGTTTTTGACGAGTTTGACCACTGTCTCGCGTAAGGCCAGCAAAGCCGCCCGGCAGGAGTTGATGGACTCGACCGCCTTGGCCAACTCGTCCTTGGACTGCCCGTCGGTCAGGCCGGCCGATAAATCCGTGGCCGTTTTCAGGACGTTCTCGATGCTGGCATTGGCCTCGTCGAATAAATCCGTGTCGTTTTGGTACAGGCCGTATAGCATGGTCATGTAGAAAATGGCGCCGTCCCGGTACATCTGGTCGGCCAACCTGACTTGGCGGTTGGCCTCACTCGCCTTGGATTGATAATCCCCGGAGGCTAGCGAGTCGTCCAGATTCTTGGTCAACCGGCTAGAGAATTGCTGGAGGGAGTCGTCGTATTTCCCGTAAGCCTCTTGGATGTCGGCGATCCCCTTCCTCGAGTCGACCAAAATGCCCGGGAGAAGCCCCACGGTCTCGGCGAAGACGCCATACAGCTTGTCAGCCTCCTCTTCCATCTTGGATAGCTCGGGGGCCCTCGCTTTCAGGGAGGGGACCTGGAGGTCTGACTTGGACAATTGCTCCCCGGTCCCTTTCCTCAGGGCCATGGCCTCCTGCCATACCCCCGGTTCCTCGCCGTAATTGTAGTCCTCGATCTTTAGGCCCTCCAAGGCCACGGTATACTTGGCCTCGGCGACGATGTCGTTATTCGGGAGGACTTCTTCGCGCAGGCCATGGGTACGGTAACGAATCCCGTACAAGGCGTACATAACGATAGAGGAGAAGATGATGAATATTGCCAAAAGCCCAACATAACCTAATATCATTTTTAATTTTAGACTCATAATATGCATCCTAATTATAACTTATAAGTATTTTATAATTGTAAAAACTTATAATAAAATGTTAAAAAAATAAACTTTTAAAATTGATTACCTAAGTATTTGTATATCAAGTATGGCTTTACTTTTTATAGCTTAGATTGTTATATGGCTAATATTTTTTTGCCCTTTTACAAAAATGTTATATATGCCCCAGGACCTGGATGGCCCCGAATGGCCATTATCGAGTCGGCCTGACCCGGAAAGCCAACGGGTTTCGCCCGCGTCGGGAAAGGTGGGGTGACCGTTGGCTGGCTTGGATACTCCCGGTTACCCAGGCCACAAAATTTTGGCGAAAAATCCACCGGGCCATGAAAACCCATTTTAATATATAATAACGTTCACCGTATAATCTCCTAATGTATGTGCTTAAGGTGGCCAAATGGTGCGTAAAAAAATTTATCGTGTTGTTTTTATGAAAGATAAAATTATTTATATCGAAAAAATTTTTTTACTGAATTTAAGCCTAAAAATATAGTTTGCAGTCTTGGGTTAAGCCTGTTTTTTTAGCGTATTGGAGGTCCTTTTCGGTAATTTTTTTGGCTAGAACTGGAAAAAACGCCCGGGTTACGAACCGGCCTATCCAGGTCAGCGAAAATCCAGGCCAGCGAAAATGCCGCAATGCCGGTCGGGTAAATGGCCTTGGCCGGAAATCGCCTGGCCGGAAAAAGGGGGCGAATGATTAACGGGCAGTCGCCCGGTCAGGCGAATAAATTATTTGCCAAATTTTTTCTTGTCAGTATAACGGGTTAGGCGTTTTGGGCATAAGCAAAAAATTTTTGCGCCTTTAGTCGCCCTTGACAAAATCGCTCCTGGCCGTGAATTTAATTGGTTTTGAGCCGATTTTTGCAAAATCGCCCTAATTCTGGTATGTAATTCGTGGCGATATAACATACCACCGATATTTTAACGTTAAAATAATCATGAGGCAAGTTATGTCTCATGAGGGTACGAGCCCATCGTGTCCGCTTTGCCGTTCGGGCCTTGGATTCTTTGGACAAGTCGGTTGGTTGACTGGCCGGTTCGGGGAACGGCGCGTGAAAGGGATCACGATAAAGGGTATAATTGTTTAGTATTTAAAATAAATTGCATGGCCTAGGAATAATATCATCAATTATGATAGAATAATGACTTATATGTGCAAGTTTATTTTTATCTGTTCTTTTCATAAGGGACCACCTGATATTAGCCAATGATACATTATTTTTTATCATAAAATTCATGTTTAGCTTAAATTGACGATTTGAACCATTCTAACCCGATTTCAACGAAAAGTCATTTTGTTTTCGCGTACCGTTCAGGGTCCGGTCGTGTTTATGGCCTTGGCTTCCCGTTCATGCCCGTCATGGCCCGTTCGGGTCCTCTGGTTTGGCAATCCTCCAGCGGCAACTATGATTTTACGCTTTCGGCCTGATTGTGTTTGGGATTGGAGTATTGGAGTTTATTTATTGATTCTCTTCTCTCGCTAAGCTATAGTTAACAATTAAAGCTGTTTGCAAGCATTGGGTATCTGTAGCGTCTTTGCGTTGGCTGAAGATGCTCGCACCGAGCCTGACAAAGGCAAGGATAACGGGTATGGGGACAAGTAGTTCTCTGCAACCAATAACCGCATAAATGAAGATAATTGTAGGTCCTTGAGGTATTAGTATATATGAAAGTTATTGATTTGTTCGCTGGCGCTGGAGGATTTAGCCTTGGGTTTCATCTCGCTGGCTACACTATTGTTGGTGCGATAGAGTTAGATGATTGGGCCGCAGGAACGTTCAAGTATAATAATCCTGAGCCTACTGTACTCGTAGGTGACATTACTTCTTTTTCAGATGATAATATTTTGGCAATTTTTAATAAAAAACCTGACGTTATTTTAGGGGGACCTCCTTGCCAAGGATTTTCCGTCTGTACAAAAAATGCAGGAGATCCTCATGATCCTAGAAATTCAATGCTTAAGGAAATGATTCGTTTTAGTAAATTACTCTCACCAGAAATAATAATACTTGAAAACGTTCCGAACTTATTAAAAGCAAAAACACGTTCTAACGCCAGCGTTATAGAAATTATTATAAAAGAGTTTAATTATCTTGGTTACCACGTTTATTATAAAATTTTGGAAGCTATATCTTTTGGAATACCTCAAATAAGAAAAAGATTATTTATAATTGGTACTAAAAAAATGCTTAATCATCCTTTTCCAGAGGCCACACACTCACAATTTAGGAACCTATTTTACCGAAAACAAACTCCAACATTATGGGATGCGATTTCTGATTTACCGCTTATTGACGCTTGCGAAGGTTCTGAAGAAATGGAATATGTTGAAGAACCCCAAAATGAGTATCAAGCTTTATTGCGTCATAACTCAAGTAAGATTTATAACCACAAAGCGATGATGCACTCTAAAAGAACCGTGGAACGTTTTTCCGTGATGAAGTGGGGACAATCAGTTTCAGATCTTCCTGAGCACTTAATGCCATACAAACGCAATGGGAATGGTGAAATTGCAAAATCAGCCTACGATCAGAGTAACCGGCGGTTGTTTCCAAATGAGCCTTGCCACACAATACCTGCTTCTTTTTACGCAAATTTCGTACATCCTTTTCGTAATCGGAATTTTACGGCAAGGGAGGGGGCAAGGTTGCAATCTTTCCCTGACTGGTATAAATTTCTTGGTAAACCTACTGTTGTTAGCCAAAAATTACTTAAAAAAGAAGGTCGCGTTGAAGAACAGCATTTATGTCAATATAATCAAATAGGAAATGCTGTACCTCCACTTCTGTCAAAAGCGATCGCTGATAACCTGAAAGAGCAGATATAAGATGTTTGTTCATGGAGCAAATATTGTCCAAAAAATATCTGATAAGATATATAAAGACAAAGAATCTATTAAATTTCTTAATGAAATTAATAAAACTTATAAGTTATGGAAAGGTGATAATTTAAAAATATTAGGACCTTTTATAGAGATAAATAAAAATGATATATTAATTTTGGAACAAAGAGTCAGTTTGTTAAATAATTATAAAGATTTTATTGATCAGCAAAAATATGCAGAGAAATTTGATTCACGTTCAAACCTTCATTCAAAGGTTAGGCAAAGGGAGTCCGAGCATCACATCCTCTACTAGTTTGAGTGGGCCACTGACCTGTACACATTGCCCAATATGGGGGGAGGCTAACGAGCCCGGTTACGACGCCCTGGCTTTGCTGGAGCGGACCAAGCGAAAAATCGTCCCATATCCTCCCGGGCACCGAGCGAAGCGGTCCTGGCTTTTACGCTTTAGACTACGGTGACGACGGGGGCGCAGACGGCGTTAAACGAATCTTCCACCAATACGCCGTGGTGGTCCCAATGCGGGAAGCAGACTTTGTCTTGAATTATCCCAATGGGGAAGACGATTTCTTTTCCCTATAAAAATGTCTCCCAGGGGCCCGGATCACGGCCTAGGTTAATCACTTTCACTTGGCCAAGGAATTCGCCTTCCCGGGCTTTTTTTTTGCCTTATTGACCGAGTATTTTTGCCAGCAAAAACCCAAGGCCTGCCAAAGCCTCGAAAGGGCACATCAACTTCGGTTGCTTCTTGGGTATTGTGAATCACAACGGTCATGACTATCCCGCCGGTGAGAAACCGTTAGGCATCGTTGACCGTAGGGGTACCAAATCTCGTCGCCATCGGCCCATCGAAATGGTAGTGGATTTCCTTATTATATGAGAGGGATGTTAGCATTTTCAACGCTCACGCGGTTATGGAAATCGTAAGAGTAGTATTATTTAAGCTCTTGGTCACGAATTTCTCGTCAATGTATGGACCATTCCGGGCATTACCTTGGCAATTCTTTATGTGGCCATTGAAATGGTTGATGTGATTGTGCCATAACCGACCGTGGGGCCCGGCGGACTGTATCAATTTTTGAAGCTTTTTAGTATAATTTTGCCGTAGGAAATCACCTATACCCCCCAGGGACATTTACATGGCCAAACAAAACAACCAATCCAAGAAGGGCGTCCCCGCGGCCCCGGCCGTCGTGGTTCTGGCCGCCGGCAAGGGCACGCGCATGAATTCCGACATCCCCAAGGTCCTGCGCCCGGTCATGGGCAGGCCGATCATCACCCACGTGCTGAACGCGGCCCGTTATCTGGCCCCCGGGAGGCTGGTGGTGGTCACGGGGTACGGGGCCGATGAGGTCGAGGCCGAGATCGCCCCCTTCGGGCCGTTTTGCGTGAGGCAGGCCGTGGCCGGCGGCACCGGCCACGCGGTCCAGACGGCCATGGCGGGGCTTGAGGGCTTCGAGGGCCAGGTGATTATCCTGCCGGGGGACGTGCCCTTGATCTCGCCGCAGACGCTTTTGGATTTTCACGACGCCCACTTGGCCCTGGGGACGCCCCTGAGCGTCCTGACCGTGAGGGTCGATGACCCCGCCTCCTACGGGCGGGTGGTCAGGGACAAAAAGGGTCTGATGGAGAGGATAGTCGAGACAAGGGACGCGACCGACGAAGAGCTTCTTATCGACGAGATAAATAGCAGCGTTTATGCGGTCGATTGCGAGATCTTAAGGGAAAACATATTTAACATAAAGCCGAACAACGACCAAAAAGAATATTACCTAACCGACATCGTGGCCGAGGTCAGGGCCAAAGGGCTGCCGGTCGCCGCCATCGAGGGCCCCGATCCCCTGGAGGTCCAGGGCATCAACGACTGCCGGGAACTGGCCATGGCCCAAACCATCCTCCGCAGGCGCATAAACGACAGCTGGCTTTTGGCCGGCGTGGCCATGGAGGACCCGGCCACCACTTACGTCGAGGCCAGCGTGAGGCTCTCCCGGGACGTCGTCCTGGGGCCGGGGGTGGTCCTGGCCGGGAACACCAAGGTCGGCCAAGGGGTGACCATCGGGCCTTACTGCTGCCTCCGGAACGTCGAGATCGAGCCCTACCTCCTTTTGGTCTCCCACATATCCCTTTCGGACGTAAGGCTCACCTCCGACGGCCAGGCCATCCCCCTTGGCGAGGGCCAGGGGGACGATGCCGTCCCGGCGGCCATCCCCAAAAAGGCCCCCAAAAAAAAGGCCAAGGCGGCGGCCAAGCCCGCCGACAAGGCTGAGGCGAAGCCGGCCGGGAAGCCGGAGGCGAAGCCGGCGGCCAAGCCGGCCGCGAAGGGGAAGGGCAAAGCCGCCGATTAACCCAAAAGATGATTTGGATAAATGATGAATGGTTAGGGTGGCGGTAAGGGGCCATTTTGTTATTGGGCCATTTTCTGTTACAATATATCGAACTTGGGTTTCCTAATTACCAGGCGCCCAGAAGGGCGGTGGGGCCGACGCGAAAGGCGCTCGCCAGGGGGGTTTTTTTCGCGAAAAGTCCCGCCAAGCGTTTTTTCCCCCACAACCGCCCACCGCAGAACGTCAGTGAATAATAGCGAATATTGAGGTACCCCAGACGATGGATGGAATGGCCAACAACGCGGCGCCGAAAAACGGCGACCCCCCCTTCTTCTTAAAGGAAATTTACGAGCAGCCAAGCGCCTTGGCCTACACCCTGGCCCAGTTTCTGGGCCATAATTTCCAGCTTAAGATGAACCGCCCGCCGCTGGACGATCAGAGCCTGCGGCAGGTAAAAAAGGCCTACATCACCGCCTGCGGGACCAGTTACCACGCGGCCATGACCGCCAGGTATTTGATCGAGGAGCTGGCCCAGATCCCGACCGTGGTCGAGCCCGCCTCGGAGTGCGGCTGCCACCACATGCTGGTGGACGAGAGCACCCTGGCCGTGGCCGTCTCCCAGTCGGGCAGGAGCCCAGACACCCTGGCCGCCCTGGACCTGGCCCGGAGCCGGGGCGCCTTTACCCTGGCCGTGGTCAACGAGTCCGACAGCCCCCTGACCGAGGCGGCCATGGGCACCCTTTTGACCCTGGCCGGGAAGGTCCAGTCCAAGGCCTCGACCAAGGCCTTCACCTCCCAGTCGCTGGTGCTGGCCCTTCTGGGCCTCAGGCTGGCCCAGAGCCGCAACCTCCTGCGCAAGGAATGGCGCCAGGAGATTGAGAGTTTTTCCCGCATCCCGGAGATGATCCGGGAGGCCTTGGGCAAAAGGGAGCTCGAGCCCAAGGCCATCGAGGTGGCCCAGTTCTTGAACGGGTATTCCCAGGCCTTCATCCTGGCCAGGGGCCACCTCCTGCCCATGGCCCTGGAGGGGGCCCTGAAGCTCAAGGAAGTGGCCAGGCTCCATGCCGAGGGCTACCTGGCGGGCGAGTTCGGGCACGGCCCCCTGGCCATGGCCGGCCCCCAGGCGCCGATAATCATGTTTTCCTTTTCCGACGAGCGGGATGCCACCTGCCTCGCCCTGGCCTTCGAGCTTAAGGCCAGGGGAGCCCCGCTCATATTAATAACCGAGGACGGGCCCAAAAAGGATCAGGCCCTGGCCAGCATAGCCGACATATTTTTGCCGCTCCCGCAGGTGCCTTCCCGCCTAAGGCCGATGGTGGCCGTGATCCCCTTGCAGCTCATAGCTTACCACCTGGGCCATGTCCGGGGGCTGGACGTGGACCACCCCGGCGGGACCCTCCAGCCCGACGTGGGGCGCCAGGCCGAGGGCGGCCCGGGCCTCAGGAAAGGCAACAACGGGTCCATGATCCATCCCTAACGGCCCCCAAGGCCACAGGCCTTGGACCCGGCCATACGCCTTAACGCCCCCAGGTCATCCGGAGGGGCTTTTTTTGAGAGTTTCGCGAACGATGAGGGTTTTATCAGGCATTCAGCCGTCGGGCAGCCTCCACATAGGCAATTTTTTTGGCATGATGCGTTCGATGGTCGGTTGGCAGGAAAAAAGCGAACTGTTTTGCTTTATCGTGAACCTACACGCCCTGACCACGGTCTTTGACGGCCACCTTCTGGCCAAAAACACCATGGAGGCGGCCATGGATTTTCTGGCCCTGGGCCTAGACCCCGAAAAGTCCTATTTTTGGGTCCAGGGGGACGTGCCCGAGCACGCCGAGCTCACCTGGATCCTCCATAACCACACCTCGATGGGCCT
>JAITKA010000035.1 GCA_031278635.1 Deltaproteobacteria bacterium | reverse complement strand
CGGATCGATCTTTTTCAGATCGTCCTCAGTGAGTCCGGCGGCCTTCAAATTGCGTTTAAAATGCTCGTCAAGCTTTTCTATTTGGCTTTTAAGTTAATTGAGTTGGGCCAGTTTGGCTTCCACGTAAGTGTCATCGTCGGACATTTTATCGGCCTTTCTTAACATGCCTTGAAAAGGGTCAAGTCTTTAGTCGGCCATAAAGCGAACGGTAAAGCCGCGGAAAATTTCTTTAAAAAACAAGGCGAAAGAACCTTGCGGCCAGCGAAAAAAAATCACGGTTACCATGAGGTCGCCCTGGGGCGAAGGTCCGATTGGACCGATAAAAAAAACGGATGCAACCTTTTAAAAATATACCACAAGCAAAAACCAAAGTAAACCTTCGCGACTTTCAACGGAAGAGGTTTTGTTAACGCGTAAACGCATTAAAAAAAAACCTAGCCTAATAAATTTGATATATTACAACGCCATAAATCTAATAATGAGAATCTCTTAACACAATCAAGCGTCCAATCGCTAGGCAAAAACGTCAGTTTCCAAAAATAAAGGTTCTATATGCTGTTTTTACGCAAGGAAAGGGACAGGTTCGCCTGGTTTTTAAGCGATGGCGGCGTAAGGTCAAATCTAGACAGGGAACGCTTTGTCGAGATAGACATTGACCTCCCGCCGATCCCCGTTCAGCGGAAATATGTGGATGCGTACAACGCCATGCTTGCAAACCAACGGGCTTATGAGCGCGACTTGGAGGGTTTGAAACTGACCTGTGACGTTTATATTGAGCGCCTCCGCTGAGAGTTGCCGCGTGAAGCGATTGGAGATTACATTCAACTAAGCGACGAGCGGAACGGCGCGGGGCTCGAGGTTGAACGAGTCCGTGGTCTTTCTGTTCGCAAGGAAATGATAGAGACAGAGGCAGATATGACCGGAGACAGCTTGATAGTTACAAATTCATCAAGCTGGGGTATATTGCCTATGTGCCTGATACTTCAAGGCGCGGTGACAAAATGTCACTAGGTTTCAACAATACCGCTGAAACCTTTCTGGTATCATCAATCTCAACGGTTTTCAGCACCGATACGGAGCATCCCCTTCCGGAATGTCTGAAGCTGTTTTTCATTCGAGCTGGGTTTGACCGATATGCCCGTTCCGGTTCGTGGGGTTCCCAGCGCGAGACCTTTAGTTGGGAAGATATGTGCGAGGTAAAAATTCCGATACCCGCTATTACCGTCCAGAGTTTCTATCGTGAATATTTACGACGCCTATATGGAGCGCGGGAGTATCAACGATAGGCTGAAAGCGCAGATGAAATACATCTGCCCGATACCGATAAAAAGCTCGCTGGAAGAAGCGGGCGAGAGGAGGAGGCGCAGTTTATGAAATATGCACCCTTCTCAATCAATCGTAAGGCGCTGACGATTATGGACGTTCCATTTCCCGATTTGGAAACGCTGGAAAACACTGCGGAAGCCATCGGCTCCAATATGTTCGAGGGGTTTGAGCCCTCGAAGAAAGGCATTGAGATTATCCGCGATTACTGCCTGGGCAAGATGTCCTTTGCCCAGCTCGTGGTTGCCGCCAAGGAGAAACGGTATTCGAAATGAATTCCGGTATATCGACCTGGATCATACCCATACCGACCCCAAGACAGGCGTTTTGCGCAATCCCGGCGGTATCGCCGACCGCGACGCCCTGACTTTTGCCGAGACCACCGCCACCACGAAACGGTTGGGAGAGCTAATAGCAAAACCAATCGCGTAAAAGACCCTGACGCCTTGTTCGCCATCCACCGCCATCAAATTAAGCCAAGTCAAATTTGATCGTCCTGGTCATTAATATTTTGAGGCCGATCTCCGAAAATGGTTTCGGGCTGAACAGTAGCTTTGGAGCAATAAATAACGATACCAAGCCTTTCCAAGAGAGTCGGTCAAACCATAGCCAGACAACGCAAGCTTTCCCATTTGACCCAAGCTCAAGTGAACCTGGGGATTGAGGTTGAAACCGTATCTCGCTTGGAAACTGGGACAAGACCAGCGAGTCTTGCACGTTTGGAACAACTTGGCAAATTGTTCGGTTGTCCCGTTGTTCGTTTTTTTGTGGAAGACAACGGAGACTAAACACAAACTATGCTACAGACTTTGAACGATGTCCTACTCACCCTGGATACAGGAGAAAAGGCCATACTAATAGAATTTATGATTAGCGCAGCAAGGTTGTTCAAGAACCGAACAAAATAAACCAGACGCACTATAAATCGCATATTAAAGCCATTAGACCCGTAGATTGGAGCTCATGCTTGTTTTGATTTTTTGTTTGGGTTTGTCCCCAATCTGGGTTATAATTTTAGCTCAAGCGCAAGTGCTGGATTTAACGGCAATCCTTGGCTTGGCTTTCGGTAGTCCAATTCAAACTATTGAATTTCAGAAAGAATATGAAAATTTATTAAGTTTGAATTTTAAACATATTATTCTAAATAAAACAAGAAATTTTACTTATGAGATCAATAAAAGATTTGGGTATAATAATATTTATATTCAATCGCCAGTCGATGCAATTATGGAGGTAATTGATAATGAGTAATCCAAATACAAGTATAAGTGATGATTGGATTCATAAGGTTCGAGTAGATATTTACGAAAAAACTAAGAACATGTCTAGTGAGGAATTTCATGATTACTTTAAAAAGCGTAGTGAATATTTAGCTAAAAAATATGGTTTTACAATAGCAAAATCTTTATATTCTAAGGGTAACGATCTAGATCATGCTAAATAGTAATTTCTATCTAAGCTTAACTGGAGTAAAATTCTAATTTCAAGCTTGTATTGCTCCTTTGAACTTGTTTGAATTATGAATTTTGATAAAATAATCTCTAAATACCGTACCGAAGCAGCTTCCGAAAGTCACAAGGGAAGTAGCTTTGAGAAACTCATGGTCAATTTCCTGAAGACCTACCAGGTCTATGACCAGCGATTCGCCCATGTCTGGCGGTGGCATGATTGCCCTTTTCGTCATGATTCTAATTTGCGTTTAATATTTCCTTAATCCAAGGCCATAAGGTTAAGCTTTTCATTTTTGACCTCTTCTTTTTTAATTCTGAAAGTCCGAGTTTAACAGCATCCATGGCTTCCTCCAAAGTACTAAAATATTTGTTAGCAAAATATTTTTTTTCTGAGTTGATTCCATACTCTTTCCGTTGGATTAAGCTCAGGTGAGTACGGGGGTAATATGATTAAAGAAACATTAGACGGGACAACCAAATCTTTTGATTTATGAGTTGAGGCACCATCTAAAACCATAATCACAAATCTGTTAGGATGTGCCCTACTGACTTGCCTTAAAAAGAGAGACATATTTGCAGTCCTCATATCCGATGCTATCATCGAATCAAAAGCTCCAGTAGCGGGACAAACAGCCCAAAAACGTAGTTATATTGGCGAACGAGAGCTAAGTCAACCTTTGGTCTGAACGGATTTGGTGCCCAGCACTTACTTGGGTCTGACATCCTTCCGAACCGTGCTTCATCCTGAAACATAAGATAGACAGGGTAATTATTTTTGTTTTTCAAGAGAGCTTCAGCCATCTGAATTTTGAGTGTTTTTTTTTGAAGTCCTTTTGTAAAGCAGGATCTCCTTTAGAATGACGCATGTCAGGCAGCACTTTTCGCCAATTATGGCGTTTTAATAGCCTGTAAAAAGTTGAAGCTGGAGTGATTTTATCTACAATATTATTGTACTCATTATGAAGTTTAGGAATGGAAATGATCAATCCAGCTTTAGCATCATCTAAATATGAATTAAGAAATGACTCTTCTTCATCAAAAGTCATATGATGGTTATTTCCACCACCCCATAGACCTATATTATCGATGATAGGGTTACGAATTCTCTCTAAATCATCATGGACGGTCCTAACATCAATGCCGAATATTAAGGCAGCTGTCTCTCGTGAGCAACCAGTTTTCGCTATACAGAGAGAAACTAAGCCTGCTCTTTGCTCTCTATCGATTGAATGCTTGTCTCTCAATTCTATTGCTTTATCTAACTGGTCTTGAGAAAAATTTAGTGTTCTGGCCATGAGACACCTCCATGATCAGCATTATACTAAAAGGAAATCTCAAACGCAAATTAGAAT
Source organism: Deltaproteobacteria bacterium (assembly GCA_031278635.1). GTDB lineage: Bacteria > Desulfobacterota > Desulfarculia > Adiutricales > Adiutricaceae > JAIRNQ01. The sequence goes on along the minus strand of JAITKA010000035.1, from coordinate 39,374 downwards.
TAGCAAAAAAATGGATTATGAGGGAGGAATTCTTCTTCGAGGAAAATAACGCCTTGTAGTTCACTACTTACTAAAGTTGTTGTGTCGGTTAGAGTAGTAACTACAGGTTGAGGGTTATCAATTTCTTGGACTATTGAAAGCTCTTTGCAAGGTTGTGATTTTACAACCCATCTAGGTTGACGAGGCATATATAACCCCTCAGAAAACCGTAGAGCTAAACTATTTTTACTATCATACTCTGTAGCAAAAAAGAAAGAATTTTTTTCGTTTTAATAATCAAACTCTCTGACGACGAATAAGTGAACTTTCAAAATATTATTTCTAAATGTTATTATTTCATTTGAAACTTTAACTAAATTAATTTTTAATCATCAATATCAATTTATATAAATAATCTGCCCATTCTTACATCATTTTTCTACGTTCCGGTAAATATTCAGCGTAGTTATAGGCAGCTCTAATACTGTTTCTCTCACCATGAGCCAGTTGCCTCTCTATCCAGTCACGGTTAAAGCCTTGCTCATTAAGCATAGTCGAAGCTATAGACCCGAACCCATGAACGGTCATTTCCTCACGTGAATAACCTAGCCGTCTTAGCCCAGCCAAAAGTGTCATATCGGATATAGGCCTTACATCATTACGCATCCCAGGAAATAGGTGTTTTGTATTGCCTGTATAATTGCGTAGTTCAACCAAAATATCAACTACCTGTTTAGCTAACGGTACGATATGGATTTGCTTCATCTTTTCTGCCGGTATACGCCATTCATTTAGCTCAAAATCAATCTCGGCCCATTCAGCGTGTCGAAGTGTTCCCCAGGCCTTACAAAAACATATGGAGCCATTTGCAAAGCTGATTTAACGATAACATTTCCAGTATAACCGTCAATAGCCCTTAGCGGAGCTCCAACCTCTTTTCTATCCTTTAAACTGGAAAAATGAGAATGGGCCGCAGTTTTCAAAGCCCCTCGTAAATCAGCACTGACATCATGAGTCGCCCTGCCTGTAGCTATGGCATACCGAAAGATTTGCCAGCAATATTGGAGGCAACGATGAGCGGTGACAACGGCTCCTCTTGACTCAATCTTTCGATGTACTTCAAGGAGTTCTGGGGCAGAAATTTCGCTGATTAATTTGTCAGCCAGGAAAGGGAACAGATCTTTATCAATTCGCCCCCAAATACGAGAGGTATATGCCTCTTTTAATGTATCCTTCTTATTATCAAACCACTCTTTGGCTATCTCTTTGAAAGTGTCTTTTACTTTCTCCTTTTCCGCTTGTTTGAGAGATTTCTTTTGAAATGCAGGATCTACCCCGCCATCTAAAAACTTTCTAGCCTCAAACAGCTTTTCTCGGGCTTCTCTTAAGGGTACCAGGGGGTATTGACCAAAAGTCATGGTTTTATACTCTCCCTGAAAACGATAGTTGAACCTCCAAGATTTAAGCCCTGTAGGTGTGGCGTAAAGATACATCCCTCCGCCATCTTGGAATTTCGTTGGCTTAACTGGTGGTTTTAGATTTCTTAAGAAAATGTCTGAAAGTGGCATGTGGGGGTATCGCCTTTCTTCAAAACTAAGATACCCACAAAATACATAGTTGCCAAGGGATTTACTTGGACTTTACTGAACAAGCAAATAGTCCGAAAGCCACTGTTTTAGCGGACTTTCGGACTATATCGGGCAAAGTTGGATTATGAAGTGGTAGTCCCAAGGGGACTCGAACCCCTGTTTTCGCCGTGAGAGGGCGGTGTCCTAGGCCACTAGACGATGGGACCGTGCGCATCTAGAACCTAGTTATATACCATAACGGTTTAGGCTTGGTCAATGTTTTTTTTCGGGTCCTACAGCATGGCAAAAGCGTCAAGAATTATTCAAAAAAGGCGCCAGCACTTGAAAATATGGAAACTAATTTGCGAGGTGCCTTGGACAAGCATTTTATGCCACTGGCCAGAAGACGGTTTGTCTGGACTCTTTGTAGCACCTACATGTCAAAAAATATGGACGTCTAGTAACCAGATCGTAACTTTCATTACACCCTCAATAAAACCAGAAAAAAATAATATATTAGCACTAAGAACCTTATAATTTACAAGCTTAGTTATCAAAAACAATGAATTGTTATGTATTATTGATTAACTATCTTTGATTAAAGTGCAAAAAAATGTTTCAAAAAATAAATTTATATCATATATTAATTTTTAATAAATTTAGGAATAATTCTTAGAATTTATGTGTTTTGCGTATGGATCTTGTTTAATCAGCTAATAAAATTTAATACAAATCAAGGGAATAATACTTCTCATCACTACCATTGCAAATAATTTTTTTACCGTCAAACGTTAGGTCTATGACATCAAATGGTGCATGTATAACTTGCCAAAATATTAAATCATTAGAAATAAAAATTGATTGTTTTATATTGGTTGCTATTATAATATTAAAATCATCAAATGGATAAAGTTTATTTATAAAAAAATTACTACCATCGCTCGTTGTGATAACTTCTGTAGAACTAGAAGGTATATTTGGAAAAAATTTATAATTATCAAATGAATAATAATAAAAATTATTATAAGATTTTAGATATATAATTAATTTATCGTTAAAAACGAAGATGATTCTATCAACGATATCTGAATAAGTTATATGTTTATTATTATCATCAATTAAACGGTAATGATTCCATATATAGCCATCACCCGATAAAGAGACATAAAATTTATCATATTGAGTGTGATAAAATGCTAATATTAAATTATTAATATATTTAACGTCAAAAACCCGGGGTATATCCGGACAAAATACATTAATTACATCTAATGTATTCCAAGTATATGAATTTTTTGGAAAATAATCGTAATATGATTTATTTTGTACGCTCCATGTACCTATTGTCAAATTGTGAGGGTCAATTTTAGAATTAATCATTGCGCTTTTATCTGGTTGAATTACTATTTTCTCAGCCGATGAAGCGTTCGTTTTAGGTAAAGCATTAGTTTTATCAGGAACTAAAAACAATCTGTTCGCGAGACGAATGCAACCAAGTATTTCAATTGCTGCATCAGCTAATGGAAATTCATAATTTAAATTTACATTTAGTTGAGAGATACTGCGCCGCAAAAGACGCTTTAACGCTTCTGCGGTAGAAATTTTAAGTTCTTCTTTAAGCTCATTTATGTCATCTAACCGATCTGTATATTGTGTTTTTAGACGATGCATTGATATAAATACAGGGGAAGATATATTGTCAACAACTAAAAGGCTGTAATTTTCAATACTCTGTGGTCCTAATTCTGATATAAGAAAATTATATAAATCAATTCCAACACGATTATCTTGAATTTCATCTATTAAATTGTCAATAAAAAAATTTAGTGTTATTATTTTACGAGAATCTATCTTTACGGAACGAATAGCTTTTCGCATAAACATTAGATCATTATAATTCCAATTATCATCTTTTATTGTGTAAAAATCGTTGATAATCCTGAATAAACGCATAAATTCAGTTGGATATTTTTCATCATATTCTCTTTCTTCGAGAGTGAGCAACCAACCTTGAAGATTAGAAGAGATCTCTAATTGATCAACTCGATTTTCTAACTTTTCAAAACTTTTTTGAGTTTCTTCGGCAAGTAAATCAACTATGTTTCTTGTCTCCTTATCTTGAATGTTAAGCGCTAACAAATTATTCTTCAAAGATAACATGGAATGTGCCATGAGCATTTCTTGCTCTTGTAGCATATTAAGATAACGAAGAGAATTTTTTTGTACCCGTATTAGGTCATTTATGTTCACTCTCTCATTAGCGGTAGAAGCTCCTGTTAGTCTTGACCAGATACGTTTAAAAAACCCTTGCCGTGAAATGCTCTCCAGCCTATCACTCGTACATGACAGAAGTCTGGTAGCATCCAAGGCCAATTGCTCTGCTTCACTGGAGCGAGATTTTACCCAACCAAGCAGTCGATCTTCTAATTGAGTATCGATTTGGGTTTGTTCACTTGGAGTCATTATCAAAGAAGTCATATTTGCTTCCTAAATTTTTCAATCGCATCCAAAGCTTTTTTGCCAGCTTTTTTATTCTCTTCAAATTGCTCTTTTATCTTATGATCCAATTTAATATTTTCTTCTACAAATTTTTCTAATATAAATTGAGATTCTATTGCTGATTTTGAAACTTTAGCTAATTCTTTCTCTGCGTTCAGTAAATTGGTGGTAGTTTTTTCCAGTTCTTTATGTGGCTTTTCAATGAAACCTTTTACTGCTTTTACAAGAAATAGACCTTTTAATCCAGCTAACCCAGTAATTATAATTGTAATTACAGTCTGTACCTGTTCGCTTTCTGCGACGCCTTCAATACACCAGTTACAAAAATGTTCACAATTATTGGAAAATATGCTGTAATTATCCTCACCAATTCGTGATTTAGCTCTTTCTATGATCTCTTCTGGACTAAAGATTGGATTTTGGTGTCTTATGACATCAAAATTTGTTGCCCCATCTAGAAAATTTTTTAGACTTGTTACCTTAACTAACCCTTTAGTTATATTACCTTCATTTTCAGTATAATGAATAACTTTATATTTTCCCAAATAGATCCCATGATGCTCATATAAAACTCTATTAACTTTTATATGGTCTGCCAAAAGTACTTGTTCTTTAAATTTAACCATTGTAAGCCTTATTGACCATTTAAATTTTAAAAATAAAATATTGTTACGAATAAATAAAAATACCATATTCTTGAATGAAAGTTAATGTTTATTAAATCTTTTTGCAAATTAATGTCAAAGCTTTAGCTGGGACTATTTCACTATAGCCATCATTTAAAGTGCAATCTTAAAAAAATAAACAAATCGTTTCTTTCTTAAAATGATTTTTTATTTTCATCATTTTATACCATACGTACGTTAAAAGTCAAGTGCCCTTGCGAAATTTTGCAGGATTATGAGACGGGTTTGTTTGCGGGGCTTCGTTTTGGGCTATAACGCCTAAGGATTTTGGGTTGGGGGTTTGGTTTCGCGGGGACGGGGCCTGGGGGCCGGCGTGGCGGGCCAGGGGGCGATAAATTTGCCGAACGGGTTATTGGGTGGTATTATGGATGGCGAGATATGGAGCCTCGGCGCGCGAGTCTAGGGTTGGGCCCGGGTAGGTTTGGGGTTACGTCTTTGGCCCTCGCGCGCGGGGGTTTTAAATTGTCCGAGGTCGTTTTACATGCCCATATATGAATTCAAATGCCTTGACTGCGGTCGCGATTTCGAGGAGCTGGTGTTGAGCCGTTCGGCCCAGGTAGTCTGCCCCGCGTGCGGCCAGGCCAACTGCGAAAAGCATCTCTCCAGTTTCCGTTGCGGCCCGTCGGGCGGCACCATGGATATTTCCCCCTCAAGTTCCTCGTCGTCCTCTTGCGGTTCTTGCTCCGCCAGTTCGTGTGCTGGCTGTGGATCCAACTAAATTCCCGGGGGTTATCAGGGTAGGGGCCAGGGGAAGCGAGCTCTCCCAGGCGCAGGCCCATTCGGTGATGGAGAGGTTGCGGCGCCTGTACCCGGCAATGGGGTTCACGTTTCAGGCCATAAAAACGAGCGGGGATGACCCGGGGGCCCAGCCCTACGGCGGCAAGGGCGTCAAGGGCCTATTCGTCAAGGAAATCGAGGCGGCCCTTTTGAGGGGCGACATAGATTTGGCCGTGCACAGCGCCAAGGACCTGGCGGCGGAAATACCAGCGGGCCTTACGTTGGGGCCGGCCATCGAAAGGGACGAGCCCTGGGACGTTTTCATCGGCCCGGAGGGGAGTGGCCTGGCCGACTTGCCCGAGGGCTCCACGATAGGGACATCGAGCTTGAGGCGTCAGGCTTTCGTCAGGGCTTTTCGGCCCGGCTTGGACATTAGGCCCCTTAGGGGTAACGTTGGGACAAGGCTTAAGGCCGTCGGGAGCGTATTCACCGGGATCATATTGGCCAAGGCGGCCATTACGCGCCTGGGACTGTCGCTGCCCTTTCGGGTGGAGACGCTGACCCCGGACGTCATGCCGCCTTCGCCAGGGCAAGGCCAGCTGGCCCTGGAGCTCAGGGATGGCGACGAGGCCCTGGGTGAGCTCCTAAGGCCCCTGGATCATCTTGGCTCGGCCCTGGCCATGGTGGCCGAGAGGGCCTTCGTCGGCGAGCTGGGCCTCGGCTGCACCGAGCCGATAGCCGCCCATTGCGAGATTGGGAATGGCCCCCAATTGGATATGGCCGCGGCCCTGGTCCACGCCGGCCGGGTCGTGCGGGAGAGGGCTTCCGTTTCGGTGGAAAGTCTCGCGCGGGACCCAGGCGGGGGGATAAAATTTCGCGAGCCTGGGGAATTCGCCAGGGCCGAGGGATTGGGCAGGGGCGTGGCCGCCGCGCTCAGGGCCAAGGCCCCGGGGCTTTTTCCGGCCGTAAGCCGTGAGGCTTTTGGGCGGGAGCCCTTGGGTTGAAAGAAAACGGCTCCCCTGGGCGCCCGCCGGGGGGAGCGCGAGCCGGGATGGCGGGCCGGGACTTCCAAGCCCGTGGGAGCGGGGGCGAGGTCTTTTTTTTGGGCCCTCGGCGGGGGGCGGAAGATGGAAACCGGGTCGGTTTTAAGGGGATAACTTGAAGGGCTTCGTTGAGACAGGGGTTTTCGCCGCCTCGGGGATTTCGGGGCGGGTGCGGCGCATGGGTGGATAGGGCATGGGCGGGGGCAAAAAACCGGCCATGGTCTACCTCGTCGGGGCCGGGCCTGGCGATCCGGGACTTTTGACCCTAAGGGGGGCCCAGGTTTTGGGCCGGGCCGACGTGGTGGTGTATGACTACCTGGCCTCGCCGGAGCTTTTGAACCTTGCGCCAAAAGGGGCGAGGAAGATTTACGCCGGGAAGACCGGGGCCAACCATACCCTTAAGCAAGTGGAAATCAACGAGCTTTTGGTTTCGGAGGCCAGGGCCGGAAACGTTGTCGTCAGGCTCAAGGGCGGGGACCCGTACGTTTTTGGCCGGGGGGCCGAGGAGGCCCTTTGGCTCAGCGAGGCCGGGGTGGGCTTTGAGGTCGTGCCAGGCGTCTCGTCGGCCATAGCCGCCGCGGCGGCGGCCGGGATACCTTTGACCCACCGGGACCTGGGCTCGCAGATTGGCATCCTGACCGGGCACGAGAAGCCGGGGAAAGAGGCCTCGGCGCTGGATTTTGGGGCCCTGGCCAGGATGGGCACGCTGTCGGTGGTCATGGGCGCCTCGAGCCTGGAAACGATTTTGGCCAACCTCGCGTCGGCGGGGAAGGATCCCGCGACCCCGGCGGCCATGGTCGAGTGGGGGGCCACCAGCCGGCAAAAGGTCGTGGCCTCCACGGTCGGGGATCTGGCCAGGGAGGCCAAGGCGGCGGGGCTGACCTCGCCGGCCCTTTTGGTCGTGGGCGAGGTGGTGGCGCTTAGGGACAGGCTCAACTGGTTCGAGAAAAGGCCCCTTTTCGGGAAGAGGATCTTGGTGGCCAGGACCAGGGAGCAGGCGGGGCGTCTGTCCATGGCCCTGCGCGAGCTGGGGGCGGAGGTACTGGAAAGGCCGGCCATAGAGATTAGGCCCATAGAGCCCAACCCGGGGCTTGGGGCCGCGCTGGCGAACCTTCCCGGCTACGGGTATTTGATTTTGACCTCGCCGAATGGGGCCAAGGTCTTCATGGGGGCCCTATTCGGGCATGGTTTGGACAGCCGCGGCCTCCATGGGCTCAGGATCGCCGCCATAGGGCCGGGGACGGCGGAGGTTTTGACCGGGTATGGCCTTAAGGTTGACCTTATGCCCGTGAGATTCGTCGCCGAGGGTTTGGTCGAGCTGTTCGGTTCCCTCCCCCCCGGCAGGTGCCTTTTGGCCAGGGCCAGGGAGGCCAGGGACGTTTTGATCACGGGCCTGCGGGGATTGGGCTTTGACTTGGATCTCGTTCCCTTATACGAGACGTTAACGGCCGATTGGTCAGGATTTGAAAAATTATCTTTTATTGATTATAATAATGGACACTCGGTTGAAAAAATAGACCCGAAGGGGTCCATCCCCGTCGACTTAGTCACCCTAACCAGCGCGAGCGTGGCCAGCGGTTTGGCCAGGCACGTGCCGGTGGGCGACCGCGCCCGGGTCCGAGCCGTTTCCATCGGGCCCATAACCACCCAGGCCGCCAGGGACCTAGGCTTTACGGTCGTCTCCGAGGCCAGCGAGGCGACCGTGGGGGCTTTGGTCGAGGCGACCCTGGGCTATCTGGCCGCCAAAAAAGCATGACCCCGACTTCCACGACAAGGCTGAATTTAAGGGGGCTCCTAAACGAGGCCCAGTACGAGGCGGCCACCCACATGGAGGGGCCGCTTCTCATCGTGGCCGGGGCCGGCAGCGGGAAGACCAGGACCCTGGTGCACAGGGTGGCCTGGCTTATCGACCAGGGCATCGAGCCCTCGACCATCTTGCTTCTGACCTTTACCCGCAAGGCCGCCGAGGAGATGCTGACCCGCTGCGAGGGCCTGGTCGGCGGCATGGTCGGCCGGGTGGCCGGGGGGACCTTCCATTCGCTGGCCAATTCCATCCTCCGGGTTTACGCCCCCAAGCTGGGATTCTCCAACCGTTTCGTGATCATGGACCGGGACGATTCCGAGACCATGATAGGGCGCCTCCGCACCGCGGACCCGGCCGCGAGCCGCAATTCCAAGTTCCCCAAACGAAGCACCATCCAGAATATTTTCAGCCAGACCGTTAACAAGGAACTTAGCGTAACCCAGCTGATAAAAAAATCGTATACCCATTTAATCGAGTTCGAGCCGGCCCTGAGGAGGATCCACGAGGCTTACCAAAGGCAAAAAATCGAGCGTAACCTCATGGATTTCGACGATCTTTTGCTTTACCTCGAAAGGCTGATGGTCGAGCACGAAAACGTCCGCCAGGAGATCGCCTCCCGCTTCACCTATATCCTGGTCGACGAATACCAGGACACCAACGCCATACAGGCAAGGCTCACCGCCCACCTGGGCCTGGGCCACCTGAACGTGACCGCCGTCGGCGACGAGGCCCAATCCATCTACGCCTTCAGGGGGGCCAATTTCAAAAACATCCTGGATTTCCCCAAGATCTTCACCGGGACCAAGATTTTGAAGCTGGAGGAAAACTACCGGAGCCACCCCCAGATCCTTTTCGTGGCCAACCATCTGCTGGGCCAGGCCAAGGAGAGCTTCGAGAAGGTCCTAAGGCCGGTCAGGGGCACCGGTCCCCTGGCCAAGATAATGGTCCTGGGCGGCCTCGCCGAGGAAGCGGCTACCGTCTGCGATCGCATCGAGGCCGACCTGGTCGATGGGCTCTCGCTCTCGGACATCGCCGTCCTCTTTCGGGCCAGCTCCCATTCCTTCGAGCTTGAGGCCCAGCTGAACCGCCGCCGCATGCCCTTCACCAAATTCGGCGGGCGCAAATTCCTGGAGCTGGCCCATACCAAGGATTTTTTGGCCTACCTGAGGCTCTCGGTCAACGACCGCGACGAGGTGAGCCTCCGGCGGGTCCTGGCCAACGTGAACGGCCTGGGGCCCAAGGGGCAGGAAAGGGTGGCCGAGTGGGCCCTGGCCAAGCCCTCTTACCTCGAGGTTTTGGGCGAGGCCCCGCTCACCAAGGAAAAGGCCAGGCCAAACCTCGCAAAACTCAGGGACCTTCTGGTGTCCGTGACCGGGCCGGATCTCTCGCCAAGGACGGTCACCGAGGCCGTGTTCCTGTACTACGCGGCCATATTGCCGGATCTTTTCCCGGACGATCACCCCGATAGGCTGACCGATCTCCAGGAAATAAAGGCCATGACCGAGGAATGCGAGGATCTGGTGGCCTTTTTGGCCGACATGGCCCTAAGTCCCCCCAACAACCTCATCGTCAGCCACGAGGAGGCCCAGGCCCGGGGCGATCTGACCCTTTCGACCATACACTCGGCCAAGGGCCTGGAGTGGCCCAGGGTCTACGTCATCTCGGCCGTGGAGGGCCGTTTCCCCTCGGCCTACGCCAAGCCCTCCGAAAACGAGGAGGAGCTGCGGCTCATGTACGTGGCCGTGACCAGGGCCCGGGATCGCCTCACCATAACCATGCCCATCGCCTGCCGGACATGGGGGGTGCCGGGCGACGGGGGCTGGGGCCCCATGCCCGGGGGACCCTCGCGCTACCTGGCCAACATCGACCCGTCCCTGGTGGATATCGTCCAGGAGACCCAGGCGACCGGTTTCGCCGAATCCTTCGAGCGCCTCTCGGGGGTCATGAACCGGGACCACTCGCCCGCGAAGATCACCATCGAGGACCCCCGGGCCCATCGCCCCTTCGGGGCGGCCAGGAAGGCGAGTCAGGGGGAACGCGCCCCCGAGGGGCTGACCGAGCTGAACCCGGGCCTGAGGGTGAGGCACCCCGGCTTCGGCCTTGGCACGGTTTTGGAGGTCAGCGGGGGCACGGCCAAGATAGATTTCGATCAATTCGGCGAAAAGAAGGTCATGATCCGCTACTCCAGGCTCACCGCGCCCTAAGGGGACGTTTCGGGCCCGCCGGATGGGGCTGGCCCCCGGATCGCAAAATAGGGGCCCTGGCCAAGGCTTGGCCGCGACATGTAGCGTTCCGGGAACGGGCTTACCCCAAAGCGATCGCGCCTATGGAGATCGTATACTTTAAGTGGATATTATTTGTTTACTTTTCCAGTACTTTTGGCTAGAATTGAGCGATCGGGAAAGTCGCCCGGGAGGGCGGCGGCCTGACCTGAATATGTAACCCCTTTACCCATACGAAAATTAAATACCGGCGCCGGTGGGAACCCATCGGAATTTGGCTACGTCATTATATGGAAGCTCTCGTTCCCACGGACAATTATCGGCAAAATATCGCCAAACTTTTCGATCTGCAAAAGTTTGGCATGAAGTTTGGATTGGATTCCATGACCCGCATCCTGGAAAACCTGGGTAACCCCCACGAGGGCCTCAGGTTCATCCACGTCGCCGGGACCAACGGGAAGGGCTCGACCGCGGCCATGCTGGCCGAGGGCCTGAAACGCTCGGGCTACAGGACGGGCCTATACACCTCCCCCCATCTGGTCACCTTCCGGGAGAGGATCCAAATCGACGGCGAGTACATCGAGGAGGGGGACGTGGTGGCGCTGACCGCCGAGGTCTGGCCGGCCACGGATCCCAAATACCCGCCCACCTTCTTTGAGTTCGTGACGGCCATGGCCTTTTCGCACTTCAGGCGAAAGAAAGTCGATCTGGCCGTGATCGAGACCGGCCTTGGCGGAAGGCTAGACTCGACCAACGTCATAAGGCCGCTCGTGTCGGCCATCACCAACGTAAGCCTGGAGCATACCGAGCACCTGGGGACGACCGTCGAGGAGATCGCCCACGAGAAGGCCGGTGTCATCAAGTCCGGTATCCCTTTCGTCGGCGGCAGGCTGACCCCCAAGGTCATGGGAATCGTCACCAAAACGACCCGCGAGCTTGGCTGCCCCTCGGAATTGATTTTGGGCCGGGACTACCAGGTCAGCGTCGCCGCCCCGGCCCGGGGTAATCCATGGCCAGGCGCCGCCCAGGCCATGGATTACTCCGGGCCGGGCTGGGACCTCAAATCCGTCCCCCTGGCCCTGACGGGCCCCTACCAGGCCGATAACGGGGCCATGGCCCTGGCCCTGGCCGAGACGCTGGCGGGCCTCGGCCTTCCGCTCGACCCGGGCACCGTGGCCCAGGGCCTCGGCTCGGTGAGCTGGCCGGGCCGGGCCGAGACCTTCGCCCCCGGGGCCTGGCCCCCGGACAAATCGGCGGTCGCCCCGCTGATCCTGGACGGGGCCCATAACCCCGACGGGGCCCTGGCCCTGGCCACCCTTTTAAAAAACGCCCCGAGGCGGAAACTCCACCTGGTCGTGGGCGTCATGGCCGACAAGGACATAGCCGGCGTCCTGGCCCCGGTCCTGGCCCTCGCCGACCGTCTCTACCTGACGAGGCCGGCCTACCACCGGGCCGCCGACCCTGAATTCCTGCTCGCAAGGCTGACGGGGGCCCTGGGCCCCCTCAAATGCCCTTACGGGCTCTACCCGAGCATCCCCGCCGCCCTGGCCGCCGTGGCCAGGGAGGCGACCGCGGGCGACCTGGCGGTCGTCAGCGGCTCCCTTTTCACCGTGGGCGAAACCAGGGCTTACCTCACCGGGGCCCAGGAACCGGAATCGAATTGAACCCCGTAACCCAAAAAACCTCCCCCGCGGCCAGGCCTTCCGGCCGGCCCCGTAGCCCGAGAAACCTGGCCCTGGCCCTGGTTTTTTTGGGCGCCTGGCTTTTCGCCCAGGCCGGGGCGGGGTTTTTTGCCCCGGTGGCCATGGCCCAGGCCCCCGCCCGCGGCCCCGGCCTGACCAAGGCCCTCAGTCCCCCGCCGACCATCGACGCCATCGAGGACGCCTCGGCCTCGGACGATATCTTCGCCCCATGGCCCGAGGATCGGGTCTACCCTGGCCCCTTCCCCGAGGATGCCTTCCCCCCGGACGTCGGCGCCTCCATCTCCGCCGATGAGCCCCGCCTCTACGGCATGGAACCGGTTTTGGCCCTGGAAACGGGCCCCCGCGTCCGGATGGTCGTCTCCCAGAACGGCCCGGAGGTGGTGATCGTGGCCGACGAGATGCGGTACGACGAGCAGACCGGCAGGCTCGATTTCATCGGCAACGTCGTCATGACCAGGGGCCCGGAGGAGATAACCGGCAACAGGGCCCTTTGGCACGAGCCCACCCAGACGGCGGAGATAGGCGGGAACGTCAAGATGCGGACCCCCGATTTCGTGGCCACCGCGTCCAGGGCCGCCGTCAACATGGACCTCAAGCTGGCCAAACTCTACGACGGCAAGGCCTTTTTCCCCAAGGGCCACTATTACGTCCAGGGGGACGTGATCGAGCGCCAGGGCGAGGAAACGATCTACGTGAACGAGGCCGTCTTCACCACCTGCGACGGCCCCGACCCCTCCTGGCGCCTCCTGGCCAAGGATTTGATGATAAACAAGGGCGGCATGGGGACGGGCACCGGGGTGACCTTCGTCAACAAGTGGTTTAACCTTTTCTACACCCCGTACTTCGCCGTCCCCATAAGCGGGGAGAGGCAGACCGGTTTCCTGATGCCCTCCGTGGAGCATTCCACCCGGGACGGCGTTTTGCTGGGCACCCCCTTCTTCTGGGCCCTGGCCGAGGACTACGACCTGACCGTGACCCCGGTCTGGCGTTCCAAGAGGGGCCTCGCCATGACCTTGGAGGGAAGGTACAACCTAAACATAGGCCAGGGCATCTGGCTGGTAACCTACCTCAAGGATAAGCAAGACAATATCTATTCATTCCGCTCCCCGGGGCAAACGATCAAAAACGTGAGGGATTTATATTGGCTCAGGACCCAGAACTCATGGAACCTGTCTGACTGGAACCTAAACCTGGACCTCGATTTGGTCTCCGACCCGATGTACCTTTACTCCTTCAGGAGCGACATCGACGGCTTCTCCTACTCACAGAGCCTGTTTTCCCGTTACTTTGGCCGATCCCTTAACGAGGAGCTGGACCCCGTAAGGCAATCGACTTTTTACGCCCAGAAGACCGGGGACGACACGTTCTTTAAGGGCTCCCTCAGCTACAGCGACAACCTATACCTGGAAAATAACGTCGGCACCCTCCAGAACCTCCCGAAACTCCAGTACAATATCGTGAGCCGCCCCCTGGAGATGGGCTTTACCATGCCCGGGAGCCTGGCCGGCCCCAGGTTCAGCCTTGAGGTCCAGTACGATTACTACACCAGGAGAAACGACGACAGCAATTTCATAACCGAGACCGGCCACCGCATGACCATGGCCCCCTCGCTCTTCTGGAACCAGGATATCGGGACCATCATGAACCTTAAGGTCGACGCCGGCCTTAGGGGCATCGCCTACTTCCCCAACGGGCTAAGGCCCTCCCAGAGCGGGCGGGAGCGCCACGAGGAATTCGAACGAATACTCTCCGGCAACGTGAACGTCGAGCTGACGACATCCCTTAGCCGGGTCTACGAATTCGGCCTGGGCGATGCCACCCATACCCAGCACGAGATAACCCCGGTCCTCGCCTTCGAGATGGTCAAAACGCCCTCACAGTCGAAAATGCCCTTTTTCGACATGCTCGACAGGCGCCTATCCCGCCAGACCTTTCGCTACGGCCTAAGGAATTCCATAACCACCAAAACGCCCGTCAACGACGCCGCCGGCAACCTCCTGTACCAATCCTACAAGCAAATCTTTAAGCTGGGCGTCTACGGCAGCTACGACTTCGCCAACAACATCGAGTGGGCCGAGAAATCCTGGGCCCGCTACTACACGACCGGCTATTACGACAGCGGCATCGGGCCCTTCGAGTTCGAGCTCGAGAGCAACCTGGCCGAGGGCGTCTCCACCAGGCTCCTCTCCCAGCTCGACGGCCGGACCGGCCTCTTCACCCGCCACGAGATATCCATGAACCTCTTCAACAGAAGGGGCGACTCCCTGGGCCTCATATACGACTACGATAACCCGACCCTAAGCCGCGGCCCCTCCCGCCACAATAACGTCAGCCAGATCAGGGGCGACGCGGTCATAAACTTCACCGGCGGCTGGAGCGCCAACATATCCTCCCGCTACGACTTCCAGCGCCAAAGGGAACTGGAAAGCCAGTTCACCCTGAACTACGAGGCCCAGTGCTACGGCGTCTCCGTCTTCATCGCCAGCACCTACTCCGACAAGCGGATCGGCCTGGTCTTCAACCTCCTGGGCCTTGGCTCCTTCGGCTCCCCCACCGCCAGCGTCGCCTCGGACGACGGATAATCCCGGGCCCGGCCCCCGGGCCGGCCCTGGCCTCGAACCGACCCAGAATGGCCGCCAATGGGCAAGGAAAAAAAACACCCATAATCACGCGCTTATGCCGAAACCATCGGCTTGAAAATCCGGCGGGCCGTTTCATGGCCAACGTTCCCTTTAACCAGCTTTAAATTTATTTGGCTGGTTTTTGCTTCTCAACTTTTTACGTATATTTTACTTAGGCAACAAAGGATATGGATAAATGAGTTTCATCGATAGGAAAAGTATCTACAAAAGGGATCTGACCGAGGATTTTCCCGACAAATTGACGATTAAGCTGGGCAAGGTAGAGCTCGTTTACCGTAAAAGGCTCTTCGATCTGCCCGACGATCAGGGGCGCCTGGTCCAAAGCGGCCTCAGGTACGGGGAGAACCCCGACCAGCCGGCGGCCATGTATAGGCTGGTTAACGGCAACCTGGCCCTCTCGGGCCTGAAATTCGTGGGCCCGAAAAACGGCCTGGTCTCCAAGATAGGCGACGGCGCGGCCGACGCCATCCACGGCAGCCGCAAGCATCCCTCCAAGACCAACCTGACCGACGTCGATTCCGCCCTGGGCATAGTCAGGTACCTGCCCGACGAGCCCGCCGCCGTCATAGTCAAGCACAATAACCCCTCCGGGGCGGCCATGGACCCGACCCTGGCCAAGGCCTTCCAGAAGGCCTTCGAGGCCGACCGCGTGGCCGCCTTCGGCGGGGCCCTGGTGGTCAACCGGCCCCTGGACGTAGACACCGCCTCGCTCATGATCGAAAGGTACATGGAGGTCGTGGCCGCCCCCGACTTCGAGGAGGGGGTCCTGGGCATCCTCGCCAAAAAGCCCGATCTAAGGATCTTCAAGATTTCCGACATAGCCAGGCTTAAGGATTACGCCCTTTTGAGATTCCTGGACATAAAGAGCCTTATCGACGGCGGCTTAATCCTCCAGCACTCGGCCGTGAACGCCATCCTCTCCCCCTCGGACTTCAAGCCGGCCGAGGCCGAGAAAGGCGGCGCGCGCATCGCCTCCGAAAGGGAGCCCACCGAGGCCGAGTTCCAGGACCTCCTCTTCGGCTGGGCCGTGGAGCAAGGGGTCATATCCAACTCGGTCCTCTTCGTCAAGAACAAAGCCACCGTGGCCATCGGCTGCGGCCAGCAGGATCGGGTTGGCGTGGTCGAGATAGCCGCCTTCAAGGCCCGCCGCAACTACGCCGAGAGCCTGGCCTTCGCCAACCACGGCCTGACCCTAAACGAACTCTCCCAGGCCGCGGGCCAGGGCTCCAAACCCAGCGAGGCCCTCTCCGAGATCCTAAAGCAGGTCGCCGACGAGTGCGGCAACCTAAAAGGCTCTTCCATGGTCTCGGATGCCTTCTTCCCCTTCCGGGACTCCGTGGACGCGGCCATCAAGCAGGGGGTCACGGCCATAGCCCACCCCGGCGGCTCGCTCCGCGACTTCGAGAGCCTTGAGGCCGCCAACGCGGCCAACCCCAAGGTCGCCATGGTCTTCACCGGCCAGCGGGCCTTCAAGCATTGACCCCGGGGCCCCGCGGGCCAATGCCCCCGCTCGCCTAGGCGGTTAACGATGTGGCCCCACGACATAACCCTCGGGCCCGTGACCTTCGGCCTTTACGGCTTGGCCCTGGTCCTGGCGGTCCTGGCCGCCCTGCCCCTTTTGGGCCTGACCGCCCCCAAGGCCGGGGTTAGCCCCAAAAAGGCCTTCGATCTGGGTTTCTGGCTAATAGTGGCCGGCCTCGCCGGCTCCAGGGCCGCCTACGTCCTCTTTCACCCCAAAAGCTTCGCCCACTCCCCCCTAAGCGCCCTCAAATACTGGGAGGGCGGCCTGATGTTCCAGGGCGGCCTGATTGCCGGCCTCGCCCTGGCCATAACCCTGGCCGCCATGGGCCGTTTCCGCTTCCTGCCCATGGCCGACGCCATCGCCCCGGCCCTGGCCCTGGGCCAGGCCATCGGCCGGGTCGGCTGCCTTTTGGCCGGCTGCTGTTACGGGCGCCTCGCCCCCGGGGGCTTCCCCCTGGCCCTGACCTTTCCGAGGGGGGCCCTGGCCCCGGCGGGCATCCCCCTCTACCCCACCCAGGCGGCCGAGTCGATCGGCCTTTTCCTCCTGACGTATATCCTAATCCGGCTCCTGGGCCGCCCCCGCCCGGCCGGGCTCGTCCTGGCCGCCTACCTGGCCCTGGCCGGCCTCATCAGGTTCTCGGTCGACCTTTTCAGGGGCGACTTCCGGGGCCCCAAAACCCTCGGCCTCGCCCCGACCTCCTGGGTCGCCCTGGCGGCCATGCTCTCCGGGCTGGCCCTGGGCCTGTGGCTCCTGGCCCGGAAGCGCCCCGTGACCCGAAAATGAAAAACCCCGGCCAACGGACCGGGGTTTTTCTATTTTCGGCGCCCTCAGACGATCTTAAGGCCGTCGTCCAGGGCCTCGATGATGTCGTCGATATGCTCGATGCCCACCGAGAGCCGCACGAGGTCGTCCTCGAGGCCGCCCGCCTTCTGGGCGTCCCCGGAGAGCTGCGAGTGGGTGGTCGAGGCCGAGTGTATGATAAGGCTCTTGGCGTCGCCCACGTTGGCCAAAAGGCTAAAGAGCCCGATGTTGTCGACAAGCTTGACCCCGGCGTCCCTGCCGCCCTTGACCCCGAAGACGACCATGCCGCCCGCCCCGTCCGGTAGGTACTTGTCGGCCAGGGGCTTGGCCGGGTCGCCCTCAAGGCCGGGGTAGCGCACCCAGGTCACCTTGGGGTGGGCCTTTAGGTACCGGGCGACTTTCAGGGCGTTCTCCGAGTGCCGGGCCACCCTCAGCGGCAACGTCTCCACGCCCTGCAGGAACTGCCAGGCCGCGTCCGGGGCCAGCGTGGGCCCCTGGTTCCTGAGCCCCACGGTCCTAAGCCTCAGGGCGAAGGCTATGGGCGAGAGGGGCCCCAGGTCGGTCGCGAAGCGCAGCCCGTGGTAGCCCCTGTCCGGCGTGTTGTACAAATCGAACTTCTTGTCGGTCCAGTCGAACTTACCGGCGTCGACTATGGCCCCGCCGATGCCGACCCCGTGCCCGCCGATCCATTTGGTCAGCGAGTGTATGACCACGTCGGCCCCGTACTCGATGGGCCTGAGGAGCGTGGGCGGGGTGAAGGTCGAATCGACCAACAGCGGCAGGTGATGCTTTTTGGCCACCCTCGAGTACAGCTCGATATCGGCCACGTCCAGAACGGGGTTGCCGATGGTCTCGATGAAAATGGCCCTAGTCTTCTCGTTTATGGCCGCCTCGACCGCCTTCTCGTCGTTGACCGGGGTGAAGCGCACCGTGATGCCGTTGGATTGCGGCAAGATGGCGTCGAACATGGTGTAGGTGCCGCCGTACAGGTTCACGGCCGAGACCAGCTCGTCCCCGGTCTTGAGGATGTTGGTGATGGAGAAGTAAACCGCCGAGGTCCCGCTGGAGAAGGTGAGCCCCGCCGCCCCGCCCTCCAGGGCGGCCAGCCTCTTTTCCAACACGTCGTTGGTCGGGTTCATGAGCCTCGCGTAGATGTTGCCGAGCTCCTTCAGGGCGAACAGATCGGCCCCGTGCTGGCTGTTTTTGAACTTGTAGGCCGTGGTCCTGTACACGGGCACGGCCCGGGCCAATGTGGTGGGGTCGACCTCCTGCCCGGCGTGGATGGCCAAGGTCTCCAGACGATACTTTTTCTCGGACATTTTTCCTCCTGGGCCCCGGGCGCGGCGGCCCTAAACCGCCCCTCGCGCCCACGGCCAATCTCGGCCGGCCGTTCCGCCCGCCGATCGACATAATTGGGGTTCCATTTATCGGGGCCAAACAAAAAAAAGGCGAAGTCACCCACGAAAAGTGGCTTCGACCTTCAGATTGACTGACCAGTCAGTTGTTCCATTCTAAAAGGGCGGGAAAAAAACTCCCTTATCCGTCAAAAACCCTTGACGGGAAATTTCCCCCAGCCAATGGCTTTTTCGGCCCCCGATTCTTTCTTATGGACCCGATATTAACACAACCCCAGGTCCCGTTCAAGGAAAAGCCTCCCCGGGGGGAGGCTTTTCCTTCCAAGGTCGCCATGGGCTAGCGCTTGGACTTAGGCTTTATCCAGCAATCGGAGGGGCTGGCCCAGAGGGAGGGCCTGGCGGGCATGACGTCCAGCTCGGCCTTTTGGCGGGCGATCCCGCTGGCCGTCTCGATCTCCCTGACCTCGTCCACGGGGATGGGCGGCACGGGCAGCGTCGGGTCCGCCTTGGGCTCCGGCCGCCTGACGATCTTGCCGTTGATCTTGACCAGGACGTCCAGGTTACTGAGGTCGGTACCCTTGTAGCCCTCGCCAAAGGGCCTGCGCCGGCAACCCAGCTTCGGGACGTCGTCGCTCAAAACCCAGTCGCCCTCTGGCTCGCCCTGGGCGACCCCGGCCTCGGCCGGCGCGCCCTCGCCCTGGGCCTGGGCGGCCTCGCCCTGGGCCTGGCCCTCGGCCTCCATGCCCTCGAATATCCTGCTCTGGCGCCATTGCGACTGGCCGTATTCCTCGTCTATTTTCATGAGCACCGCGAAAACGTCGCTAAGACCCATCCCGGCGTTTTGAAATTTTTTGTTTATATCCACTTTAATTAACCTCCATCGTTCCGCTTGATATTCTATGATCCTTCTGGCTTCCATTACTTCATCCATTTCCGTGGCTTCGGCGGCCACCGAGGTTATGTAACTGTCCGTAAATGATTTGAAGGTCTCTTCCCCGTTGCCGTCAAGCTTGCACCCGGTCAGGCAAACGCCCTCGGCCTCGATGGCTTTCAGGTATGTGTCCAGCCTTTCGTTGAAGGCCTCCCCGACCCTGGGGGCAAACCGGGCCAAAATGGCGCGGGAGGTCTCGTCCAGCCCGTCCCCGCCATCGGGCGGGTTGAAGGCCATCATCTCCTTGGGGTAGGGGGGCAGCCTCAAGGCGTCGTCCGGGGTCATGGCCGACCCGTCGTTCACCGGGAAGGCCACCTTGTGAACGAAGTCCTTAACCCCGTTGACCATGGGGCAAAAATCGACCCCCGTATGGTAGCCCAGGTATTCCTGCATCGAGAGGCTGACCCCGGTGTGAAAGGCGTTATTGATTATGATGGCCACGATCTTGGTGTCGAAGGGGTTGCACAAGCCCGAGGCGATGGCCTTTGAGAAAATCTCCCCGTAAAAGTCGACGCTATACTCGATGAACGTCTTCGTGAACACGCTGGCCAACCTGTGGCTGCGGTACTTCGCGCAGTGGATGATCGAGTAGGTGTAGCAAGTCAGGGGGCTTAGGACCTTTCTGGGGTCGTGGATCACCGCGTCCAGCAACTCCCCGAAGGACCCGGCCTCGTAACTCGCCTCGCGGACGGCGTTAAGGTACAGGTAGTACAGGTCCTCGGCGTGATTGACCACGAAGTCCAACAGCGCGTCCTTGCTGTAGAAGTGGTTGTAGAAAGAGGAAGTCTTCAACCCGACCACGTCGGCGATATCCCGCACCGAGACGCCATCGAAGCCCTTCTCGCCGAACAGGACCATGGATTCCATGACCAGCCTGGTCTTGGTCATTGGCATGTCCAACAAGAGGATATTGGTGACATCTTTGCCAAAAATAGAGAATGATCTATCTATTTTCGAATCTAAAATCATGAAACTCTCCAAAACATTTACTTATATTATTTAAAAGTTAAACATTATAGTCCTTGTTGGACATGCGATAAACTATTATTACCCCTATTACTGTTTGGGGCTAAAAGAAATTTCCCAATTTCTTTAATGAGACATATAAAAATTTCTACCCGGTTGAAATTTACTCTACTAAGAGCCTATATTTATTGATAAAAATTTTTACCTGCTTCACTAAAAAAACCTTTTTCGCACAGCTACCAAGCTCTGAGCATTTCGATGGGTGGACGCTCGTTCGCCAAACCAATCCGTAAATATTCAATGACTAGAGAATCTTAGCTAACCTTTTAAAATTACTCTAAATTATAACTTTGTCTCAGGGGTAGAAAAATCCCCTACCAAGAAATAATCATTAGCATCTAGCCATGATCACACTAGTAGCGACAAATTTACCATATTTAATTATTTTTTAAACTTAAGACTACGATACGGCTAAAACGTTCGACAAATAAGCCAGCTATTACGCTCAATAACTAACCAAATTTCCCCGCTTCATCAGCCAATATCATAGTTAAATCTTATCTGGTTCCTCTTATAAATATATTCTATTTCCCATTACGTTTCACAACAAAAATTGTACCGCTTGCACTTTAACTTCTCAATTCTTGTCTTCTCTCCTTCAGCTCCAAAAATCTATACCCAAATTATTCCGGGCAGGCTAATCGCATTATTACTTGCTTAAGATCGTTAAACATTTCAGCGAAAGAATAGGGTGGGTGCTGCTCCAGATATTCATGTACCCGCAGATTGATGCCGATCAGAACGCTATGCATGATTATCATTGACACGGTCCGGCAGTCAAAAGGCTGGCACAAGCCTTTGGCTATACAGTCTTCAAAATGCTTCTTAAAGAAGTTGATGCTGTATTCCAGAAAGGTGTTGGTAAAGATCATCGAGGCCCGGTTATACCGGAACTGCTCGGTCTGGACCAACGAAAAAGCGTAGCACGTGAAGGTATTGGACATCTTTATCGGCTCCAGGAAGACGACGTCCAAGATCTCGGAAAACGTGGTAGCGGACAGCAGCATGGTTTCAAGGTGCTGGAAATACAGCAGGTATAGATCCTCGGCGTGCTTGATCACCGCATCGAACAGGGCCTCTTTACTCTCAAAATGGTTATATAACGACGATGGTTTGATGCCTATGACGGCGGCTATGTCCCTTATGGACACCGCGTCAAATCCTTTTTTCGCAAACAATATTGTCGATTCCAAGATTATGTGATCTTTGGTCTTGGAAGAATCTTCATAGAGAGGTAAAGAAACGACGTCCCCAAAAATTTTATATTTTGGATCCACCTTTGGTTTAGAAGTCATAACAAATATCCCAAAACAATGGTCAAAATCAAAAAGCCACGCCTCCCCTTTTCGGTTCCGGCCGGGAATCGCCTCCCGCATGCCAGCCTTCCCAGCCCTTCGTGGGCCTGGCGGGAATCGCCCCCCGCAAACTGGCCGATCGCTTTCCGATCATTCCTGAGTAAAATCCTCCTCCCCTCCGGCTGGGAAGGGACGGGCTTTGTTCGTCGGTCCCGGCGGACCGCGAGCGAAAATCAAACCTTAACGTTTTTCCATAAACTCCCCCATCCACGCACCAATTTTTCCCCCGCCTTCCCTGGCCAAACGATAACGCCTCGTCAAACGTTAGTTCTTGCCACTCCCCACGACCTTCGCCTACCGTATGTTCGAAAAAATCAACGAACATTTGTTCGCTCTGGTCGCCAACCCCGTCTCACCCGTCGGTTCGCTCACCCCGCCGGTTCGCCTTCCCGGCTCACCCCGCCCGGTTCGCCTCGCCTTCGCGGCTTTCCTCCCGGGTGTCTCGCTCCATTTAAAGCGATTTACTCTATTTTAAAATCAAAAGGCAATTTTTAAATAAAACATTCACAAATAACTTCTAAACCAAAGTATGTCTTGTCTCCAAATTCTATCGTACCCCTTAGAAGTCCCCTGGCCCCAGCCAAGGGGAGAAATGACGCCTAAACCAATATCCCTATCCATCGTCATCCAACCCCGCTCCGTTACGCGCTTACCTCTCCAAATATCCACGCCGGGGTTTTGAACGCCGCGACTAAAGTTCGTTCTTTCGGGTCTACCTCCTAAGCTTTGGGGCCTTCCATCACGAGGGCCGTGCCAATTAACGTAACTTAAGAAATTAATAAACTATTCGAAATGCCTCATACTTTCGAGGACTTAGCTCCATAAATGCTTACCTAACCCGGCCATTCCCTACCAAAAAGTGACTTAACTACAACTTAAGAAATCTCTAATCTTTTGTTAAAAAAACTAACCGCAAATAAAACCGCTTGAGCAAGGTCTAACCGAATGTGGTCAATTCTCACCCAAAAAAGATTGAAAGCATTATCGACAGAGGTCTTAAGCTACAGACAATTCGTAGTGGTGTGCCGTCCCGGGAGGATATGGCCCAACCCTGGCCGCCCAAGGCTTACCGAGGGTCAAGGGCCAGGGTCATAGGACCGAAATGGGACAGTCTTAGAGATGTTCCAGACAGTTCAATTCAAATAGAGACATCTACCTAGTCAAAATGGTTAAGAAACAAGGCCAAAAAGTACTTCGGCTATTTTTTTGTTCATATAATTAACTAATATTGAGATTTACTCTTAATAACCTATTATTAAATATGAGAGTTATTGCCATATACCATTTGACCTAAGCCAAGTCTGATCAACCAATTTATCCTATCCGTACCTTACAGCCTTACCCGTACCACTCTAAACAATCTTTTCATTAATTACGCTTTTTATCTTTATTAATACCACTTGATTTAAATTTCGTTTGTTTATCTCCCATATGTACCATCAATTTACCTTTAACATGTCTTACCGTTAATTTTCTCTATCCATTAAATAAACAAATGGCTTAACTTTTTTATTTCCCCGTTTGTTACACGTTTATTATCTTAAAAAACTTATCTGCGTACCATATCCTATAATTATAATTTTACCTGTTAACCGCTCATTGTCTTAACGTTTTGTATGCATTAACAATTTAATCCTACCATTTTAAAAATTTAGCACAACATTATATGTTTAACGACTAGGTCCTTTTGACTGATTTTTTCGATCCTATGACCCGTTTGGCACTTATTAATGTGGCCTTGTGGGCTTGATCGAAGTGAGCTTTTTGCGCCGCTACCCGTCCTATCGTCGCCGTCTTCTCCAACCCTTGCGTTAAGCTCAATCTAACGAAAGGTTTTTTCTATCTTACAGAATTTTTTGGTGAAATCAAGTACCTTTATAAAATTTTTTTGCAGTCTGGCGCTCACGTTCGAATTTCAAGCCACAAGGCCACGGCGAGACCCAAATTTTCGTTTCTTATCACACTCAGGCTTTACTTTTAATTGGGCCTCGTCATCTGAGGTTAACCGGACATCCGGCGTTGGACTTCACACATTGAGGCGTAAAGTGGAACGCAGATCTTAACCGCGCTCCGTTTGGCCCAATTGGGCTTGTAGAGTTCAAAAAAGGGCAGGTTCCAGTTCAAGACGTAGTCCGTGGGGGGCTCCCAGTACTCCGTCAACCGGCTGTAAAAAACCGGCAAGGGCTTTTCCGGCCTCTCCACCCGGCTGCCGTAGGTTCCGGCGTCCATGGGCATGGCGATCAAATCATCCGGGACGATGTCCCCTGGGAGGACCTCGACCGTGGTCCAATACTCAAAGAAGCCCCTCAGGTTGAGGTTGGCGCAAACGCCATACAGGTCGCGTTCCTGAGGGATCAGGGTCCATGAGAGCCGCTCCAGAAACTTGTACCATAAAAGGTCATAGTACTGTGGCACGTCCCTAGAATTCAGTATCGAACAGTAACCTACCAAAGTCTTTCTAGGCAAATTTTCAACAGCGTCGATGTACACGGTATCGGTCATGGTACCCTCCCATGAGCATTTCACTTTGAATGAATTCCATCTCCGAGCCAAAGGACTATGTTAATGAAGCGATCTCGTCTCTGGGTTCCCTGTCTATCGTCTAACCCCGTGGCTTTCTGGTTTCCCGCAAGCTTCTGTCTTTCCGTCTTTTTTTACCACTGTCTTTCCGTCTTTCCGTCGTACCGTCAATCTTTCTTGTCGTCGTTCTTTCCTCCCGCATTTCTGTTACGCAATCAATCCAAACTTATTGGGGTCTTTCCCGTTGCCATTCTCTCGTACCATCTATCTACCAGTCTTACCGTCTTTACCGCTTCCTATCAGCCGTACCATCAATCTATCCTTCCCGTTGTCTTTCAACCGTACCATCTATCCATCTTTCCGCCTTTCGGTTGCATTTCCGTCGTACCATCTAACTATCTTTCCGTCTTCCCGTTGCCTCTCTGGCGTACCATCTATCTATCCGTCTTGCCGTTGCCTCTCTGGCGTACCATCTATCCATCCGTCTTGCCGTCTTTGCCGCTTCGTTTCAGCCGTACCATCAATCTATCTTTCCGTCTTCCCGTTGTCTTTCAGCCGTACCATCAATCTATCTTTCTGTCTTCCCGTTGTCTTTCAGCCGTACCATCTATCTACCTTTCCGTCTTCCCGTTGTCTTTCAGCCGTACCATCTATCTATCTTTCCGTCTTCCCGTTGCGTCTCTGGCGTACCATCTATCTATATATATTGTCGTCATTCCCGCAGCCTTTCCAACGTACCACTTATCTTTCTTACCGTTTTACCCGTTGCCTTTGCGTCGTACCGACTATCCATATTATTATTGGCTTTGATCCTGTCTTTCTGTCATAATATCAACGTATACCGCTGGGTATCTTGTCCGTCGCCTTTCCTTCGTACCACCCATTTATCTTACTGCGTTTGAATCGTTCGACTTTCTTGCTTTGGATCTATCAACTTGGGGTTTTGCCCTTTGGCTTTTGTCGGTGCTGGGTCAGCCCGTTCGCTGATTCCAAAAGGCTAGCATTCGTTAAGGGAGTCGTGAGGTTCAATCTTTAAAAAATATCTCTAACTAACGGTCGTACATTAAGTTTAAATGTGTCAATTGTGCAAAAAGTGTACCTTTAATAATTTTTTCCGTTTTTTGTTTTCTTGATCTCGACCAGAGCCAATGGTTCAGGTCAGGGGGGCTGGCGATTATCTTTTACAAATTTGGTTACGTTTTTTCTCTGTTCGTCTTCGAAGGTTTTTTTGTTTATTTTTTCTCTGAAATCTCCGCTAACAAATGTTCGTTAAATTAAGAATAAACCATTTTCTTTTTCCCGTCAAGAAAAAAATCGCCTTCCAAGATATTTTTTTTTCATTTTTTTCGTTTTCGATAACTGTTCAAATTTATAAGGTTTTATTTCCAAGCCTGTAGCCATTCGGAGCAAAAAGTTGCCAGCCGGTTAAAAAAATTCCGTTTAAATGTTCGTTAACCTACCCCAAAAATCACTCCCGGACCTAGGGCCACCTTCTTGGGTCTCTTCCAAAATCCACGAACCCCTGTTAGTTAGTTTGCAATAATTTGCCTGTTGCGTTTCCCGGTCAGGCTTGCCGCAAAAAACCGACTAACCGCGGTTAGTTTCCCCGTTCGTTCCTTCCCCGCAAGTCGGCCTTAACCCAACCCCCCGGAATAATGGCGACTATCTAGCGTTAGCCGGCGATCCCCTTTTCACCCGGGGACGCGATCCGGCCAACTGGCCCCAAGGTTATCCCGCCCGGCCAAAAACCCTAACCGATATACCCCCCACCCGTTTGCCCGGGGCTTTTACGCTCGCCGGCCCCCTTATGCCCAGCCGGGCGTATGTCCCCGTGGTTATTCGGGTTTTGCAAGCGCGAATATCCCGGCGGCTTGCCTTGGGGCGGCCGGGGCTTGAGGCCAAAAACCCCCGGCCGTTTGGGCCGGGGCTTGGGCACGAAAAAGCCCCCGCCGTTTGGCGGGGGCTTTTGGTTCGATGGGGATGGGGAATGGTTAGGCGGCTATTCGGGCCGACTACTCAATCTCCTCGTAGGCCGAGTGCTTGCTGCCGCAGATGGGGCAAACGTCGGGAGCGGTCCCCTCGGCCACGTGTCCGCAGACTTTGCAAACGAAAATCTTGGGAGCGGCCTGGCCGGGGTTGGCGGCGGCCTTCTTGAAGAACTCGGCATGGACCTTTTCGGCCTCGTTGGCCAGGTGCAGCCCCCTCTCGGTGGGCTTGTCCCCGGCGGCCTGGGCGTTCTTGATCATTTCCGGGTACATCTGGGTGAACTCGTAGGTCTCGCCGCCGATGGCCTCCTGGAGATTGTCCGCGGTGCCTTTGATGCCGTCCAGGAGCCTTAGATGGCTATGGGCGTGAATGGTTTCGGCGTGGGCGGCCGCCCTGAAGATCTTGGCCGCGTAGGGCAGCTTCTCTTGCTCGGCTTTGGCCGCGAAAGCCAAGTATTTGCGATTGGCTTGCGATTCTCCCGCAAAGGCCGCCTTCAAATCGGCTATGACCTTGGGATCGGTTGCAGGCATTTTAAACCCTCCATAAATGCTTTCGAAAAATATCGTTCCCTCAAAATTAAGGGGGAGTTGTTTGAGCTTCTTGCCAAGGGGATCGCTCCCGCTGGAATCAGCCGGCGTGAAAGGCCTTAAGCGTAAGGCTCTCCAAGCCACATCGGAACCGGGAACGGAATGGCCAAAAGCGTTTTGGGACCAAAGGGGGAGCCAAGACGATTTTTGGGCCCGGCGCTTCCGAATCCGCATTGCGTCAGTATACGCTAGAAATATTGACAAATCAAGTTAAATAAAATCCATTAAAAATTGTAAAATAATTATTATTAAATATTAATATGCTCAACTTAACTTATACTTATTATTGTATTTATTAGGTTTATATAGAAATAATATATCGGCTAGGTTTGAAACTAGCTGATTAAAATTCGCCTTGAAGCTTTAAACACCAGTCAAAAATTATTTTATTATTACTAATTGTTTTTATATAGATCCTTATGTGTTTTTAAAAAAATATTAGCGTTAACGTGAGATTTTTAACTATCCAAATTTATGACTTATTTGACCTTATTATAGCCTTTACAGGGCACTAGGCGAACAGGCCGGGGCGGGCCTCGGCCTTGGCCTTTTAGCCAAAGAATTATCTTGGCAACGGTGACGGGGCCAGGGGCCGCCGTGGGGGGCTAGAGTTCCTTGTATTTCCTTAGAAAGTCCACCACCAGCCAAAAACCCACTATTCCAGCCCCCAAAAAGCCGATTAGGCCTATGATGGGGAGGCCGTGCCACAGGGGGGGCAGCTTGGAGTGTATGACCAGAGATGAACCGATTACCAGGGAGGCCAGGACTATGGCGAAGGTTAGCCGGTAGCTGGCCTGGTTCAGGAGCCGGTTCATCTTGTCGAGGCCCTTAAGGGTGAGATCGGCAGGGAGCCGGCCGCTTTTGATCGTGCCGTACAGGGGCGAGAGCTCGTCGGGGAGGCTCTCCAGGGTCATGAGGGTCTCGAGGCTATGGCGGTTGAGGACGTTTACCCAATGGGCCGGGGAAAAACGCTGGCCGTACATCTTGGTGAGTATGGGCTTGGCCTCATCCATTATTATGAAGTCCGGCTCGAGTTTGAGGCCGAGGCTCTCCATCTGGGCCACCGTTTTGACCAGCAACAGGAGATTGTTGGGGGTCTTTAGGCCGTTGTCGTTCAGTAGCCCCAGGATGTCCTTGAGGAGTAGGCCAATTTTAATGTCCCTTAGGCTCCCGGAGAGATGGGTCTCCAGGAAAACCCCGACCTCGAGTTCCAGGGCCTCCCTGTTGGGCTGCTCGGTGGGCTTGGTTAGCCTCAGCATGTACCTGACCACCCGGGCCTCGTTGCGGCTGACCACCCCCATGGCCAGGCCCAGGAGCCTGTCGCGAACCTTCCGGTCAACCGAGCCGACCAGGCCAAAGTCCACGAAACCAAGGACCGGGCCGGGCATGACCAAAATGTTCCCCGGGTGGGGATCGGCGTGGAAGAAGCCGAAATTGACTATCTGATCTATGGCCACGCGGGCGGTGAGCTTGGCCACTTGGCCGGAATCGATGCCGGCGGCTTTGAGGGCTTCCAGATCGTCGATTTTATGGCCGGAGATCTTCTCCATGACTATGACGTTCTCGGTGCAGAGGCGCTTATGGAGGGCCGGGATTTTCACCTCAGGGTTTTTGCGGTAGTAATGGCCGAACCGCTCGATGTTCACGGCCTCGAGGCGGTAATTGAGCTCGGCGTTGAGGCTCCTCTTGAACTCGGCGACGACGTCCACCGGGTGGATGAAATCCAGGAAGGGGAGGTATTTCTCAACCTGGAGGGCCAGCTCTGTCAGGATCTCCAGATCGGTCTTAACCTGCTTGATGATGCCCGGCCGCCGGATCTTCAAGACCACCTCCCGGCCGTCCTCGAGCCTGGCCGAATGGACCTGGCCGATGGAGGCCGCGGCCATGGGCTCGGTGGAGACGTCGAAGATGACGTCATTGTCGAGTTCCTCGGCAATGATCTTCCGGACCTGGGCCGCCGGTATGGGGGCGACGGAGTCCTGGAGGAGGCTTAGTTCTTCGAGGTAATCCATGGGCAGGATATCTTGCCTCGTGGAGAGGTACTGCCCCAGCTTAATGAAGACCGGGCCCATCTCCTCCAGGGCCTGCCTGAGCCGGAGGGGTCTCGTCGGGCGGTTATCGGGCACCGTTAGGCCCACGAGGCGCCTGGCCTTGATTAGGATGTCGCCCAGGCCGAAACGGTCAAAAAGATCGCCGAACCCGAACTTGACCATGATCCTGACCACCTCGGTCAGTCTCTCCAAATGGCGGTAAGCCCTGGTCAACCTGAGTATTGGGCTTTGCTTGTTGGGCATAAATTACCTGGGTCCCCTACCCCGTTATCGCCTTACCCACGCCGAGGCTGGTTTTGTCGCCGGGGCTTTTTCCGGTTTCAAGCGGGTCGAACGATTGACGCCTGAAATAGTTTTGGCGTCCAAACTATTGGCGTCCAAACTATTGCCAGTAACAACAATCTATGTTATCATAAGATGAACAATAAAAAGACGCTCACACCAAAACTTATTTCTGACAGCAAAAATATTGGCCAATCATTGACCAATCACCAGTATAAACCTGTGTATACTCTAGTACCTTAACCTTACGACTGACTTTATTAAGACAATAAAAATATTTAATAATAAAATTTACTTAATATTATTTATGATCATTTAACTTATCTCTATAGTACATTAAAAATTATTTTTTAATTCAAATATTTTTTCTTTCATAAAACGTTTGAACAAATCCCTTTAGGTAGATTTATACCTTTCATTGCCTTATTTGTTGCGAATTAGCATATATAAATTTTCTCTTTTTCATCTGTTAACAAGGCCATTAGCTAAACTAACAGATCTTTTTTGGTTCTACCATACCTCTGGCTATGGTCAGAATATTCCCAGGGCTTACCATGAACATCGACGATAACGACAAAAACAACCTGCCCGACGACATCAAGCTTGATCTCGATCACGAATTGAGTCAAGACTTTAGCCTGGACGCCCCCGATCTGGAGCCCGCCCCAGCCCAGGAGCCTTCCCCCAAAAAGAGCCAGGCCGTCAAAGACCTCGAAAACATGGAAGATCAGCGGAACCTCGACGCCCAGGCCGGTGGCGGGGGCAATCCGGCGGCGCCTCCCGAACCCATATTAAGCGCGGCCAAAGAGAAGGTCAAGAAAGCCAAAACCGCCTCGAACCCCGGGGCCCCCCGCGGCTATCGCTGGTTTTTCGTCCACCTGCTGTCGCTTTTGGGGCTGGTGGCCTGGGCGGCGACCTCTTTCATTTCCTCGGAGCCATACCGGTGGGAGGCGGCTTTGATCGCCCTGGCGGTCGTCGTCCTCACCATCCCGACAATGAAGAAGTTCCACGTCAGGACCAGGGCCGGCCTGGCCGGCCTGGGGGCCGCTTTGGGCCTTGCCGTTTGCTCGCTCTACAATCCCGACATCCAGTTATTGCCCGGGCTGCCCCTGGCCTTCGTCTGGCTCCTAATCCTGACCGTCACGTGGGTCTGGCTGATAGTGGCAATCTTGCGAAACGAGAACATGAGGAAAAATAAGGTCGCCCTGGTCTTGTCCGCCTTATTGATTTACCCCATGTTGGCCCCGATATTCGCCATAGTGGACGGAATCTTCGTCCAAGGGATGCCCATCAGCGAGTTCAGTCTAAAATATCTAAGCGAAAGCCCTGAATTCCTGACAATGAACCTCCCATGGTTTTTCTGGCCCCAGACCTTCCTGGCCTTCCTAATCCCCCCGCTGGCGGCCATCTTTCTTCTGAAGGATCAGCTTGGGTACAGAAAAACCGACATAGATCGCTTCCACCTGGGGGCCTTGTGGCTGTCGCTGGCCGGCTTCGTCGTTTTAATCTACAGCGTTTTTAGCATAAACCCCATAGCCGAGGACTACCCCGACACGGTTAAGGCGCTAAGGAACCTCTGGCCGGCGGCCGCCCAGTACCAGGAGACCCAGGTAGCCAAGCTCGCCGCGGCCAACCCGGCGCCCATCGCTAAGCCCAAGCCCGCGCCCGCCGCCCCGGCGCCCGAGACACCGGCGCCCGAGACACCGGCAACCGATGCCCCGCCGGCCCAACCCGGGGCCGCCCCCGCGCCTGACGCTGCCGCGGCCGAGCCGGCCGCCGACGTGGCGCCCGAGGCCGCCCCGGAACCGCCGGCCACCGATGTGGCTGAGGCCGGGCCAGCCGCACCCGGGGTGACGGAACCGGCCCCCGTGGCGGCCGTGACCGAGCCCGGGGCCCCCGCCGAGGCGACTACCGAGGTGGCGGCGACCGAACCCGAGGCCCCGGCGGCCGAGGCTGCCGTCCCGGTGGCCGAGCCCGGGCCGGCGACAAGGGCCCCGGCCGAGACCACGGGCGATATCATCGTGGCCTCGGCGACCGAGCCGGCGGTCAGGGAGTCCCAAACGGATAGCTACCCCGAGCCGGTGGCGGCCCCCCAGGCCGCCGCCCCCGAGGCCCAGGTCCCGGAAACCCCAGAGCCAACGGACGACACCGATGAGCTCGGGCTTATCATGCCCAAGAACCTGGAGGTGGGCACGACCGACTCAAGGTTCGCCCCCGAGCGTGACGGGGACTCGGCGGCCATTTTGGTCCTGCCCCCCGACGGCGACGCCCCCGAGACCACCCTGTCCGAAATGGTCGATAAATTATCCTACGAGAACCAAACGCTGAAGAACGACAACGCGTCCTTAAACCAAGAGCTGACCGAGCTCAGGAGCCAGATCGCCGTGCTCAGGGCCCAAAACCAACTCCTCATGGAGCGGCTGAATTACGACGACCAATTAATCATCAACCTCACCACCCCCCGTTAGGCCCGGGCCAACCCAACCGGCAAGGATTATCCGGCGGCCGGTCCTATCGGCCGGCCCGCCGGAAGACTTTGGAAATTAAATGACCACTACCTTAGGGACTTTAGATCAAAGGTTACGCCAGAAGGAAATGGCCGTCACCCTGGGGCGGCTTGGCAAAAAATACCTCGTCCTGAGCGGCAAGGGCGGGGTGGGCAAAACCACCGTGGCCGTGAACCTCGCCTGGCTCAAAGCCAAGGCGGGATACCGGGTGGGGCTTTTGGATATCGACCTCCATGGCCCCGATCTGGCCGGCGCCTTATACCTGGGCGACTCCAGGATAACCGTGGACGATGGGGGCCATCTGGTGCCGATGGAGGCCAAGGAAAACCTCTGGGTCCTGTCCGTCCAGAATCTCCTGGGGCGCAAAGAAGAGGCCGTGATGTGGAGGGGCCCCCGGAAGATGCGGGCCATCATCCAATTCATCGGGGAGACGGCCTGGCCGGAACTGGACTATTTTTTTATCGATTCCCCTCCCGGCACGGGCGACGAGTCCCTTACGGTCATCAGGAACATTCCCGACCTAAAGGCCCTGATCGTTTCCACCGGCCACCCCATGGCCCTTTCCGACGTGGCCAAGGCCATGGACTGCCTTAAAATCACCGGGACCGACGTTTTCGGGCTAATCGATAACCTCTCCAGCCTCATCTGTCCCGAGTGCGGCAAGGAAACGCCCCTATACGACCTGGGGGGCGCCCGGGACCTCGCCGCCCAGGCGGGCATCCCCTACCTGGGTTCCCTCCCCATGGACCCCTCGGCCACCATCGCCGCCGACCGGGCCAAGGTCCCGCTGGTGGAGGCCGCCCCGGGGAGTCCCCTGACCCTGAAACTCACGGATCTGGCCAATAAGCTCTAACGGCCCGTTCTCGCTAAAAAATATGGGCCCGGAATGAACCAAAGGGCCCATGTTCGCTCGTTTTCCCGCCCCTTCCTAGATCCATCTTTTCCGCAAGAAATATAGCCACACCACCCCGGACAAGACCGCGCAGATAATGGCGATGAGCCAAAAAGCCGTGCCATGCTCGGCCAGGGGGAGGGCGACGTTCATGCCGTAGGCGCCGACGACCAGGGTGGGCAGCATTAAAATTATGGTCACCCCGGTCAAAAACTTCATGACCTTGTTTAGGTTGTTGCTGATTATGTTGCCAAAGGCGTCGCCGACGCTGCCTATGATCTGGCCAAAGATGTCGGCCATGTAAATGGCCTGCTGGTTTTCCGTCAGGGCGAGATCCACCAGGTCCAATTCTTCCTGGGATTGGAAGAAAGTCTTGTTTTCCACGACCTTGGCGACGATGCCCCGGGTGGACTTTAGGGCTACCGTATAGACGATCAGGGCCTTCTCGATGGTCAGGAGGGTCAGGATCTCCTTGTTTTGCTGGGACTTGGAGAGGGAGAATTCCAGGGAATCGGTCAGCCGCTCCATAAGCTCGAGATGGTTGATGAAATCGATGGCGCTTTCAATCAAAATCTTAATTATCGTTTTCTTCGCCGTGACCGGCTTTGGCTTTTTGTGGGCGCGACTTAGCAAATCCCCTATCAAACCGACTTCCGAGCAAACGGAGATCATGACCTCCCCGCACAATATGAAACCCAGCGGGGTCACGTCAAAATCGACGTCCCTCTCCTTATCGTTCAGGTACGGGACGCTGATGATCATGAGATCGCAGCCCTCTTCCTGATCCAGCCTGGGCCGCTCCTTTGGATCCAGGGGATCGGTCAGAAACAGCATCGGGACGCCCAGCTCGGAGTGAATCTCGTCAAGCTCCTCCTGGCAGGGATCCTCCAGGTTTATCCACTGGGGCTTCTCCCCTTCCTTGCAAACGACGAAGCCCATTCCGTGATCGGCGTACTTGTACCTCGTAAGCATCCCCTTCACCTCCGTGAAGAAAGTCCTAGGCCCCGGCCGAGGCCGCCCAAAACGGGACCGTCGCACCGGGTCCGGCCGTCACCATTGGCCCAGGCCAGGGCCTAGGCCTCCGGGGACTTTATGGTCAACAGGGTGATCTCCGAGGGGTTTAATATCCGTATGGGAAAACCCGACCACAGGCCCACGCCGGGGTGGACGAACAGCTTAAGGTTGCCCACGTCGTAAAAACCCTTAAGGAACCCCCCGTTGGACCTTTTGACCATCAATGACAGTAACGGCATCATGCCCCCATGGGTGTGGCCCGAGAGTTGGAACTTTACCCTTGGGTCCTTTACGTTTTCCCTGGCCCGGCCCGGCCTATGATCCAGCAGCACCACCGGGAGCCCCTCCGGGGCGTCCTTGAGGGCCAGGGCCAGATCCGGCCCGGGTAAGTTATAGCGGGGACCAAGGGCCGTGGGATCGGCCAGCCCGGCCACGATGATGGGTATCCCCCTGGGCAAGACCACCTGGTGGGCGTTGTACAGGATCTTGATGCCCAGCGCCTCAAAGACCGGAAGCCACGGCCGGAGCTGGGATATGTACTCATGGTTGCCCACGCAAGCCCATATCCCGTATGGGGCCTTAAGGTTGGCCAGCGGGGCCACGTCCGGGGCCCTAAGCTCGGTGGTCCCGTCCACCATGTCCCCGGGTATGAGGATCATGTCCGGGTTTTCGGCCATCGTCCTATCGACGACCCCGGTCACCCAGTCCCGGTCAAAGAACCTGCTTATGTGCATGTCGGCCAAAACGGCCACCCTCAGGCCGTCCAAGCCCTGGGGCCAGTCCGGGACGACCACCTCGGATCTCCTCACCTCGGGGATCTTGGCCGCCTGGTACAGGCCAAGGAGACCGAGGCCGCAGGCCAAAACCAGCATGCCGAGCGAGGCCGTTCCCCCGTTTATCCAGACCCTCAGGCTTTTGCCGATCCCTTTCCCGGTGGCGAAGGACAGCAGCCAGCCAACGTCCCGGAACAAGGAGAGCAGAAAAAGCATGATGACCACGCTCTGGAAAAACGAGGTGACCAAAAGCAGCCACCTGTCGGCCTCCACCCCGCCCAAACCGCCGTAAATCGAGCGCATTATCCAAAGCCGACCCGACGCCAGGAAGGTGAAGGCCAAAAGGCCAAATTTGGCCGGCTTCCCGAAGGGCAGCCTTAAGACGTAACTCAAAAAGACGTACCCTGACAGAACCAAGGCGAAATTCAGAAACATGAACGCCACCATTCTCCATTCTTGACTTTCGTTCCGATCGGCCATAAACCGTCCCAAAAAAAATTATGATGTCACGAAAAATCCCTACTTTTTACAAACGTCAACAAAAAACGGTCCAAAACCGTTGATAAAAATTTTTTAGGCCAAATTTGTACGCCTTTGGGCATCTAATTTGGCCGTCGAATCCCTTGCCCCAAAGCCCATCCCTTAGGGCCCCCTTAACCGCGCAAAAGTATGTAGCTGGCCCCCGAGCCCCCGTCTATGGGCCTTGCCGTGGTGAAAGCCCAGATATATTTCTTGACCGGCCCCCTGAGGAGCAAATGCTCGAGGTTCCGTTTTATTATGGGTATCCCGTCGGGGGAACGGTGCCCCCGGCCATGGACCAAAAGCAGGCAAGTCCGGCCCAGATAGACGCTCTTGGTGACGAAGGCGTTGATGGCCTCCGCGGCCTCGGGAAGCGTGAAGCCATGGACGTCCAAATGGTCCTGGACGGGGATCAAGCCTTTTTTCAGTTGCTCCATGATGCCCGGGGGGAGATCCTTGGCCTGGGCCTCAAGAAGCTCGTCGGTCGAGGAAAAATCAAACTCGGACTTGCCGTTGACCAGGTTGACCAAATCCCGCACGACCGAGAGCTCCTCCAAGTCAACCGAGGGCAAGCTCCAGCGCTTGGCGGGCAACGGCTCCGGGACGAACAGCCTGTTATCCCCGATGGGGACCACCCCGCTCATGGCCTCCTCGAAAAAGGCCTGGTCGGCCTTTTCGTCGTAACGCTCCCCGGGTGGCTCAACCGGCCCCTTTTCGGGCTGACCCCGGACGACCTTGGCCCTGGCCGCCTTCTCGGCCTTTTTGGCCAGGCGCCGCCGCTCTAGCCGACCAAGCTCTTCCTCCCGCTCCTTGTCCTTTAGCTGGGCCCGGAGGCCGGCCAAACCCGCGAAGGGGCTGTCCTCCCAGTTGGGCCACGAACCGGCGCCCCGCCCGGCGGCGTTCCCTTGGCTTGGCGTATGGCTTCTTTTGGCGGGCTTACCTTTGGACCCGGGGGAGACGCCTGAATCTTTGGCTTCCGGCTTCACGGGTTTAAACGATGGCTTGGGCTTGGCCATGGCACTTCTCCTTTCGGGGGAAAAACCAAATCGCGTCCCCTGGCCCCCCCTTTTCCGGAGGCGGCCTCAAACGGCCCGTCGCGAAAAAAACTTTTGGTCCGGGCCGCGATCGCGGAACGCCCCAGACCTAAGCTCTTTTCCCCGTTTATACTACTATTTTACAGCTCATATTACCAGTCGCGCATCGAAAGTCTTTGCCCAAAAACCAGCCGATCCTAGCGTCAATCGCTTTTTCGCCCCCCAAACGTAACTGATTATTTCGTTAAGTAATTTTGGTAGACCACTGGCAGCCCCCTTCCCCCCAAAAACGCGCCTCTCGCCACCGAACCCCAAATACCCTCCCCCCGCCAGCCAGCGAGGCGCCAGCGCCTCCCCAGCGCCCATAAAGGGCGGCAGAAGCCCACCCTTGGATTTCCGCGGCGTTTCCCAAGCCCTTTCAGCCAGTCAAAGCCGGAGCGGGCGAATCCAGCGGGCAAAGAGGCCACGGGGAGAAAAAAGGCCGCGCGACAACGCCGTATGGGCGAAATAACGCTTTGCCGTCACGCCCGCGAGCGCCATAAGCGAAGGTCTTTCGCGAGCGTTATCAGCTATCAACCGGATGCAGCGGGCCCCCGTCGATTCGTCGCAGCACGCTTCCGGTTTCCATATTCAAAAATTCGATGATATCCGGATCGTAATTGCTGATCGTGTTTAGGTCAAA
This sequence comes from Deltaproteobacteria bacterium, assembly GCA_031278635.1. GTDB lineage: Bacteria > Desulfobacterota > Desulfarculia > Adiutricales > Adiutricaceae > JAIRNQ01. The sequence continues at coordinate 2,674 of JAITKA010000035.1, read as the reverse complement.
TCTGGGGAAGTATTTCGGCTTGCGCTTGTAATCGTAGGTTTCGTCACCGGCGGCGAAGCGCCAACCGCTGTCCATGGCAAATCGAGGCGACTCGCGGTACATGAGCCCCACCTTCGCGCCGTCCACCATGATGCGGTCCGTGGCGCGAGCGCCTATACTCTTGCCAACCATACCGGGATACAAATGAAACCCGGGAACGCTGCCAGCCGCCTGATACTCGGGAATCAATACGCAAAGATCCCTTGTGCGAATGAAGCATTTCTTTCCACCCGGGTAGTGCGTCGGCCAGAAGGACGTGCGCCAAAGGCCCCCCGGCGCGGTCAATTTCCGCAGAAGGCTGAAATGCTTCTTTATATAAGAGGTTGCGAAGGTCTGGCTTGATTCTTTGTACAACATTCGGCGGTATATGTAATATATGGCGCCGCTGGCATAGGAGAGCGCATATTCGCCCCAATCTTCATAGTACCCGGCGGCCGACCACGCCTTTAAACTGATCGTTTCCCAAACGCTTTTACTCGAAAGGAACCCGGCGGAATAGGCGTGGCGACACAGGTCGATGCCCTCGCCAACATCCCAGGCGAGAAAGCCGACGTTACCGCATATTTCGTGCAATTGTTCGGCCAAAGCCATCCTGCTGTCATATATCCTGCGCTCATTGCCGATCAGGGTATTTGGGTCAAACCCAAGGCGCTCCTCCCGGAAGGAACGAAAAGCGTTATACTCCCCATGAGATTTGAATAACATTCTCATCGATTTCCAGAAGGTCTCCAAATCCCTTATTCCAAAACCTTTAAGGTAAACTCTCAGCGTATTCTTATCGCTTTCGCTTGCTCTTACAAAAATCTTCCCTTCTCCCATACTAGGGGGGATTCCCGGTACGCCCCTAAGGTGCGAAAGCTCAGTAAACTGGAAGATGGGTTCGCGCAAATCATCGCCATCATCCAAAATGATTTGGGGCTTCCATTGGATATTCGCCAATTCGTCCCGGAACGTTTTCAATTCCGCCGTCATGGACCGAATCCATGCGGCCCCGGCATACTCAGTCTTAGCCCCGGCGGCCTCGGCCGCCGGGGCCTCGGCCTCGGCGCCTTCAGCTTTCCGGGCTTCCGCCTCGGCGGCCTTGGCTTTTTCGGCTTTTGCCCTGTCGGCCTTAAATTTGGCGTTCTTCTTTCCCATTCCAGGCGATTTCATTTTACCCTCCCTTCCTTTTCGGGGATAATAACCCCGGTCAAGCTCCGTAACCTTTGTTTCTCGGCCATCTCCGCATAAGGCGGAATTGTGCCGCCGCGTAAGCGTGCGCATCGGCTTCGTTCGCTTCCGTTTTCGAAAAACCATCCGCCCAACCCTGCGCCATGGCCGCCGGGTTGGTTTTCGGCCTCGCCCGGCCCACCGGTACCGGATCCATCGGTTCCCTCCCCACATTCCCGTCCGAAGGGCACGACCCCGTTTGCCCATTCGTCTAGAGCGTCCCTTTCGGCGGCTTCCCGATTGGCGCCGGGACGGGATTGGCTTTGACGCGCCGGCCATATTTGGCCCCCGTCATGATAGGCCTCGCCTTTTGGCGAAATGGTTCATTCCCGGTCCGTAAGGAGTAAGCGGTTGTTGGGACTCCATTATACCCGTCCCGCCCAGGCCGGGCAATATGCCCCTCGCCTTGTGACATGAGGGCCGGGCGGTCGGGTGTCCACCCGCCTTGGGACCGGTCGATCGGAATGGTCGGCAAAATAACCGTTGACAAATCAAAAAATTTTGCTAAAGTAAGAAATTCGATGGTCGGCGGCCAAGAGCTCAATGGGGCCCCAAATTTGTCGTCCATTTTTGAACAATTTCGCGGGGACGTAGTGAAGCGGTTTAACACGTCTGCCTGTCACGCAGAAGATCGCGGGTTCAAATCCCGTCGTCCCCGCCACCAGACACGATTACTGAGCCTTTCAATCCCCCCGGCTTGCGGGATTCAAAGGCTTTTTCGTTTTGTGGCCACCAAGCCCTAAGCCTTGCGGAAGCCAAAAACCAGGCCGGCCCAAAACTACCCTCTCGCAAGGTCACCCGCCCATCCGCCAGGGCTCGGTATAACCGCCCCCATGAGCCAAACCCAAAGGCGCCTGGGGAGAACGGGCGAGGGTCCCTAGCTAGCCCAAGGCCTACGGGAAAAAGGCCCCGGCGTTTTCAGGTCCCGGGATAACCGGGGGTTCCCCCCAGCAAAACGACCTCGCCGGCTTTAATCGGGCAAAGCCTCCCAAGGGCCGTAAACAAAAACCCACGGGGCTTCGCCCCGGGACCCTTAACCCCACGAACCGCCCGAAATAGGCTTATACCCGGAGCAGGCCTCAAGCGGCATCACGTAGGTCCATGCCAAAACACTTCTCTTGCCTTCCATGACCCTAACCAATACCCTTTTATAAAAACTATTCGAGCCCTCTGGGTAATATCCCTCTAACCGTTCTATATCCCTAATCTTACCAATCGTCTCCCCGTTTAATTCAATCGTAACCAACTCCCCGCTTACCGTCATTCCATGCGGCCAATCCACAGGGGCTTTACCCCCCTCACCGCTTGCCATTCCCTGGGGGCCACCCTCAGGGCTCTTTTGGCTGCCCGACATCGAAGCGTCCGCGTAATAATCCGAGGACCCGTAGGCCAATACGTTCTCCGATGGAATCGCCAACACCGGGTA
>JAITKA010000159.1 GCA_031278635.1 Deltaproteobacteria bacterium | reverse complement strand
ATCGCCAGGGACATCGCCGGCTCCTTCAACCACGTCTACGGCCCCACCTTCGTCTTGCCCGAGGCCGGCATCGACGAGGATCTGGCCACCATTCCCGGCATCGACGGGCAGAAGATGAGCAAGAGCTACGGCAACGCCATCGACATCTTCCTGGAAAAGGACGAGCTCAAGCGGAGGGTCATGGCCATAGTCACCGACGCCAAGGCCGTCTCGGACGTGAAGGACCCCGAGACCTGCAACATTTTCGGGATATACAGGCTGTTCCTTAGCCCCGAGGGCCAGGCCGAGCTGAGGGAACGGTACCTAAAGCCCGGCCTCAAGTATTCCGTGGTCAAGAAGGAGCTGATCGAGACCATCTGGGATTATTTCGCGCCCTACAGGGAACAGCGATACGCCCTGGCCAAAAAACCCGACGAGGTCAGGCAGATCATGGCCGCCGGGGCAATCAAGGCCCGGAAGGTGGCCACGATCACCATGGACGCGGTCAAGGAAAAGGTCGGCCTGATCTACTGACCGGCCCGCCCCCAAGAATAAAAAAAGCCCCGCCCAATCTCGCGATCGGGCGGGGCTTTTGGGTTGGGGGGCTAGTTGGCGCCGGTAATGCCCAACTGCTGGTTCACGTGGATCTCCACGCGGCGGTTCCGGGCCCGGCCGGCCCTGGTGGAGTTGGTCTCGATGGGCTCGGACTCGCCCCTGGACTCGGGGGTCAGGCGGCCCGCGGCCACGCCGTTCTTGACCAGCTCCCTTATGACCGATTGGGCCCTCCGGAGGCCGAGGTTGTAGTTGTACTCATCGGAGCCGACATTATCCGTGTGCCCGACCACGGTCACGTTCACGCCCGGGTTGTTGGCCAGGACGCGGGCCGACTGCTGGATGTGGGGCAGGTACTCGCTTTTGATGTAGGATTTGTCGAAATCGAAGAAGGCGGCATAGGCCACTATCCAGCAGCCCCGCTCGTCCACCGGGGCCCCCAGCGGGGTGCCCGGGCACTGGTCGAGGTTATCGGGGACGCCGTCCTGGTCCTCGTCGCCCACGGGCATGACCCGGCAGGAGCGGCTGTCGATCAGGCGCACCAGATCGTACTGGCTAGACATCATGGCCCAGTCCTTGGGCGTGGCCCCACGGAAGTCCCTGGCCTGGCAGGAGGCGCCGTTATTGAGGAGGGCCTTGGCTATGGCGTAGCGGCCCGTCTGGGCGGCCCAGTGGAGGGCCGTGGCCCCGTACTCGTCGGGGGCGTTGACCCTGGCCCCGGCCCGCAGCAGGAGGTTTACGGCTTTCTCGTCCCCCAGGTAGACGGCCCAGGTCAGGATGGGCCAGCTGGAGGAATTAAAGGGCTGCTTCAGTATGGCCAGGTTTTTCCCGAAAACGGTCTCGGGCTTCAGGCCAAGCCTGGAAAGGCTGACGTTCGGGTCGGCCCCCTGGTCGCGGGAAACGGCCATGCCTTGAATGTTGCTTTCGGCCAGCCCGAAAAACAGACCCTGATCGGCCACCAGTTGGCGGGAGAGGCTGACTTCGGGATCGTATTGGGCCAGCGCGCCCGCCGTAGCGCCCAGGGACACGATCGCCAGGGCGACCAAAAGGGTCAGCGATTTTCTCATGGTAAAACTCCGCTGTTTGTTCCTCGCCCCCGCCGGGGGGCTTAACCCGCCTCCGGGGGGCTTAAACCCCTCGCCGGGGTATCGGCCCCCCGCCGGGGGGCGTAAATCCTAAGCTGGCCCGCAAGGGCTCACTTGTACTCGACTATTATCTTGGGCTGGTTTTCCAAAACGCTAACCGTCGTGAGCTCCAACTCCGAGCGGCCGCAGGGGAGCGAGAGCTCGAAGGAGACGGAGTTCCGGCGCTCGTTGATGGCCCTGGCGGCGAACTCGGTTATGTCGAAGGTCACCCAGCCCGGAAGGGTGCCCGGTTGGGTGACGTTGGCCCCCAGGCTCTGGAAGGTGTCCGAGATCATCTGCCTCCCGCGGAGCTGGACCGCCTCGGCGAAATGACTGGCGTTCTCCCGGATCCTCACGGCCAGGACGGCTTTCTGGACCACGGCCGTGTCGGGGTACTTGGCCATGTCAAAGTTCATGGTCAAGGTGACCGAGTGCCCAAGGAGCCCGCCGTATTCGCAGCCCGCGGCCGAGGGGGTGAGGTTGGCGCAGCCCAGGACCACCGTGTTAAGGCCCTTGGCCTTGTGGGAGTTGAGCGGGGCCTCTACCCAGGCGCCCATGTCGAAGGGCTCCAGGGCCACCTTGCAGCTGTCGACCCTGGCGGCGGCATAGGGGACGCCCCTGAGGTCGCTGGTGTATCTGCCCTCGCAGACGTTGAAGGTCCTGATGGCGGTCCTGGGCGCGGCCATCGGGCCGCAGGCCGCGGCGATCAATGAAACGGCTACCGCCGCCAGGGCCAATACGACTAAAGCTCTCAACATGTTTTTCACCTACAATGCCCCCGGCCGACCGCCGGGGGAAATTTTCGTCCCAAAGCCGCCCCCCGGGCCCGCCACGGGGCCGGGGGCTGTCAAGCGGTCACTGCCCGGTGGAGACGTAAGTGTTTGGCGGTTCCACGTAAGGGGAATCCAAGCGGCGCTCGGGCCCCGGCTCGATGGGCACGAAAACGAATATCTTGTCGGAAACTATAATGGGCTCCTCGGAGTAGGCGACGTGGGCCACGTAGGTCACGGGCTCGAGGTCGTTTATGTGGTCGACCCTGGGCGTGGACTTTTCCCGGCCCGAGGCGTAGGCCGAGGCGGGGATGCTGGTTTCCCCCCTGGCCCCCACGGTGATGTTCCCCTTGTATTTTATTATGTTCCCGAGAGGTTTGGCGAAATTGGAGCTGTTCCTGTCCGGCTCGTGGACGACCGCCCCGAAGGAGTAGACCGGGAAGGTCCGGAAATAGGGATCGGACTCCTCGTAGGTGTCGGAATCGAGGATCTTGGCCAGGTCCTGGGTGAAACGGACTATGATGTTGTCGCCCGTAGACAGGAGCGTACGGCCGAAGGCCGTCCTGGAGACGCCGTCGTTGGTCAGGGTGATGTCGCCAAGCTCGGTGGAGGCGATGACCTCCCCGACCGGCCGGACCTCGTAGTAGCCCTCGATGGCTTCCTTGGTCACCGGATGCCTCGTGGCCACTTTAACCCGCCAGACGCCCGTGCCCCCGATACCCCTTACGTCCCCGACGAAGGTCACGTATTTGGGGAAGGACTTTTCCAAAAGCTTGTTGGTCTCATAAAGGGCCTCCGGGGAGAACTCCGGCAGCGGCGGCATTTCCACGGGCTTGCGAAGGTTCAGCGTCTCCAGCGAGAAAAGGTATATCTTCTCGCCCGGGGTCAGCCTTCTGGGGTTGGCCAGGAAGTTTCTGTTGGCCGTAAGGAGCCTTCCGCCCAGGTTACCCTTGCCGTAAAAGCGCCTCGCGATCTTATTGGGCGTGTCGCCCTGCTGGACCACGTAGCTCTGGGCCGTCTGGGCCTGGGCCTCGGGAGCGCCAACCACAAGGGCCAGGGCCAAAACAAGGCCCACCGCCAAGCCCAGGGCTAGCCCGGGGCCAAGCGCCGGGCAAATGATCTTGAGTAGACGTTTCATATGGTTCACCCAAACGCGCGCCCGACCGCGGTCGGGGCAGTAATATAATCCAAACAAACCCTATCCAAGCCTTTTAATGTCTTCCCGTTACCGGGTCGATAACCAGAATTTAGGTCGGTTTTTTAAAATGTTGTCAGCCTTTGAGCCCAAAACCTAAACTAGATGGCCAGCCCCAGCGTCGCGTATGTCGCCCAACTGTTAGGTGATGGCCTACCCGATAACCAAATCTCAGTACCAATATCAAGGCCAGGGCAATCGTTGTGACGCGACATTTAGCCCATCCTTAGCCTTGGCTGTCAATATCTAGTGTAAATAAAGCAATTGTCTAGAATTACAATCTATTGACTGCTAAATTTGTCGTAAATATGATAAACTTAAAAACCAGAGAATGTCAATATTTTTTTGTATCTAGGATCATGTGGCTTTTAAGGCAACCAAATTTTTTTCTATCCTTGATCTTATGGCTTTTAAGGCAACCAATGTTTTTTCCAACAAGGAATATATGGTTTATTAAGCCCACTTGCTAGCCC